>NZ_JAUTYR010000067.1:0-10915 GCF_041946035.1 Pseudomonas sp. AMR01
GTGCCGAGTGGTGGGGCGAGGACCTTTTGGTTACTTTTGGGTCCTTCCAAAAGTGACCCGCTGTAAGAGCGGAACCAATACCAGCCGTTACCGCAGCAACGGATATGTACCCCGACAGACCGCCATCGCAGGCAAGCCAGCTCCCACATTTGGATAGGTGTACATCCGCTGCGGCCCAGGATGCTTCCTACAAGGTTTTCGGGTTGTCCCTAGGAACCTGGCTCTTTAGTCTCCGCACACCGCTGCAAATGCAGCGGTCGGGCGTCGCGGCTCGCAATACGAATGAGCACTCTCATACTTTTCACGGAGCGACGCCATGTCCAAAACCACACATAATTCCCCCACCGTACTCTTCACCCTCATCAACGGCATCAGCACCGAAGACCTGCTGGTCAACCTCACCGAAACACTCGCCTCCGCCCACGCCCTAACCTGCGATTTCGCATTTGAGCTGGAAGGTTCCAAACGAGCAGGCGCGCTAGGCATTGCGCAGTTGATTGAAGTGGCAAAGTTACTGGCCGAGCGCGCGCTGGATGACATCGCCCCGCCCCCCGAAGCAGACCCAGGCAACCCACAAACCGACTGAAAACACGCAATTCAAATGTAGGAACTGGCTTGCCTGCAATTGCAGCGTGCCCGTCACCAGAAATGCCAGCAATGCTCAGTCATCGCAGGCAAGCCAGCTCCCACATTTTTTGATCCATGCACGCACATGCGACCGCTAGATAACCCTGACACAAAACGCAAACACACCCCTGGGACGATGAACCCTGGAAAACCGCACCCGCTGGCCCTTCCTGAGCCGAACCCCAGCCGAACCGCTAAGGTCCACACGCACAGGCTCACCCTCACCGTCCAGCGCTATCAAGCCTTCCCCGGTTCTGGGGTTGTAAGACTTGACCGTACCCGTCACCGCTTCCATGGCCATTCCCCCTGCATCTCTTGACTACCTGCGCGCAGTGCTGGCGCCATAAAACCGCGAGAGTGCAGTGCTGACAACTGTCAACGTTGACAGGTAACGGTGTATTCAAGACGAATGGCACGGTGGCAATTGAGCCTATGGCAAGCAGGCTAGCGACAGAAAGAGGAAGACGCGACGGACGCGTCAGGAGTCGCGACGCAACTCCGGCGGAATCGGCAGATCCTTCAACGGATCCGGGCGCTTGCCCTTGCCTGCACGGTATTGGCGGATCTGATAGACATAGGCCAACACCTGCGCCACGGCCAAATACAGGCCCGCAGGAATTTCCTGGTCCAGATCAGTGGAATAGAAGATCGACCGCGCCAACTCCGGCGACTCCAGCAGCAAAATCTCGTTGGCCACCGCAATTTCGCGAATTTTCAGCGCGGTAAAGTCACTGCCCTTGGCCAGCAACATCGGCGCGCCGCCCTTCTCCGGGTCGTACTTGAGCGCAACGGCGTAATGCGTCGGGTTGGTGATGACCACGTCGGCGTCGGGTACCGAGGCCATCATTTTGCGCTGCGACATCTCGCGTTGCAGTTGGCGAATGCGCTGTTTGACCTCAGGCCGACCTTCCTGGTCCTTGTGCTCGTCACGCACTTCCTGCTTGGTCATCAACAGCTTTTTGTGGGCTTCCCACAACTGAATCGGCGCATCCACCGCCGCAATGATGATCAGCCCGCAGGCCATCCACAGCGAGCTCCAGCCCACCAGTTGCACGCTGTGAATGATCGCCGACTCCAGCGGCTCATGGGCGATGCGCAGCAAGTCGTCGATGTCGGACGACAACACCGTCACCGCCACAAACAGAATCAAAATGAATTTCGCCAGCGCCTTGAGCAGTTCCACCAGCGCCTTGCTGGAAAACATGCGCTTGAGCCCTGGCCCAGGGTTCATGCGGCTGAATTTGGGCGCCATGCTGCCGGCGGCAAACAGCCACCCGCCAAGGGACACCGGGCCGATCAGCGCCGCCAGCAACAAGGTGATCAGCACCGGCTGCACCGCCAGAATCGCGATTTTGCCCGAGTGCAGCAGGTACAGCCCCATGGCGTCAGGGCTGAGCAGCACCTCGCGCGGCAGGGTGAAGTTGAGCTTCATCAACTCCATCAAGTCCAGCGCCAGGCCGCCGCCGTAAATCAGCAGGCCACCGGCACCGGCGAGCATCACCGCCAGGGTGTTGAGTTCTTTGGAACGGGCAATCTCGCCCTTTTCCCTGGAGTCCTTTTTACGTTTCTCCGTGGGGTCTTCTGTTTTGTCCTGGCCACTCTCGCTCTCGGCCATGGCTCAACGCGCCCGTGCCAGATCACGTAAGAACTGCAAGGCGTCGGTCGCCAGCGGCTGATACTGATTGAGAATGTCGGCCATGCCGATCCAGAAAATTCCCATGCCCATTACCAGCGTCAGGGGGAAACCAATCGAGAAGATGTTCAACTGTGGCGCCGCGCGAGTCATCACGCCAAACGCGATGTTGACGATGAGCAGTGCGGTGATTGCCGGCAGCACCAGCAACAGGGACGCGCCCAACACCCAACTGAGGCGCCCTACCAGTTCCCAGAAATGGTTGACCACCAGCCCCGAGCCCACCGGCAAGGTGGTGAAGCTTTCGGTCATGACCTCGAACACCACCAAGTGCCCGTTCATGGCCAGAAACAGCAAGGTCACCAGCATGGTCAGGAATTGCCCGATCACCGCCACCGACACGCCGTTGGTGGGATCGACCATGGACGCGAAGCCCATGCCCATCTGGATCGAGATGATTTGCCCGGCGATCACAAACGCCTGGAAGAACAACGTCAGGGAGAAACCCAGCAGCGCGCCGATCAGGATTTGCTCGGCAATCAGTAGCAAGGCGCTGAGGTCCAGGGCATTCACCGGCGGCATCGGCGGCAAGCCGGGCACGATCACCACGGTGATGGCGAAGGCGAAATACAGGCGAATGCGCCGTGGAACCAGCGTGGTGCCAAACACCGGCATGGTCATCAGCACGGCCGTGACGCGAAACATCGGCAAGATAAAGGACGCCACCCACGTGCTGATCTGGGTGTCGGTCAATGCCAGTACAGACTGCATCGGGTCAGCCGATCAACTGCGGAATACTGCCGTACAACTGCAGGATGTATTCCATAAAGGTACGCACCAGCCACGGGCCGGCGACGATCAGCGTGACCAGCATCACCAGCAGGCGCGGCAGGAAGCTCAGGGTCTGTTCGTTGATCTGGGTCGCGGCCTGGAACATCGCCACCAGCAGGCCCACCAACAGGCTCGGCACCACCAGCACGGCGACCATCACGGTGGTCAGCCACAGCGCTTCACGGAACAGGTCGACCGCAACTTCTGGCGTCATGGCGCTACACCCCTCCGAAACTGCTGGCGAGGGTGCCGATAATCAGCGCCCAGCCGTCCACCAGCACAAACAACATGATCTTGAACGGCAGCGAAATAATCAGCGGCGAGAGCATCATCATACCCATGGCCATCAGCACGCTCGCCACCACCAGGTCGATGATCAGGAACGGGATGAAGATCATGAAGCCGATCTGGAAGGCGGTTTTCAGCTCAGAGGTTACGAACGCAGGCACGAGGATGGTCAGCGGCGCCTGATCCGGGGTGGCGATGTCGGTGCGCTTGGACAAGCGCATGAACAGCTCAAGGTCGCTGGAACGGGTTTGCGCCAGCATGAAGTCCTTGATCGGGCCCTGGGCCTTATCGATCGCGTCCTGGGCCGTCAGTTTTTCCGCCAGGTAGGGTTGCAGGGCTTGCTGGTTCACCTTGTCAAACACCGGCGCCATGATGAACATCGTCAGAAACAACGCCATGCCGGTGAGAATCTGGTTCGACGGCGTCTGCTGCAGGCCCAGGGCCTGACGCAGAATCGAGAACACAATGATGATCCGCGTAAAGCTGGTCATCAGCATGACGAACGCCGGGATAAAACTCAGCGCCGTCATGATCAGCAGGATTTGCAGGCTGACCGAATATTCCTGCGCCCCGGCGGCATTGGTGCCCAGGGTAATGGCCGGAATCGACAACGGGTCGGCCGCAAACGCCAACGGCGCGGCCAGCAACAGCATGAGCGTCAACAAAACGCGCATTACTTTTTATCCTTCTGATCCTTGCCCAGCAATTCCATCAGGCGCTGGGCGAATTCTGGCGTGGCGGCCTCGGTTTTGGCCACTTCCACCGGTGTCTTGAGCACGTGCAACGGCGTGATGCGCCCAGGCGTGATGCCGAGCAGGATTTGCTCGTCGCCCACTTGCACCAGCACCAGACGATCACGCGGGCCGAGGGCGCGCGAGCCGATCATCTCGATTACCTGGCCATTGCCCGGCCCGATGCGCTGCACGCGGCGCATCAACCAGGCCAACACAAAAATCAGCCCCACCACCAGCAATAACCCGAGTACAAGCTGGGTCAACTGGCCGCCGATGCCGCTGCTGACCACGGGCGCAGCCGCCGCCGTCGCTTGCGCAACCGGCTCGGCCGCCAGGGCGCTCAATGGCAGCGCCAGAAACAGTCCCGCCATCGAATACTTCATATCAGCGCAACTTCTTGATGCGTTCGCTTGGGCTGATCACGTCCGTCAGGCGGATGCCGAACTTCTCGTTGACCACCACCACTTCGCCATGGGCGATCAGCGTGCCGTTGACCAGCACGTCCAGCGGCTCACCGGCCAGGCGGTCGAGCTCGATCACCGAACCCTGGTTGAGTTGCAGCAGGTTGCGGATGTTGATTTCGGTGCTGCCGACTTCCATGGAGATCGACACCGGAATGTCGAGGATCACATCCAGGTTCGGGCCGTCGAGCGTCACCGGGTCGTTGTTCTTCGGCACGCTGCCGAATTCTTCCATCGCAAGGCGGTTGCCGGCCGGCGAGGTCGCGGCGTCGGCGGCCAGCAGCGCGTCGATATCGTCCTGGCCAACATCGCCGGTTTCTTCCAGGGCCGCGGCCCATTCGTCAGCCAGTGCCTGGTCTTCGGCGGAAGTGTTTTCGTGTTCGGTAGCCATTACATGTCCTCGGCGCAGCAAAAATTAAGGTTGATCAGCGGCGGTTGATCGGTTCGATCACTTGCAGCGCCAGGTTGCCCTTGTGGGAACCGAGCTTGACCTTGAACGACGGCACGCCGTTGGCGCGCATGATCAGTTCTTCCGGCAACTCCACGGGAATCACATCGCCCGGCTGCATGTGCAAAATATCGCGCAACCGCAACTGGCGACGGGCCACCGTGGCGGTCAGCGGCACGTCGACGTCCAACAGGTCTTCGCGCAGGGCCTTGACCCAGCGTTCGTCCTGGTCGTCGAGGTCGGACTGGAAACCGGCATCGAGCATCTCGCGCACCGGCTCGATCATCGAGTACGGCATGGTCACGTGCAGGTCGCCGCCACCGCCATCGAGTTCGATGTGGAACGTGGACACCACAATGGCTTCGCTGGGGCCGACGATGTTGGCCATGGCCGGGTTCACTTCCGAGTTGATGTACTCAAAATTGACTTCCATGACCGCTTGCCAGGCTTCCTTCAAGTCAATGAAGGCTTGCTCCAGCACCATGCGTACCACGCGCAGTTCGGTGGGGGTGAATTCACGCCCTTCGATCTTGGCGTGACGGCCGTCGCCGCCGAAGAAGTTGTCCACCAGCTTGAACACCAGCTTGGCGTCAAGAATGAACAGCGCGGTGCCGCGCAGGGGTTTGATTTTGACCAGGTTGAGGCTGGTAGGCACGTACAGCGAATGCACATACTCGCCGAACTTCATCACCTGCACGCCGCCCACTGCCACGTCCGCCGAACGGCGCAGCATGTTGAACATGCTGATACGGGTGTAGCGGGCGAAACGTTCGTTGATCATTTCCAGGGTCGGCATGCGCCCACGGACGATGCGATCCTGGCTGGTCAGGTCATAACTTTTGACGCTGCCGGGTTCGGCAGCCATTTCGGTCTGTACCAGACCATCGTCGACGCCATGCAACAGCGCGTCGATCTCATCCTGGGACAGCAGGTCTTGCACGGCCATGTCGTGATCCTACTGCAATACGAAGTTAGTGAAGAGCGCCTGCTCGACCACGACTTTGCCGAGTTCTTTCTGGGCCACTTCCTGCACGCTGGCAGTGACCTTCTGGCGCAGCATCTCCTGGCCGACTGGCGTGGCGAGGGTGTCGAAGCTCTGCCCGGAGAACAGCATCACCAGGTTGTTGCGGATCACCGGCATGTGCACCTTGAGGGCATCCAAGTCCGCCTGGTTACGCGCCAGCAAGGTGATGCTCACCTGCAGGTAGCGTTGACGACCATTCTGGTTGAAGTTGGCGACAAAGGCCGGAAGCATCTGCTCAAAGATTGCCGGTTGCTTGACGTTAGTGGCGGTTTCGGCAACAGGGGCAGGTTTGCTGGCGCTGCTGTGCATGATGTACCACGTGCCGCCAATCGAGGCGCCAATGGCCAGGAGCAAGCCCAGCACGATCAACAGGATGAGCTTGAGCTTGCCTTTGCTTTTGCCTTCGCCTGCGGGAGGGGTTGCTGCTGCGTCGTCGCTCTTCGCCATGCCAATAATCCGTCACTATTCTGGAATTCATAGATCTTCGGAAAGGCAAGAGCAAGTGTTATGCCAGAGTTGTCTGGTGTAGAGGGAACCACACAAATCAAGGGTGGGAGCTGGCTTGCCTGCGATGACGGTATGTCAGTTTACATTTCTGTGACTGATACACCGCTATCGCAGGCAAGCCAGCTCCCACATTCAGGGCTGGGCAAGGCGTGCGTCAGGCGTAGTAGTCGACCGCGCTGGAGCCCACCACGGTCTGGGTTACCGGCGCGACGGCCGCAGCCACTTCGGCGTGATCCGCCGAGTCGCCGCCATCCCCACGCCCATTGCCGCCACTCACACCGCGCGCCTGGTTCTGCTGTTGTTGTTCCTGGCCCTGCCCTTGCCAGCCGCGGGACTGGTCGGAGACGTTCACGTCCACCTGCCCCATGCCTTGCTGGGCGAACATCTCGCGCAGACGGCCGGACTGGGTTTCCAGGGCTTCACGCACCACGGCGTGGCCACTCATAAAGGTCACCTGGGCCTGCTGATCCGCCGTGATATTGACCTTGATGTCCAAACGACCCAACTCGGCCGGCTGCAACTGGATTTCTGCCGACTTGAGGTTGGCGCTGGACAGGTACATCACGCGGTTGACCACTTCTTCGGTCCAGCCGCTCTGGTGCATGGCCAGCGGCGCGTTGGCCACTGGTGGCAAAGCGTTGGCGGTTTTCGGCGTGGCGGCCTGGGTCAGCGCGGCCAGGCGGTCGGTGAAATTGTCAACGCGAGTGTCGCTGTTGGCGCTTTTCAAATCCTTGAGACCGCCTTCGATCAGGCCGCTGAAGGCTTTGTCGCCGCCCTGGTCAGTGCTGTCTTTGGTGGCTTGCTGGTCGACCATCGATGCAAGGCCGGTGGCGAAATTCTGTGCAGCGGTCGGCTGATCCTGCGTCGTGGTCGGCGCGGCTTTCTGCGGGGTCTGGCTGCTGGCCGAGACGTGACCGCCCTGCTCCATCGCCAGGCGCACGGCCGGCATTGAGTCCAGCGGGTCGGCTTCAGGGTCGAAGGCCGGTTGCTTGGCATCGACCGGCGCGGCGACGGGTGTGGCGACGACCGGTTGGGATTTGTCGTCCGTCGTGGCAGCCACCGGTGCCGGGGTTTGCACAGGCACGGGCACGGTGACAGGGACGGCAACGGGCGTAACCGTGGCAATCAGTGCCGGGTCGACGACGGGATCAACTGCGGGCTGCTGCGCCAGCGATGGGTCGGTGGGTTTGTCGTCGTCAGCGCTGGCGCTGTCGTCCGGCTTGGCCGGCGGCGTGGCAGGCAAGGGATTGCCGCTATCGGCAACCGCTGGCGCGCTGGCGGCAGGCTTGTCGGTGGTGGCGACAGGTTTTTCGGTGGTGGCGGCAGGCTTGGCGCTGGCATCGGAAGGCTTGTCGCGCGCTGGCTTGGCCGGTGCGTCGTCAGGCTTTACCGTGGGTTTTGAGCCTTGAGTCGCGAACACTTGAGCGAAGCCAGGGGCCTTGTTTCGCGGGTCCACAGCCGCTGCCGGCGGGGTGACGGCAGGCGCTTGAGGCTTGGCCGCGGGGGCAGCCTGAAGAAGCGAATTCGGGGCAACTGGCATAAGTAAAGGTCTCCACTGCATGGGGATCGGGGATGCAGTGATGGAGGTAGAGCAAGAGTCGGGCCAGGTTTTTGGTTTGTGGGGATTTCTGTGTTGTACCTGTTCTGCCTAAAGAGCTTGAAAGGGCTGCAACTAAAGCTGAAACCGCTCCCGCTCCGATTCATACATCGGCCGAACCAAAGCAAACTCATGATCAATCTGATCCACCAACGCCCAAAGTTCCCCCGCCGCAGACCCCACCGACTCAAGCTCCAACCGCTGGCACAAGTGCGCCAACCTCACGGCCCCAAGGTTCCCGCTGCTGCCCTTGAAGCTATGCGCAATCCGCCCCAACGCCTTGGCATCGTCCCGAGACTTGCGCAAAGCCTCGACGCGCTTCTGTGAGTCATCGAGAAAGGTATCCAGCAACTTGGGATACTCGCTCTCCATAACCTCCTGCAAACCCGACAACACATCAGGGTCCAGATGAATCTCAGCCACTTGCTCGCTCCTTGATCAAGAATCGGCGGATTATGCCAGAGCCCCCCAGCAAAACTCCACGCACACACTACGCCCGCCGTCGGACCAGCGTACAGCGCTGCTCAATTGACGCACCAGGCTCAACCCCCGGCCAGACAGACGGTCCGCATCCAGCGGCTGCGCCAACACCTGTTCCACGTCAAACCCAGGCCCACTGTCTTCAACGCGCAAGGTCATCTTGCCGCCGGCGCTGGTCGGCACCACCTGCACATGCACACGCACGTAACCGCTGTTCAAATGCGCCAACCGCTCATTGCGCTGGCGATAATACTCGGCAAACCCTTGAGCATCACACTTGAGCCGCGAATCCAACCCCAGCACGCCATGCTCCAGCGCGTTGGAATACAGCTCGGCCATCACGCTGTAGAGCGCCCCGCTCTGCTCGCGCAGGCCGTGAATCTCCAACAGCAGTTGCAGCAAATACGGCAACGGGTTGTAACTTTTGAGGGTCTGCGCGCGAAATTCGAAACTCACCGACCAATCCAGCGGGCACGACTGGCCGCTGTCGGTGTAGATCGGTTCGCACGTGCGCACTGGCTGGTCGGACTGCAAGGTGATTTCCACCATGCTCACATCATCCCGCGCCTCGCCGCGAAACGCTGCCAGGGCCTGCTCAATATCTTCGAACAGGCGATCGGGCTCGCGGTTGGCGGCAAATACCTGCTGCAAACGCTCGGCGCCGAACAGCTGATCATTGGCGTCTGCGGTGTCGAGCACCCCATCGGACAACAGAAACACCCGGTCACCCAAGGCCATCGGCCAGACTTCGGTGCTGTCATCAAAGGACTCCACAGACAGCACGCCCAGCGGCAAATGCCGGGGCATCAACGGCGTACGCTTGCCGGTGGCAACCTCATGCACATAGCCTTCGGGCATGCCGCCGTTCCACACCTCTACCACGCGCCGCTGAGCACTCAGGCACAACAACGTGGCGCAACAGAACATGTCCACCGGCAGGATGCGCTTGAGCTTGGCGTTCATCTCGCGCAGGGTCTGCGCCAGGCCGTAGCCCTTGGCGGTCATGCCGTAGAACACTTCCGCCAATGGCATGGCGCCGACGGCTGCCGGCAAACCGTGGCCGGTAAAGTCGCCGAGCAGCACGTGCATGTCACCCGACGGCGTGTACGCCGCCAGCAGCAGGTCGCCGTTGAACAGCGCATACGGCGATTGCAGGTAACGAATGTTCGGCGCGGCGTTGATGCAGCCAGAATGGGCGACCTTGTCGAACACCGCCTTGGCCGCGCGCTGTTCGTGCAGCAGGTAGTCGTGGTGTTTGGCGATCAGGTCACGTTGCTGCAACACCGTGGCTTGCAGGCGACGCAGGCGATCCATGGCGTTGATCTTCGCGGCCAGGATCAGTTGGTTGTAGGGTTTGGGCAAAAAGTCATCGCCGCCGGCATCCAGACACTGAGCCAGCGCCTCGCTCTGGCGCAGGGACGTGAGGAAGATGATCGGCACCAGCGCCTCACCCGCCAGCTGCTTGATCTGACGCGCGGCTTCGAAACCGTCCATCACCGGCATCAGCGCGTCCATCAACACCAGTTGCGGGCGCTCACGGGTGAACACTTCGACAGCCTGCGCGCCGTTGGTGGCGGTCAGCACCTGATGGCCCTGACGGCGGATGATGGTCGACAACAACAGCAAATCCGCGGCGCTGTCTTCGGCGATCAGGATCGTCAGCGCTTCAAGCACCGGGGCCAGGGCGTTCACTTGATGTCGAACAGTTTGTCGAAATTGGAGATGCCGAGGATTTTGCGCACATCGGGAGTGCTGTTGACTATCTGGATTTGCGACTCATCCCCACCGGCGTGATCGCGCAGCAGCAGGAGCATGCCCAGGGCGGAGCTGTCCAAGTAGGTGGTTTCTTTGAGGTCGACGATGTACTGATTGGGGACTTTGTAGAAACGTTCGTAGGCGTCACGAAACGCATGGTGGCTACCGAAATCGAACCGGCCCTTGATCGCGATCGTCAACTTCTTTCCGTCCGGGGATACTTCTGACGTAACTGGCATGCGACTGCTTCCTTGTCATTGGCTATGTTGAGACAAGGTTTAGCAGCTGGAGCGGGCGTGAGCAACATGGAGTGTTAAATGGGGGGCTGTCGGTGTACATATCCTTTATTTGTGTGATGGCTGATATGGGTTCCGCTCTTACAGCGGGTCACTTTTGGCAAACGCCCCAAAAGTAACCAAAAGGTCTGTGCCCCGCCACTCGGCACCTCGCTATGGCTCGGTGTGCCCTCACTCCGGCTTGAATCCGTGGGCCGCCGCGATGGGCCATCCTTGGCCCAGCGCGGCTAACCC
>NZ_JAUTYR010000068.1:0-10741 GCF_041946035.1 Pseudomonas sp. AMR01
TTGCTCGCGAATGCGGTGTATCAGCCACCAAATCCATCAACTGATCCACCGCCTTCGCGAGCAAGCCCGCTCCCACAGTTTTGACCGAGTGCAACTTTAATAACCCACAAGCCAGCTCCCACACTTGAATGGCTGGATCAAAAAACCTGTTTTTGCCAAGGCGGATTGCGGTGTCCCAGACAAAATGGAGATCCAACTGTGGGAGCGGGCTTGCTCGCGAATGCGGTGCATCAGCCACCAAATCCATCAACTAACCCACCGCCTTCGCGAGCAAGCCCGCTCCCACAAAAAGCAGTGACCAGCTGTAAGAATGGAACCATAAGCAGCAACCTCCCAAACAACCAATAGGTACTCAATCCCCCCCGACTGACGGTTATTGTCAGAAATATCTCACAAGAGTACAAATGTACTCCATGACAACCCTGACCCCCCGCCGTACTGCCATCCTGACCTTTATCCGCGACCGTATCGCGCTGCAAGGCCAGCCCCCGAGCCTCGCCGAGATCGCCGAGGCGTTTGGCTTCGCCTCCCGCAGCGTCGCACGCAAGCACGTGGTGGCCCTCACCGAGGCCGGCTTCATCGAGGTCAACCCCAACCAGGCCCGTGGCATCCGCCTGCTTAACCAACCGGTACGCCCCGAATGGCTGGACATCCCCGTACTCGGCCGAGTCGCCGCGGGCCTGCCCATCGGTGCCGACGCCGAAGTGCACAACCGCCTGCAACTCGATCCCGCCACTTTCGCGAAAACCCCGGATTACCTGCTGCGGGTGCAAGGCGACTCAATGATCGAAGACGGCATCCTCGACGGCGATCTGGTCGGCGTACGCCGTAGCGCTGAAGCCTTGAACGGCCAAATTGTAGTGGCGCGCCTGGACGGCGAAGTCACCATCAAACGTTTCGAACGCAGCGGCGACCATGTGCGCCTGCTGCCACGCAACCCCGCGTATCAACCCATCGTGGTCGGGCCTGACAGGGACCTGGCCATTGAAGGGGTGTTCTGCGGCCTGGTGAGGCAAGGTTGATGGGCGCCGTGGTTGCCCTGGACTCGCTGTTCAACGGCGGGCGAGTCTGGAAGGGTCGGCCCGCCGCGCCACCGGCCAGTGTGCACCCCACGGGGCTGGCGGCGCTGGACGCGGTGCTGCCCACCGGCGGCTGGCCGGAGTCGGCGCTGAGTGAAATCTTGATGGCCAGGGAAGGTGTCGGCGAGTTGCAGTTGGTGCTGCCAACCCTGTCGCGCTTATCGAAGGCCGGGGAGCGCATTGTGCTGGTTGCGCCACCCTATACGCCGTACCCCCATGCGTGGCAAAACGCCGGGGTGGATTTGCGGCGGCTCTCGGTGATCCAGGCCGAGGAGCGCGACGCGCTGTGGGCGGTAGAACAATGCCTGCGCTCCGGCAGTTGCGGTGCGGTGCTGTGTTGGCCGCGCAAGGCCGATGATCGGGCGTTGCGGCGTTTGCAGGTGGCGGCGGAAACCGGGCAGACCCTGGCATTTGCCTGGCGCGCTTTAAGTGAGGCGATCAATTCATCGCCCGCCGCCTTGCGCCTGGCGGTCGAGGCAAAACCTGCGCAGGTGCGGGTACTCAAGTGCCGTGGCGGGTTGGCCCATCCGGCGCCGATTGCGCTGGCGGGGCATTGAGGTTGCCATGCGCTGGGTGTGTATTGTCTTCCCGCAATTGGCGCTGGACGGGGTGCAGCGTGTGCATCCCGAACCGGACCAACCGCTCGCCTTGCTCGCCGGTACGCCGCAGCGGCGCGTGCTGCAAACCGTCAACGACGCCGCCCGCGCCTTGGGCCTGCGCCCCGGCCAATCGCTGACGGCGGCGCATGCCCTGGCCAAAAACTTTGCCAGCGCCGAATACGACCCCGTGGACATTGAGCGCTGGCAGCAGTTTCTCGCCGCCTGGGCCTACTGTTTCAGCTCCCAGGTCAGCGTGTATTACCCGCGCGCCTTGCTGTTTGAGATCGAATCGAGCCTGGGGCTGTTTGGCCCGTGGCCGAAGTTTGAAGCGCGCTTGCGCAAGGAATTAACCGAGCTGGGTTTTCGCCACCGTATCGTCGCTGCGCCCAATCCGGCGGCGGCGCGGGTGCTGGCGAATATCTACGATGGCCTGGCCGTGGCCGATGATCAGGCGTTGATGCAGGCTTTAGCGCCGCTGCCTATTGATCGCGCCGGCCTTGACCCGAAGGACGCCACCGCGTTGTCGCGCATGGGCTTGCGCACTCTGGCCCAGGTGCAAGCCTTGCCCCGGCATACGCTGGCGCGGCGCTTTGACGCGACACTGCTCAAGCACCTGGATGCGCTGACCGGGCAGCGGCCGCTGGCCCTGGCGTTCTATCAACCGCCGGACCGCTTCGATACGCGCATCGAGCTGAATTTCGACGTGCAATCCCATCAGGCCTTACTGTTTCCCTTGCGCCGTTTGACCGGCGACCTGTCCGCCTTTCTGTGCGGCCGTGACAGTGGCGTGCAGCGCTTTGACCTGCACCTGGAGCATGCCCAGGCGCCCGACAGTGTGATCAAGGTTGGCCTGCTCAGCGCCGAGCGCGAACCGGCGATGCTGTTTGAACTGGCCCGTGGCCGCCTGGAGCAGGTGCAAGTGACCTCGCCCGTGCGTGGCTTTCGCCTGGTGGCGCAAGACCTGCCCCTGTTCGTGCCACAGCGCCAGGATTTGTTCGACGACCGCCCGCAACAAACTCTGCCGTGGGAGCAATTGCGCGAACGCCTGCGCGCTCGGCTGGGTGACGAGGCCGTGCAAGGCCTGCGCTTTCAGGCCGACCACCGCCCCGAATGCGCCTGGCAAGCGGCAGAGGATAATCGCCCGTGCCCGAGCTTGAATAAGGTGCAACGCCCCGGCTGGTTGCTGCGTGAGCCGACATTGCTGGCCGAGCACGGCGTGCAAATATTGATGGGCCCGGAACGCATCGAATCCGGCTGGTGGGACGGCGCCGATATCCGCCGCGATTACTACCTGATCCAGACCCGCGCCGGTCAGCAAGGCTGGGCCTATCGCACCGTGGGGCAAAACGATGGGTTGTGGTTGCAAGGCTGGTTTGCATGAACCATTCCGTGCGGGCACCCGCCAGCTGGCCGGCGAAAAACGCCAAAGTGCCGCGTTTAGTCTGGCGTTGCGCGTCATCGTTAACGACCATCGCAGGCAAGCCAGCTCCCACAGGGGGCGTGCGTTATGGCGGGTGAATACGCGGAGCTGCATTGCCTGTCCAACTTCAGCTTTCAGCGCGGCGCTTCCAGTGCGCTGGAATTGTTCGAGCGCGCCAAGCGCCAGGGCTACAGCGCGCTGGCGATCACCGATGAATGCACCTTGTCGGGCATCGTGCGTGCGTGGCAGGCGGCGAAGGCGGTGGAATTGCCGCTGATTATCGGCAGTGAAGTGCGCATCGAAAACGGCCCGAAACTGGTGCTGCTGGTGGAAGACCTCAGCGGCTATCAGCACCTGTGCCGCTTGATCACCCTGGCCCGGCGCCGTGCCGAAAAGGGCAGTTACCGCCTGTTTCAGGAAGACTTCGACCAACCATTGCCCGGCCTGATGGCGCTGTGGGTGGCCGACGACAGCGACACCCAGGCGTCGATCCAATGGCTGCGCCGCACCTTTGCCGAACGCCTGTGGCTGGCAGTGCACCTGCATTGCGGCCAGGACGATGCGCGCCATTTGGAGCAACGCCTGGCCCTGGCGGCCAGCCTGAAAATCCCGGCGGTGGCCTGCGGCGATGTGCACATGCATGCCCGTGGGCGCCGTGCGCTGCAAGACACCATGACTGCCATCCGCCATCACGTGCCGGTGGCCGAAGCCGGCACGCGCCTGCACCCCAATGGCGAGCGGCACTTGCGCGGCCTCGACGCCCTGGCCGCGCTGTACCCGCAAGCGTTGCTCGACGAAACCCAAGCCATCGCGCGGCGCTGTACCTTCGACCTGAGCCAGTTGCGCTACCACTACCCGCGCGAACTGGTGCCCGCCGGCCATGACGCCAAAACCTGGCTGCGCGCCGTGACGGAAGAAGGCATCGCCCGACGCTGGCCAAAGGGCGTCGACGCCAAGACCTTGCAGCAGATCAATAAGGAACTGGAGCTGATCAGCGAGCTGGGTTACGAAAGCTATTTCCTCACCGTGCACGACATTGTGAGCTTCGCCCGCAGCCGTTCGATCCTGTGCCAGGGCCGGGGTTCGGCGGCCAACTCGGCGGTGTGTTTTGCCTTGGGCATCACCGAAATTGACCCGAGTCTGACGGACATGCTGTTCGAACGCTTCCTGTCGAAGGAGCGCAACGAGCCGCCGGACATCGACGTCGACTTCGAACACGAGCGCCGCGAAGAAGTGCTGCAGTATGTGTTCAATCGCTATGGCCGCAACCGCGCGGCGCTGACGGCGGTGGTCAGCAGTTACCACGCGTCCGGCGCGGTGCGTGATGTGGCCAAGGCCCTGGGGTTGCCGCCGGACCAGATCAACGCGCTGGCCGAATGTTGCGGGCGCTGGAGTGACGATGCACCGCCCCTGGAGCGCCTGCGCGAAAGCGGCTTCGACCCGCAAAGCCCGATCCTGCGCCGGGTGCTGACGCTGACTCAACAACTGATCGGCTTCCCCCGGCACTTGTCCCAGCACCCCGGCGGTTTTGTGATTTCCGAATACCCGCTGGACACCCTGGTGCCGGTGGAAAACGCCGCTATGGCCGATCGCACCATTATCCAGTGGGACAAGGACGACCTCGACGCCGTCGGCCTGCTCAAGGTGGATATTCTCGCGCTGGGTATGCTCAGCGCGATCCGCCGTTGCTTCGATTTGCTGCGCCGCCATCGCGGTATCGACCTGTGCCTGGCGTCGGTGCCCAAGGAGGACGCGGCCACCTACGCGATGATCAGCAAGGCCGACACCGTCGGCGTGTTCCAGATCGAGTCGCGGGCGCAGATGTCGATGTTGCCAAGGCTCAAGCCAGAGAAGTTTTATGACTTGGTGATCGAGGTCGCCATTGTCCGGCCGGGGCCGATCCAGGGCGGCATGGTGCACCCGTACCTGCGTCGGCGGAATAAGGAAGAGCCCGAAACCTACCCGTCGCCGCAACTGGAAGCGGTGCTCAAGCGCACCCTCGGCGTGCCGTTGTTTCAGGAACAAGTGATGCAGATCGCCATGGTCGCTGCCGATTACAGCCCCGGCGAGGCCGACCAGTTGCGCCGCTCCATGGCCGCCTGGAAACGCCACGGCGGCCTGGAACCGCATCAGGCACGCCTGCGCACCGGCATGCTGAAAAACGGCTACACCGAAGCCTTTGCCGCGCAGATCTTTGAGCAAATCAAGGGGTTTGGCAGCTACGGTTTTCCCGAATCCCACGCCGCCAGCTTTGCTTTGCTGACCTACGCCAGTTGCTGGCTCAAGTGCCATGAGCCGGCAGCTTTCGCCTGTGCGCTGATCAACAGCTGGCCCATGGGTTTTTACAGCCCGGACCAGATTCTGCAGGACGCGCGGCGCCACGCCTTGCAGATTCGCCCGGTGGATGTGCAGGCCAGCGACTGGGATTGCAGCCTGGAACTCATCGACGGCGCGCAGCCAGCGATTCGCATGGGCCTGCGCATGATTTCGGGGTTTCGTGAGGAAGATGGCCGGCGTATTGAAGCCGCTCGCCAGCGCCGGGTGTTCAGCGACATCGCCGACCTCGACGAACGCGCCGGGCTGGACGCGCGTACCCAGGCGTTGCTGGCGGATTCCGGCGCCTTGCGTGCGCTGGCGGGCAACCGGCACGCCGCGCGCTGGGAAGTGGCCGGCGTGCACAAGCAACTCGGGTTATTCGCCGGTTTGCCTGGCCCGGAAGAGGCAGTGGTGGAGCTGCCGACACCTTCGGTCGGCGAAGACCTGCACGCGGACTACGCCACGCTCGGCACCACCCTTGGGCCGCATCCCTTGGCATTGTTGCGCGATGAACTGCGCAAACGACGCTGCCGCAGTTCCCATGAACTGATGGCCGTGGAGCATGGGCGCAATGTGAGCGTTGCCGGGCTGGTCACCGGTCGCCAGCGCCCGGGCACCGCCAGCGGGGTAACCTTCGTGACCCTGGAAGATGAGTTCGGCAACCTCAACGTGGTGGTCTGGCGCGACCTGGCCGAGCGTCAGCGCCAGGCATTGGTGGGCTCGCGGCTGCTTAAAGTGGACGGGCGCTGGGAGGCCGTGGGCGAGGTGCGGCACCTGATTGCCGGGCGTTTGACCGATCTGTCAGCGCTGCTGGAGGGGATTAATGTGCGCAGCCGGGATTTTCACTGAAGCCAGTGGTGTGTGCGTCGATTTCCCCCTAACGTATATGCGTTGAAACGATCTGAGTGCGGCGCGCTCCAAACTTTGCCGATGTCCTCTTTTCGCACAGAGTTAAACGATGCAATTTCTATCCAACCCACACGGCTGTGATGGTTGGGCCGGTGAAATGGCCCAGCGAATTCGCGCGTTTGATTGGTCAGCCACCGACCTGGGCCCGCTCGACCGCTGGCCCACCAGCCTCACGTGCACCGTGCAGATGATGCTGGCGTCGCCCGTGCCGATGGTGATGCTGTGGGGGCCGGCGGGGCACATGATCTACAACGACAGCTATTCGGTGTTCGCCGGAGGACGGCATCCGTATTTGTTGGGTACGCCCGTGGAGCTGGGCTGGCCGGAAGTGGCCGAGTTCAACCGTCATGTAATGAGCACCTGTTTGGCCGGTGGCACTCTGTCGTTCAACAATAAAGACCTGGTGCTGCTGCGCAACGGCAAGCCGGAAACAGTATGGCTGGACCTGTATTACAGCCCCGTCGCCGGTGACGATACGCAACCGGCCGGGGTGCTGGCGATTGTGGTGGACACCACCGAGCACGTGCACTCCGAGCGGGTGCGCCAGGAACTCACGCATAACCTTGAGCAACGGGTGGCCGCCGAAGTGCAGGCACGCTCGGCCGCTGAAGACCAACTGCGCCAATCGCAAAAGCTCGAAGCCATCGGCGGCCTGACCGGCGGTGTGGCGCACGACTTCAATAACCTGCTGCAAGTGATCGCCGGCAACCTGCACCTGCTGGCCCGGCATGAGCCGGACAATGCCCAGGTGCAACGCCGCGTCTCGGCAGCCATCGCAGCAGTGGAGCGTGGCGCCAAGCTGTCGTCGCAGTTGCTGGCGTTTGCCCGCCGCCAACCGTTGTCGCCCGCGGTGTACAACCCGCAACGCATTTACGCAGGGTTGGGCGAGCTGCTGCAGCGTGCGCTGGGTGAGACCATCCATATCGATGTGCAATTGGCCCAGGATTCCTGGTGCATCAATGTCGACCGCAACCAGCTGGAAAACGCGCTGCTCAACCTGGCGATCAATGCCCGCGATGCCATGAACGGCGAAGGCGTGATTCGTATAACCGGCGAGAACATCATCCTCAACCCCGACGATTGCGCCGGTAAGAGCATCAAACCGGGCGAATATGTACGCCTGGCAGTGATTGACTCCGGTGTTGGCATGCCAGAGACGGTGCTCAAACGCGCCTTCGAACCGTTCTTCACCACTAAACGCGAGGGGCACGGCACCGGCCTGGGCCTGAGCATGGTGTTCGGCTTTGTGCGCCAAAGCGGCGGGCACGTAGAGGTGTGGAGCGAGGAGGGGAAGGGCTCGGTGGTGCAGATGTATTTCCCCCACAGCCTTGAGCCGGAAAGCGTCGATACAGACAGCGAACAGGCACTGCAGGGCGGCGGCCAGGAAACCATCCTGGTGGTGGAAGACAACGAAGGCGTGCGCCTGACCGTCGTTGAGTTGCTGCAGCAGGCGGGCTACACCGTGCTGACCGCCGAGGACGGTGACCGGGCGATGCAGGTCTTGCAGGGCGGTGCGCAGCCGGACCTGATTTTTACCGACGTGGTGATGCCGGGCCGAATCAAAAGCACCGACCTGGCCGACTGGGCCCGCACGCAACACCCTCCCGTGGCCGTGCTGTTTACCTCGGGCCACACCCGCGACATCCTCTCGACCAATCACCTGCTAAGCCCCGACATTCATCTGCTGAGCAAGCCCTACAACCCCGAAGCCTTGACGCATCGGGTGCGCAGCGTGCTCACCGCCAGACAAGGTTGCCCATGACGTCACAACGCAACATCCCCCCGATCACTGCCCAACGCCCAGGTTTCGTCCGGGTGCGCGGCGCCCGCGAACACAACCTGCGTAACGTCGATGTAGATATTCCCAGGGATGCCCTGGTGGTATTTACCGGAGTCTCCGGCTCGGGCAAATCGTCCCTGGCCTTTTCCACGGTGTATGCCGAGGCCCAGCGCCGCTATTTCGAATCGGTGGCGCCCTATGCGCGGCGCTTGATCGATCAAGTTGGCGTGCCGGATGTGGACTCCATCGAAGGCCTGCCTCCGGCCGTGGCCCTGCAACAGCAGCGCGGCACGCCGAGTGCGCGCTCATCGGTGGGCAGCGTCACTACGTTGTCGAGCCTGATTCGCATGCTGTACTCGCGCGCCGGCAGCTATCCGCCGGGGCAAGCGATGCTCTACGCCGAGGACTTTTCGCCAAACCTGCCCCAAGGCGCTTGCCCGCAATGCCATGGCCTGGGCCGCGTGTATGAAGTGACCGAGGCACTGATGGTGCCGGACCCGTCGCTGACCATTCGCCAGCGCGCGGTGGCCGCGTGGCCGTTGGCGTGGCAAGGCCAGAACCTGCGGGACATCCTGGTAACCCTGGGCTATGACGTTGATATCCCATGGCGCGACCTGCCGAAAAAGCAGCGCGACTGGATTCTGTTCACCGAAGAAACCCCGACGGTTCCGGTGTACGCCGGCTTCACTCCGGCACAAACCCGCGATGCCTTGAAACGTAAAGTGGAGCCCAGTTACCAGGGCACCTTCAGCGGCGCGCGGCGTTACATCCTGCACACCTTCACCCACACCCAAAGCGCGCTGATGAAAAAGCGCGTTTCGCAGTTCATGCAAGGCAGCGCCTGCCCGTCGTGCGAAGGCAAGCGGTTGAACAAGGCCGCACTGTCGGTGAAGTTCGCTGGCGTGGATATTGGCGAGTTGTCGCAGCTGTCACTGGCGCAGCTGGCTGAGTTGTTGCGGCCCGTGGCGGCGGGGCAGGACAAGATGAAACTGTCGGTGGAGAAACGCTTGGCTGCGCAGCGTATCGCCGAGGATTTGCTGGAGCGCGTGAGTACCTTGACCGAGCTGGGCCTGGGGTATTTATCCCTGGAGCGCAGCACGCCGACCTTGTCGTCCGGGGAGTTGCAGCGGTTGCGTTTGGCTACGCAGTTGGGTTCGCAACTGTTCGGCGTGATCTATGTGCTGGATGAGCCTTCAGCGGGCTTGCACCCGGCGGACGGCGAAGCGCTGTTTACCGCGCTTGATCGCTTGAAGGCGGCGGGCAATTCATTGTTTGTGGTGGAACACGACCTGGAAACCATGCGCCGCGCCGACTGGCTGATCGACGTAGGGCCGGCGGCGGGCGAGCACGGCGGTCAAGTGTTGTACAGCGGCCCGCCGGCGGGGTTGGCGCAGGTCGAGGCGTCGCAGACGCGCGAGTATTTGTTTGCCGAACCGCAGCCTTCGAATGCAGTGCGTCGAGCGCCTACGGGTTGGCTGAAGCTGGAAGGCGTGACGCGCAATAATCTCAAGAACTTGAAGGTGGATTTCCCGCTGGGCTGCTTTACGGCGGTGACCGGTATTTCCGGTTCGGGTAAATCCAGCTTGGTCAGCCAGGCGCTGCTGGAACTGGTGGGCACCGGGCTTGGCCGTGTGCAGGAAAGCGATGAAGAGACCAGCCTGGAAGACGATGCGCCGCAAACCAGCGGCGGGCGGATCAGTGCCGGTCTGGAGCAGATTCGCCGCCTGGTGCAAGTAGACCAGAAGCCCATCGGCCGCACGCCGCGCTCCAACCTGGCGACTTACACAGGGCTGTTCGACAACGTGCGCAAGCTCTTTGCGGCCACGCCGGCGGCGAAGAAGCGGGGTTACGATGCGGGGCAGTTCTCGTTTAACGTCGCCAAGGGGCGTTGCCCGAATTGCGAAGGTGAAGGGTTTGTCAGCGTTGAGTTGCTGTTTATGCCGAGTGTGTATGCGCCGTGTCCGACGTGCCACGGGGCGCGGTATAACCCTGAAACCCTGGGCATTAAATGGCAGGGTTTGAACATCGCCCAGGTGCTGGGGTTGACGGTGGAGCAGGCGGTGGAAGTGTTTGCCGAGCAGCCTGGGGTGTTGCGTTCACTGCAGGTGCTGCGGGATATCGGGTTGGGGTATTTGCGGCTGGGGCAACCGGCGACTGAGTTGTCGGGGGGTGAGGCGCAGCGGATCAAGTTGGCGACCGAGCTGCAGCGCAATGCGCGGGGGGCGACGTTGTATGTGTTGGATGAGCCCACGACCGGGTTGCATCCGCGGGATGTGGATCGTTTGCTGAGTCAGCTGAATCATTTGGTGGAGGCGGGGCATACGGTGGTTGTGGTGGAGCACGAGATGCGCGTGGTGGCGCAGAGTGACTGGGTGATCGATATCGGGCCGGGGGCTGGGGATTTGGGCGGGAAGGTAGTTGTGCGTGGTTCGCCTTTTAAGGTTGCGAAGAGCAAAACCAGCCGGACTGCGCCGTTTCTGGGGCGGGAGTTGGTTTGAGGTGGGGGGTGCTGGGGCGGGGTTTTGGTGTACATATCCGTTGCTGCGGTCATGGCTGATAGGGGTTCCGCTCTTACAGCGGGTCACTTTTGGAAGGACCCAAAAGTAACCAAAAGGTCCTCGCCCCACCACTCGGCACC
>NZ_JAUTYR010000069.1:0-10230 GCF_041946035.1 Pseudomonas sp. AMR01
TGGGGCGAAGACCTTTTGGTTACTTTTGGGGCGTTTGCCAAAAGTGACCCGCTGTAAGAGCGGAACCATAAGCAGCCGTTACCGCAGCAACGGATATGCACCCACTCAATACCCCCGCCCCCGATCCACCACCCCCACCATCCGCTCCCCCCGCTCAAACCGCCGAATATTCTCCAACAACCCCGCAAACGCACTCCCCGGCTGAGTCATCGCCGCAATATGCGGCGTCAACACAACCTGCGGATGCCCCCAAAACGGGTGATCCGCGCGCGCCGGTTCTTCCTGCAGCACATCCAACACCGCGCCGCTCAGTTGCCCGCTCGCCAACGCCTCCAGCAAATCCTCCTCCACCAGATGCCCACCCCGGCCCATATTGATCACCGCCGCCCCCCGAGGCAGTTGCGCAAACAACCGCCGATCCAGAATTCCCTGGGTCTGCTCAGTCAACGGCAACACACACAGCAAAATGTCGCACCGGCTCAGAAACGTCGCCAGTTGCGCGTCCCCCGCATAACACGCCACCCCCGCAACCCGGTGCGCACTGCGCGCCCAGCCCGACAAGCCAAACCCCAGCGGCGCCAGAGTCGCCAGAATCTGCTGCGCCTGAGCCCCCAACCCCATCACCCCGATACGCCGACTCACCGCCGGCTGCAACGCATGCGCCTGCCAACAGCGCGCCATCTGTTGCTGGCGGTAGCGCAGCATGTCCCGGTGCAGGCTCAGCACCGCCCAACTGGCGTACTCACACATGCCCCGGGTGATACCCGGATCAAGCAGTCGCACAACGGGCAAGTCTGGCGGTAAACGGCCGAGGTCGAGTTGATCAACCCCGGCCGACAACGCAAACAGCACCTTCAGGTTCGGTAGCAACTGCGCCACGTCTTCCGGCGCCTGCCAGGCGGCCAGGTACTCGATCTCGTGCGGGTTGCCGATGTCGGGCCAGGCGCGCCAGGCAATATCCGGCGCGTGTTCGGCGAACAGAGTCTGCCAGTGTTGGCCGCGCACCGGATCGGCTTTGTAGAGCAAGGCCATGGGCAATTCCTGTTGGGTAAAGGTAGCGATCATCATCACTCAAACCCGGCGCAGGATCTGTTGAAAGCCGGGGGCAAAACAGTTGATCCGAATTTCTCACGGCACAAGTTCGGCTTAGTTCGTCGCCCACACGCCGTACTCTGAACAGCATCGCAACCACTTCCAGGTTGCCGGACTCACGATGGGAAATGCCATGAATAGCAAAGTCGACGAAACCCCTCATTTGCTCCGTCAGCGCGATCAATTCGTGCCGCGTGGCTTGATCACCGCGCACCCTCTGGTGATTGATCGCGCCCAGGGCGCCGAGTTGTGGGATGTGGATGGCAAACGTTACCTGGACTTTGTCGGCGGTATTGGCGTGCTCAACATCGGGCATAACCACCCCAAGGTCGTCGCCGCCGTGCAGGCCCAATTGCACAAGGTGTCCCACGCGTGCTTCCAGGTGGTGGCTTATCAGCCTTATCTCGACCTGGCCCAGCGCCTGTGCGAAATGATCGGCGGGGAGGCGCCCCACAAGGCGGCGTTCTTCACCTCCGGTGCCGAGGCGGTGGAAAATGCGGTGAAAATCGCCCGCGCTCACACCAACCGCTCGGCAGTGATCGCCTTTCGTGGCGGGTTTCACGGCCGCACCTTGTTGGGCACCACGCTGACCGGCATGAGCCAGCCCTATAAACAGAACTTCGGGCCATTCGCGCCGGAGGTATTTCACACCCCGTACCCGAACGCTTATCGCGGTGTAACCAGTGACATGGCCCTCGCGGCCCTGGATGAATTGCTGGCGACCCAGGTTGCACCGGAGCGGGTGGCCGCCATTCTGATCGAGCCCGTGCAGGGTGACGGTGGTTTCCTCGCCGCGCCGCCCGAGTTTCTGCAAGCACTGCGTGCATTGGCCGACAAGCACGGCATTGTGCTGATCCTTGACGAGATCCAGACGGGGTTTGGCCGTACCGGTACGTGGTTCGGGTTCCAGCACGCCGGCATCCAGCCTGACCTGGTGACCGTGGCCAAAAGCCTGGCGGGCGGCTTGCCGTTATCCGGCGTGGTCGGCAAGGCGCACATCATGGACGCACCACTGCCCGGTGGCTTGGGCGGCACCTACGGCGGCAATGCCCTGGCATGTGCGGCGGCACTGGCCGTGATCAGCGCGTTCGAGCAGGAACAGTTGCTGGCGCGCAGCCAGGCGTTGGGCGAACGCCTGCGTCAGGGCTTGCTCGGTTTGCAGGCGCGCTACCCATGCATCGGCGACGTGCGCGGTACCGGCTTTATGTTGGCGATTGAGCTGATCAAGGCTGACGCGGCTCGCACGCCGGATGCCGAGCTGAATCAGCGGGTCATCGACGAGGCCCGCGCGGGTGGTTTGCTGGTGATTAAATGCGGGGTGTATCGCAACGTGCTGCGCTTCCTGGCGCCGTTGGTGACCACCGACGCTCAAGTGGATGAGGCCGTGCAGATTCTCGACGCGGCCTTGGCACGGGTCTTGAACTGAGGCTGTGCCCGTTACGGGCCAATTGCATCAATGGAGGCTTGACCCACCATGGGGCTGACTGATTATCGAGCGTTGCTGATTGATTGCGATGAGGTGCTGGTGGATCGGGATTCGGGGGTGTGGGCGGCGCTGCAACCCCTGCTCGACAGCCGTGGCGGGCAGCCCTCCCGGGAGCAAGTGCTGGCCGAGTTCAATGCGGTGGTGGCGACCCTCTACCCGCGCTTCACTGAGCTAGGCTTCAGTGGTTTGCTGTGTTTTGCCCATCGCCAATTGGCAGCGTCCTGGGGAATGCACGCAAGTTGGGAGGAGGGCATGAGTTTTGCCCGTTCAGCGGGCAATTGGTCGTTGTTCGAAGACGCGCCGGGGGCGATGCTGTACCTGCGCAAGTTCTATCGCCTGTTGGTGCGTGGGGACCGCGATACTGAAGACCGTGGGGTCTTGTGCGAACGGCTCGGCATCGCCGCGGACGATTTTATTTCCCTGGCCGAAGACCCACACTGCCATAAGCTTCAGTGGGGTGAACTGCTGCCCGTGCTGCATGTAACGCGACCGTCGGTCGGCGCGCAGGTAGCGCTCGACCGCTGCCTGATAGGCCGCAACCGAACCCGGCAGCCTTCACCGTGCGCCGGCGAATACTGTATCAACAGCATGGCGGACCTGGTGGCTCAGCATCAGCTGTCTTTACGGCGCTGATTTTGCTAGAAGATTGTCCTAACAATGGCAGTCAAGAGGTACGCAATGGAAGGGCTAGTGAAGCTGGACCGAATCGACATCAGCATATTGGTAGAGCTGCAAAAGGACGGCCGGATGACCAATGTCAGCCTTGCCGATGCTGTCGGGTTGTCTGCCAGCCCCTGCCTGCAACGGGTCAAGCGGCTGGAGTCGGCCGGCTATATTTCCAGCTACAAGGCGCACTTGAACCTTGCGAAGATCACCGATTCGGTCACGGTGTTTACGGAGATCACCCTCAGCGACCACAAGCGCGAAGACTTTGCCAAATTCGAATCCAATATCCGCCTGGTCGACGAAGTCCTTGAATGCCACTTGATCAGCGGTGGGTACGATTACCTGGTGCGCTTCATGACCCGCAGCATTCAGCATTACCAGGAAGTGGTCGAAAGCCTGCTGGACAAGAACATCGGCATTTCCAAATACTTCAGTTACATCGTGATCAAATCGCCCGTCCTCAAGGATGGCGTGCCCCTGCGCAAGCTCTTGCGTCACTGATTCCGGCGCGCTGACTCACACAAAAACCACTCGTTTGAGTGGTTTTTTTGTTTGCGGCCCCTTCACACACCGGCCCTCAGTGCCAGCCCTTTCAAGGTCTTTAGGTAGAACAGGCGATACGTACTCTGTGGCGAGCGGGCTTGTCCCGCGTTGGGTTGCGAAGCGACCCTAAAAAGGAAGAATGCGGTGAGTCAGATACTCCTCAGCCGCTGGTTTTGGGGCCGCTTCGCAGCCCAACGCGGGGCAAGCCCGCTCGCCACAGGGATAGTGTTCGCCCTATCAGACAAATTTCCAAAGACCTTGAAAGGGCTGGCCCTCAGTGCCGGTTCGTATTTTCCAAGCGGCCTCAAAAAAAGATTGAATAATCACATCAAATGTTATTTAAATAACAAAATAACAGCGTCCTGGTGCCTGCCATGACGTGCACAAGGTAAAAAAACCATGAACAAGATCGCCGTCATCGGCAGCAACATGGTCGATTTGATCACCTACATCGACCGCATGCCTCGTCAGGGTGAAACGCTGGAAGCGCCAGGCTTTGCCATGGGCTGCGGCGGCAAGGGCGCCAATCAGGCCGTGGCCGCTGCCAGGCTCGGCACCGAAGTGCTGATGCTGACCAAGGTCGGTGACGATATGTTTGCCGATAACACCCTGGCCAATTTCAAGCGCCATGGCATCGACACCCGCTACGTCACCCGTGTGCCGGGTGTGTCGAGTGGCGTGGCGCCGATTTTCGTGCAGAGCGATTCCCACAACAGCATCCTGATCGTCAAAGGCGCCAACGCGCATTTGCAAGCCGTCGACATCGATGCAGCCGAGGCCTCGCTGCGCGAATGCAGCCTGATCGTGCTGCAACTGGAAATCGAATTGGCGACCGTTTACCACGCCATCGAGTTTGCCAAGCGCCACGGCATCGCGGTGTTGCTCAACCCGGCGCCGGCAGTGGCAGGGCTCAGCCGCGATCACTTGGCGCTGCTGGACTTTTTCATCCCCAATGAAAGCGAGTTGGCGCTGATCACCGGCAAGCCGGTACACGGCCCCGACAGCGCGTTGATCGCCGCGCGCGAACTCTGCGCGCAAGGTATTCGCCACGTCATCGTCACCCTTGGCGAAAACGGCGCGCTGTACGTGGGCGAGGAGGGCGAGTTCCACGTGCCGGGGCGCACGGTGGTCGCGCGCGACACCACCGGCGCGGGCGATGCGTTCATTGGTTGCTTCGCCCACTACTGGAGTCAGGCGGGCGATATGCGTGCGGCCATGACCCGCGCCGTGGCGTATTCCGCCTGCTCGGTCACCGGGTTAGGCACCCAGAGTTCCTACCCCGACGCCGCTACCTTTGCGCAGTTTTTCAACGACGTCTGATCCCACCAACGCAGCCGGCTGTGGGCCGGCGCGTGTTGTTTCCCTCGGAGAATAACAATGACAAAAGTCCCGCTCCAACAGACCCCGGATGGTTTCTACCTCAACCGCACGCCCTGGTTCGCGTTCCTGCTGCTGTGCAGTATTTTTGCGCTGTGGGCCGCGGCGGCGAGCATGAATGACGTGCTGATCGCGCACTTTAAAAAGGCCTTTCTGCTCAGCGATTTTCAGACGGCCTTTGTGCAGTCGGCGTTCTATCTGGGTTACTTCTTCGTGGCGATTCCGGCAGCGATGGTCGTGCGCCGCTTCGGCTACAAAGCCACGATCCTGATGGGGTTGTTGCTGTACATGGCCGGCTGCGCGCTGTTCTTTCCGGCGGCATCGACCACCACTTACGGCATGTTCCTGATGGCGTTGTTTGTGATCGCGTGCGGGCTGTCCTTTCTGGAAACCGCCTGCAACACCTATTCGACGCTGATGGGCCCGCGTGAAACCGGTACTCGCCGGTTGAACATCTCCCAGACCTTCCACCCGTTCGGCGCCATGGCCGGCGTATATGTCGGCAGTTTCGTGATGTTCAAGGACACCGACGCCACGCGCGAACAACTCACGCAAATGAGTGCTTCCGAGGCGGCGATTCAGCAGTTGGAGATGATCCAGTCGACGCTATTGCCCTACAAATGGATGATCGCCGTACTGGTGCTGATGTTCATCCTGATCGCCATCACCCGATTCCCAGCGTGCCGGGGCAACGCCAGGGCTGACGTTAAAAAAAGCAGCCTGGGGCAGAGCCTTTCGCGGCTGGCGAAAAACCCGCGTTTCACCTTTGGGGTGCTCGCACAGTTCCTGTATGTGGGCGCACAGGTGGGGGTGTGGAGCTTTACCATTCGCCTGGCCATGCAGATGGGCGGGATGAATGAACGCAGCGCTTCGTGGTTTCTGCTCACCACGTTTGCCGCGTATTTTGTTGGCAAGATGATTGCCAATCTGTTGATGCGCAAACTGCACCCGGCCCAGGTGCTGGCGATCTATGGCGTGCTGACCATCGTGTTGCTGGCTTACACCATTCTGGTGCCCAACATCAGTGCCGTGTATGCCGCCGTGGGCGTGAGTATTTTCCTCGGGCCGTGCTGGCCGACCATCTACGGCCTGACCATCGACGGCTTGGGCGAAGACACTGGCGTCGGCGGTTCGCTGTTGGTGATGAGTATCGTCGGCGGCGGGGTGATTCCGGTGTTCCAGGGCTTGTTGTCGGATGCCACCCACGGCAACATGCAACTGGCCTATAGCGTGCCGTTGCTGTGCTTTGTGGTGATCGTCGCCTACGCCTGGTCGTGCATGCGCCACAATCGCGCCACGCAACGCCAAGCCGGTGTGGCGGTGGCCTCATGAAGGCCCTCACCATCGCCCTGTCACCCGAGCAGTTCACGGGCGCCGAAAAGACGCTGCTGGAATCCGCCGATTTTCGCGTGCGGGCCTGGACCTTCCCCAGTGGCGTAAAAGCCCTGGCGCTGGAAAATGCCCGGGGTCGTGTGGTGGCCTTGCCTTATCAGGGCCAGATGATCTGGTCGGCGCAATTTGATGGCTGCGACCTGACCATGCGCAATATGTTCAGCCAGCCCAAGCCCAGCGCCACAGTCATCGGCACCTACGGCTGCTTCATGTTTCACGCGGGGCTGTTGCGCAACGGCTGCCCCGCGCCCGACGACGACCACCCGCTGCACGGCGAAATGCCCTGCGCACCGATGGACTCGGCGTGGCTGGAAGTCGGCGAAGACGCGGCGGGGCCTTACCTGCGGCTGAGCGGCAGGTATGAATACGTTCAAGGCTTTGGTGACCACTACCTGGCGATGCCTTCGGTGACCCTGCGTGTCGGCTCGGGCGTGTTCGACATCGGCATGCAGGTGACCAACCTCGCGGGCAAGGCGATGGAGTTGATGTATATGGCGCACATGAACTACGCCTACGTGCCGGATGCGCGCCTGGTTCAGCCATTGGCCGGGGCGCGGGCGCGGGTTCGGCAAAGCGTTCCCGCCCATGTGCGACCGACTCCCGAGTGGTCAGCGTACATCGCACAGTTGAGCGAAGACCCGTCACGCCTTCACACACTGAACTCGCCGGCACTGTATGACCCGGAAATCGTGTGCTTCTTCGAAGACGTGCCTGCGGACGCGGCGGGAGAGGCGCATTTTCTGCTCGATCATCCCGAAGGGGCTGCGTTTTACACGCGCTATCGGCCAGAGCAGTTTTCCCATGCGACGCGCTGGATCCTGCACAACGCCGACCAGGCCGTCGCCGCATTTGTATTGCCCGCCACCTGCGAGCCCGAAGGCTACCGGGTGGAAAAAGCCAAAGGCACTGTGCGCTCACTGGCGGCCGGGCAAAGCGCGGCGTTCAGCGTCAGCACCGGGTATTTATCGGCTGAGGAACGCCGTCAACTCGGCCGCAAGTGGGGCGATTAAAGGCGGTTCACACCACACATTGCGCGCCATTTTTGAGGATCAGTTCGCGGTAGTGTTTCGGGATTTTCTTGTCGGAAATCACCACGCTGAACTGTTCCAGGGTGGCGAAATGGGCGGTGCGCACGGCGTCGAATTTGCTGTGGTCCGCCAGCAGCAGGCTGTGTTGGGCCTGGCGCAACACCTTTTGCTTGACCCCCACTTCGTTGAAGTTGAAGCAGGTCACGCCAAAGTTCTCGCTGACCCCGGCAGCCGAGATGAACGCCCAGGTCAGGCGCACGCTGTCGAGGATGCTGCTCTCGTCAGCATGGTCGAACACCTGGTTTTTGCGATGGAAGGTGCCGCCGCACAGCACAATGGTGCAATTGGGTTTCTGCTGCAGTTTGAGCAGCACGTTGAGCGAGTTGCACACCGCCGTGAATTCGAGCTCGTCAGCAATGAAGTCGATCACATAAGGCACGGTGGTGCCGCAGTCGAAAAACACCGTGTCGCCGTTCTTGATGAACGCCGCCGCGAGTTTGCCGATTCGGCGTTTTTCTTCAACGTGGCGGCTGCCTTGTTCGGTGACCTTGTAATCGGGCGCGTCGCTGGGGTCATACGCCAGGGTGATATGCCCGCCCAACAAGTGGAAGGTCTGCGGGTGGCGGGTCACGTCGCGGCGCAAGGTCATTTCAGAAACGTCGAGCAACGCGGCCATCTCGCGCAAGTGGATGGCTTTCTGGTCCTGCAAGGCTTGTTGGATCAGTTTGATGCGTTCTGACTGTTTGCTTTCCACAGGCGTTCCGATTTGTTGTGATTTAAACATTTAGTGTTAGTATATTAACATATTCAGCGTGTGGCCTCTAACGCTTCACACCCCCCGCGTGTCTTCACCAGGACTCTACTTCATGAGCGTGATCAAACCTGCAGCACTCGCACAGTTTATAGACCATACGTTGCTGGCGGCGGACGCCACGCGTCAACAGATCGCCGTGTTGTGCAGCGAAGCCCGGGAATACGGTTTTTATTCCGTCTGCGTGAACTCGGGCCAGGTGCCTTACGCCGCACAGTTGCTCGCCGGGCAACCCGTCAAAGTCTGCGCCGTGGTCGGTTTTCCCCTGGGCGCGGGGCTGAGCGAGAGTAAAGCCTTCGAAGCCCGCCAGGCAATCGCCGCCGGTGCCGGCGAGATCGACATGGTGCTGAATATCGGCGCACTGCGTGAGGGCCTGTTCGATACGGTGCGCGACGACATCGCCGCCGTGCAACAGGCCTGCGGCGCGGTACCGCTCAAGGTGATTCTCGAAACCTGCCTGCTGGACGACGCGCAAAAGACCCGCGCCTGCGAAATCTGCCGCGACCTTGGCGTGGCGTTCGTGAAGACCTCCACCGGCTTTAGCCGCAGTGGCGCCACCCCGGAAGACGTCGCATTGATGCGCGGCGTAGTGGGCCCGCACATGGGCGTCAAGGCGTCGGGCGGGGTGCGTGATTATGCGACAGCGGTGGCCATGATCGAGGCCGGCGCCACTCGCCTGGGCACCAGTTCGGGGGTGAGCATTGTCAGCGGCGCGCCGGCGAGTGCGTCGGCTTATTGATGGATGTGAAGAGCCTGAACAGAGCCACTCGATTGAGTGGCTTTTTTGTGGGTGGTGTGCGCGGCGGTGAGCCGGTTGACGGTATATACACAAAAGTCCAATATGGAATTATAAGTATAAAACGTCATGTGGCACGGTTGCTCCTTTCTTGCCAAACCAACACCAACTTGCGAGACCACGATCATGAAGACACGTGCATTTATCACCGGCCTGGCCCTGAGCCTGCTCGCTTGCGGCCCGGTGCTGGCCGCCGAGAAAACCCTGCGCATCGGTATCGAGGCGGCGTATCCGCCGTTCGCTTCCAAGACTCAGGACGGCAAGATTGTCGGGTTTGACTACGACATCGGCAACGCGTTGTGCGCGCAGATGAAGGTCAAGTGTGTGTGGGTGGAAGGTGAGTTTGATGGCCTGATTCCTTCGCTCAAGGTGAAGAAAATCGACATGGCGTTGTCGTCGATGACCATCAATGAAGACCGCAAGAAGTCGGTGGATTTTACGCACAAGTATTACTTCACCTCCTCGCGTCTGGTGATGAAGGACGGTGCGGTGGTGGATGATCAGTACGCCAGTCTCAAGGGCAAGACGGTGGGTGTGCAGCGGGCCACCACGACTGATCGGTATGCGACCGAGGTGTTTGAGCCCAAGGGGATTAACGTCAAGCGTTACGGTAATAACGAAGAGATTTATATGGATTTGGCGGCGGGGCGGCTGGATGCGATTTTTGCCGATACGATTCCGTTGAGTGACTTCCTGGCGATGCCGCGCGGGAAGGGGTATGCGTTTGTTGGGCCGGAGCTTAAAGACCCCAAATACGTGGGCGAGGGCGCCGGGATTGCGGTGCGCAAGGGGAATGCTGCGTTGGTCGGGGAGTTGAATGCGGCGATTGATGGCATTCGGGGGAGTGGGGAGTATCAGGAGATTTCGCAGCGGTATTTCAAGGCTGATATTTATGGGGAGTGATGGGTTGAGTGGTGCTGATCAGTTGGGGCGTTGGTGTACATATCCGTTGCTGCGGTGATGGCTGATATTGGTTCCGCTCTTACAGCGGGTCACTTTTGGCAAACGCCCCAAAAGTAACCAAAAGGTCTTCGCCCCA
>NZ_JAUTYR010000006.1:0-247215 GCF_041946035.1 Pseudomonas sp. AMR01
GCGTAGCTCAGTTGGTAGAGCACGGGATTGTGACTCCCGTTGTCGAGGGTTCGATCCCCTTCGTCCACCCCATATTTTTAAAAGGCGCCAGATTAATTGTCTGGCGCCTTTGTTTTAAAAGCTTTACGCGCGGATGTGGTGGAATTGGTAGACACACTGGATTTAGGTTCCAGCGCCGCGAGGCGTAAGAGTTCGAGTCTCTTCATCCGCACCAATCAAGCATCATTCGGCCTTAGGGCGGAGTGAGGCCAGACAAAGAAGATGGTTGAGTTCTTTGTCGACGCAAAATGGTGGGCGTAGCTCAGTTGGTAGAGCACGGGATTGTGACTCCCGTTGTCGAGGGTTCGATCCCCTTCGTCCACCCCATATTTAAAAAGCGCCAGATCAATGATCTGGCGCTTTTTTTTGCATCCAAAAAATGCCTGCAGGATGTGGCTGGGTGACGCCAATAAAAAACAAGCATTCTCAATGCCTTGGCGTTAGAATCGTTGCCGGTTTTGAGCGTGTATAACTGGTCCGAGGCTATATCCGGAACAGGACAGCTATTTAATAGCGAATAACGGCGCAGTACCTGAACAAGGGCTGTGCCGTTTTTGTTTACGTGTTTTGGAGTTTCAGGGCAGGGCGTTTCATCGTATTTGTGTTTCTCGATGCTGCTGCCGTGCCCTCCGGTCTTGTACGCAAGGTCGGTAGCCGGGGCCTGCATCCGGGCCCTTCTATATATAGAAGGGCTGATGCAGAGCCTTGGCGTGATGAGCTGTATTTGCTAACGGGATGAGGTGCACGCGTGCACTGGAACCCATAAATGACCTGCTGTTTTTCTACCCGTTTTCAGTAGGGTGACTTCTTGAGTTTGACCCACTAGAATGCATGCCCTTGATTCTGGGGTCGGAAACGGCCGGCTAACGTCTGTGCAACGAGGAATATTCATGCAAGTTTCTGTTGAAAATACTACTGCTATCGAGCGCCGCCTGAGCATCACCGTGCCGGCAGAGCGTATTGAGACTGCGGTCAACAAGCGTCTGCAGCAGACTGCCCAAAAGGCCAAGATTGCTGGCTTCCGTCCAGGCAAAGTGCCAATGAGCGAAATCAAGCGTCGTTTTGGCGCCGATGCGCGTCAGGACGCTGTAGGTGACGTGATCCAGGCTTCCTTCTACGAAGCCGTTGAAGCGCAAAACCTGAAGCCTGCCGGTCAGCCTTCGATCGAGCCAAAGTCCCTGGAAGCTGGCAAAGACCTGGAATACGTTGCCGTATTCGAAGTGTTCCCAGAGTTCGAAGTTGCCGGTTTCGATTCGATCGCAGTTGAGCGCCTGAGCGCTGACGTGGCTGACAGCGACCTGGACAACATGCTGGAAATCCTGCGCAAGCAGAACACTCGTTTCGAAGTGGCCGACCGTGCTGCCCAGAACGAAGACCAGCTGAACATCGATTTCGTTGGCAAGGTTGACGGCGAAGTCTTCGCTGGCGGCTCCGCCAAAGGCACTCAGCTGGTGCTGGGTTCCAACCGCATGATCCCGGGTTTCGAAGACGGCCTGGTTGGCGCCAAAGCCGGCGAAGAGCGCGTGCTGAGCCTGACGTTCCCTGCTGACTACCAGAACCTGGACCTGGCTGGCAAAGCCGCCGAGTTCACCGTGACCGTCAACAGCGTTTCCGAGCCTAAACTGCCAGAGCTGAACGAAGAGTTCTTCAACCAGTTCGGCATCAAGGAAACCGGCATCGAAGGCTTCCGCACCGAAGTTCGCAAGAACATGGAGCGCGAGCTGCGTCAGGCCATCAAGTCCAAGGTCAAGAATCAGGTAATGGACGGTCTGCTGGCCGCCAACCCGATCGAAGTGCCCAAGGCTCTGCTGTCCAACGAAGTGGATCGCCTGCGCGTTCAAGCGGTTCAGCAGTTCGGTGGCAACATCAAGCCTGATCAACTGCCTGCCGAGCTGTTCGAAGAACAAGCCAAGCGCCGCGTTGTGCTGGGTCTGGTCGTGGCCGAAGTGGTCAACCAGTTCGACCTCAAGCCTGACGAAGATCGCGTTCGTGAAATGATCCAGGAAATGGCTTCGGCCTACCAGGAGCCTGAGCAGGTTGTGTCCTGGTACTACAAGAACGACCAGCAGCTGAACGAAGTACGTTCGGTTGTGCTGGAAGAACAAGTTGTGGATACTGTTCTGCAGAAGGCTAAGGTGACCGACAAAGCGGTCTCTTACGAAGAAGCAGTCAAGCCGGCGGAAGCAGCACAAGCCGACTGATTGTCCAACTCGTTGGAAATTCAACCATAAGCCAGCCTCGCGCTGGCTTATGCGTTTTCAAGACATGACTATTTGGGAGTAACTGCAGAGCATGTTCCGTAATTCTTATATTCAGCAGAACTCTGATATCCAGGCCGCTGGCGGCCTGGTCCCGATGGTTGTCGAGCAATCTGCTCGTGGCGAACGCGCCTATGACATCTACTCGCGCCTGCTCAAGGAGCGAGTCATCTTTTTGGTCGGCCCTGTAGAAGACTACATGGCCAACCTGATCTGCGCGCAGCTGCTGTTCCTTGAAGCGGAAAATCCGGACAAGGACATCCATCTTTACATCAACTCCCCGGGCGGTTCGGTGACGGCAGGTATGTCGATCTACGACACCATGCAGTTCATCAAGCCGAACGTATCGACCACGTGCATCGGTCAGGCGTGCAGCATGGGCGCTTTCCTGTTGACGGCCGGTGCTGAAGGCAAGCGTTTCTGCCTGCCTAACTCGCGTGTGATGATTCACCAGCCACTGGGCGGTTTCCAGGGCCAGGCGTCGGACATCGAGATTCACGCCAAGGAAATCCTGTTTATTCGCGAACGCCTCAATACCTTGATGGCCAAGCACAGCGGGCACACCCTGGAAGAGATCGAGCGCGACACCAACCGCGATAACTTCATGAGCGCAGAAGCAGCACGTGAATACGGGTTGATCGACGCCGTGATTGAAAGACGCCCCGCTTAATTAAGCTGCTCAAAATAAGGCTGGTCGGCGTATCCGACCACCTGCGGGCTTGAAAAAGCCCGCATAAGCCTTCATCTTGTGTTGCAAGCCTATCGGATTTGGATCGAACGAATGACTGACACCCGCAACGGCGAGGACAACGGCAAGCTGCTTTATTGCTCCTTCTGCGGCAAAAGCCAGCATGAAGTACGCAAATTGATCGCCGGTCCCTCGGTGTTTATCTGCGACGAGTGCGTCGACCTGTGCAATGACATCATCCGCGAGGAGGTGCAGGAAGCCCAGGCCGAAAGCAGCGCGCATAAATTGCCTTCGCCTAAAGAAATCAGCGGCATCCTTGACCAGTACGTCATTGGTCAAGAGCGTGCAAAAAAGGTTTTGGCCGTAGCGGTGTACAACCACTACAAGCGCTTGAACCAGCGTGACAAGAAAGGCGACGAAGTTGAACTCGGCAAGAGCAACATCCTGCTGATCGGTCCTACCGGCTCGGGTAAAACCCTGCTGGCAGAAACCCTCGCTCGCCTGCTCAACGTTCCGTTCACCATCGCCGACGCCACCACCCTCACCGAGGCTGGTTACGTGGGTGAGGATGTCGAGAACATCATTCAGAAATTGCTGCAGAAGTGCGACTACGACGTAGAAAAGGCCCAGATGGGTATTGTCTACATCGACGAAATCGACAAGATTTCGCGCAAGTCCGACAACCCGTCGATCACCCGTGATGTCTCCGGTGAAGGCGTGCAGCAAGCCCTGTTGAAACTGATTGAAGGCACGGTCGCTTCCGTACCGCCACAAGGCGGCCGCAAGCACCCGCAGCAGGAATTCCTTCAGGTTGATACGCGCAACATCCTGTTCATCTGTGGTGGTGCGTTCTCCGGGCTGGAAAAGGTCATTCAGCAGCGTTCCACGCGCGGCGGCATCGGTTTCGGTGCGGAAGTGCGCAGCAAGGAAGAAGGCAAGAAGGTGGGCGAGTCCCTGCGTGAAGTCGAGCCTGACGATCTGGTCAAGTTCGGTCTGATCCCGGAATTCGTTGGCCGTCTGCCGGTCCTGGCGACGTTGGACGAACTCGATGAGGCGGCTCTGATTCAGATCCTCACCGAGCCGAAAAACGCGCTGACCAAGCAGTACGCCAAGCTGTTCGAAATGGAAGGTGTAGACCTCGAATTCCGTTCCGATGCTCTCAAATCAGTGGCCAAGCGGGCACTGGAGCGCAAAACCGGTGCACGGGGTCTGCGTTCGATTCTCGAAGGCGTGTTGCTCGACACCATGTACGAAATCCCCTCGCAGTCCGAGGTGAGTAAAGTGGTGATCGACGAAAGCGTTATCGAAGGCAAGTCCAAGCCATTGTATATCTACGAAAACAATGAGCCGGCTGCCAAGGCTGCACCCGACGCCTAAGCGTTATGCAGTTGCAGTACAAACAAGGGGCCTTTCGGGGCCCCTTATTTTTTGAGCCAATTGTTGGGTGCAGCTTTTAAATTTGCGTTTATTCATACGTTTAACTGCTGGCATTGAGCTTGTTTTTTTTGCATGCAGCCCCCATCTTGGTTTCAAGTTATTTTTTCAACTGTCATAGAGGCGAAATCATGAAGACAACCATTGAATTGCCTCTCCTGCCGTTGCGTGATGTCGTCGTCTATCCGCACATGGTTATCCCGCTGTTCGTGGGGCGCGAGAAGTCTATCGAAGCCCTCGAGGCCGCGATGACGGGCGACAAGCAGATCTTGCTGTTGGCCCAAAAGAATCCTGCTGATGATGATCCAGGCGAAGACGCCCTGTATCGCGTCGGCACCGTTGCCACTGTGCTGCAATTGCTCAAACTGCCCGACGGCACCGTCAAGGTGTTGGTGGAAGGCGAGCAACGCGGTGCGGTAGAGCGTTTCATGGAAGTGGATGGTCACTTGCGCGCTGAAGTGGCGCTGATCGACGAAGTCGAAGCCCCTGAGCGCGAGTCCGAAGTGTTTGTGCGCAGCCTGCTCTCGCAGTTCGAGCAGTACGTGCAACTGGGCAAGAAAGTCCCGGCTGAAGTCCTGTCGTCCCTCAACAGCATTGATGAGCCAAGCCGCCTGGTCGACACCATGGCCGCGCACATGGCGCTGAAGATCGACCAAAAGCAAGACATCCTCGAGATCATCGACCTGTCGGCCCGTGTTGAGCACGTGCTGGCCCTGCTGGATGGCGAAATCGACCTGCTGCAGGTCGAGAAGCGCATTCGTGGCCGTGTGAAGAAACAAATGGAGCGCAGTCAGCGCGAGTACTACCTGAATGAGCAGATGAAGGCCATTCAGAAAGAACTCGGTGACGGCGACGAAGGCCACAACGAAATCGAAGAGCTGAAAAAGCGCATCGATGCCGCTGGCCTGCCCAAAGACGCCCTGACCAAAGCCAATGCCGAGCTGAACAAGCTCAAGCAAATGTCGCCGATGTCGGCCGAAGCCACCGTGGTTCGTTCCTATATCGACTGGCTGGTGCAGGTGCCGTGGAAGGCACAGACCAAAGTGCGTCTGGACCTGGCGCGCGCAGAAGACATTCTCGACGCTGACCACTACGGTCTGGAAGAAGTCAAAGAACGCATCCTCGAATACCTCGCCGTGCAAAAGCGCGTGAAGAAAATTCGGGGGCCGGTGTTGTGCCTGGTCGGGCCGCCGGGTGTGGGTAAAACCTCTTTGGCCGAGTCCATCGCCAATGCCACCAATCGCAAATTTGTGCGCATGGCTCTGGGCGGTGTGCGCGATGAAGCGGAAATTCGTGGTCATCGCCGTACCTACATCGGTTCTATGCCGGGCAGATTGATTCAAAAGATGACGAAGGTGGGGGTTCGCAACCCGCTGTTCCTGCTCGATGAAATCGACAAGATGGGCAGCGACATGCGCGGCGATCCAGCCTCGGCGTTGCTCGAAGTACTCGACCCCGAGCAGAACCACAATTTCAACGACCATTACCTGGAAGTCGACTACGACCTGTCCGACGTAATGTTCCTCTGCACCTCCAACTCCATGAACATCCCGCCAGCGTTGCTGGACCGGATGGAAGTGATTCGTCTGCCGGGTTACACCGAAGACGAGAAGATCAACATCGCCGTCAAATACCTCGCGCCCAAGCAGATTTCGGCCAATGGCCTGAAGAAGGGCGAGATCGAATTTGAAGTCGAGACGATCCGCGACATCGTGCGTTATTACACTCGCGAGGCCGGTGTGCGGGGCCTTGAGCGTCAGATTGCGAAGATCTGTCGCAAGGCCGTCAAGGAACATGCGCTGGAAAAACGTTTCTCGGTGAAGGTCACGGCCGACTCCCTGGAGCACTTCCTGGGCGTGCGCAAATTCAGCTACGGCCTGGCCGAGCAGCAGGATCAGGTAGGCCAGGTGACCGGCCTGGCGTGGACTCAAGTGGGCGGTGAATTGCTGACCATCGAGGCCGCGGTGATCCCTGGCAAAGGCCAGTTGATCAAGACCGGTTCCCTGGGTGATGTGATGGTTGAGTCCATCACTGCCGCGCAGACCGTAGTGCGCAGCCGCGCCAAAAGCCTGGGGATCCCCCTGGACTTCCACGAGAAGCACGACACCCACATCCACATGCCGGAAGGGGCGACCCCGAAAGACGGCCCTAGCGCCGGTGTAGGCATGTGCACGGCCCTGGTGTCGGCATTGACCGGCATTCCTGTGCGCGCTGATGTGGCCATGACCGGCGAAATTACCCTGCGTGGTCAGGTATTGGCCATCGGTGGTTTGAAAGAGAAATTGCTCGCGGCTCACCGGGGCGGTATCAAGACCGTGATCATTCCTGAAGAGAATGTTCGCGACTTGAAGGAAATTCCGGAGAACATCAAGCAGGATCTTCAGATTAAACCGGTTAAATGGATTGACGAGGTCCTGCAAATTGCGCTGCAATACGCGCCGGAGCCCTTGCCGGATGTGGCTCCGGAGATCGTCGCGAAGGATGAAAAACGCGAGTCTGATTCCAAGGAAAGAATTAGCACGCATTAATGCGATTAAGCCGGGTGGCTTCCTTGACAGCTTTTTAGAGCCCTTGTTATAAAGCGGCTCTTAAGTGTCTCTAGGCCATTTGGCACTGGTTTTTGCTTTCACCAAAAAACTTAGAATCATACTCAATAGAAATATAAGGGGACTTAGAGTGAACAAGTCGGAACTGATTGATGCTATCGCCGCATCCGCTGATATCCCGAAAGCTGCTGCTGGCCGTGCGCTGGACGCAGTAATCGAATCCGTCACTGGCGCTCTGAAGGCCGGCGACTCCGTGGTACTGGTAGGCTTCGGTACTTTCTCTGTGACTGACCGCCCAGCTCGCACTGGCCGTAACCCACAGACTGGCAAAGCACTGCAAATCGCTGCTGCCAAGAAACCAGGTTTCAAAGCCGGTAAAGCCCTGAAAGAAGCCGTTAACTAAGCCTCGCTCAAGCCTTACCTACCCGGGTCAGACGCAGGTCTGGCCTGGCAGCGGAGCGGCAGCCGACCCTCATGTCCATCGGGTCGCCACGCCGGGGGTGTTGGGTTCAAACCCCCGTCCGCTCCGCCAGTTACGAGAAGGCGCATCCTCGGATGCGCCTTTCTTCTATCCGGACTCTACCCACGCTCCACGGTTGCCTAATTTTTGACGTTCAACCGTTTCTGGGGGAAGCATGCTGCAAAATATCAGGGACAATTCACAAGGCTGGATTGCCAAGACCATTATCGGGATCATCGTCGCATTGATGGCGTTCACCGGTATCGAGGCCATTTTTCAGGCTTCGACCAACAACAAGCAGGACGTGGCCAAGGTCAACGGTGAAGAAATCACCCAAACCGAACTGAGCCAGGCCGTCGATATGCAACGCCGTCAGTTGATGCAACAGCTAGGCAAGGATTTCGACGCTTCGCTGCTGGACGAAAAACTGCTGCGCGATGCGGCCCTCAAGGGTCTGATCGATCGCAAGCTGTTGCTGCAAGGTGCTGCTGATTCCAAGTTCGGCTTCTCTGAAGCTGCGCTGGACCAAGTGATCCTGCAGACGCCGGAATTCCAGGTGGATGGCAAGTTCAGCGCCGATCGTTTTGACCAGGTGATCCGTCAACTGGGCTATAGCCGCCTGCAATTCCGTCAGATGATGACCCAGGAAATGCTCATCGGCCAGATCCGCGCGGGTATCGCCGGCAGCGGTTTCGTGACTGACGCCGAAGTGCTGGCATTCGCCCGTCTGGAAAAACAGACTCGCGATTTCGCCACCGTCAACATCAATGCGGATCCTGCGGCGGTGAAACTCACCGACGACGAGGTCAAGGCTTACTACGACCAGCACGCCAAAGAGTTCATGACCCCTGACCAGGTGGTCATCGACTACCTGGAATTGAAGAAGTCGTCTTTCTTCGACCAGGTCACCGTCAAGGACGAAGAACTGCAGGCTGCCTATCAGAAAGAAACCGCCAACCTCGCTGAACAGCGTCGTGCCGCGCATATTCTGATTGAAGTCAACGACAAGGTCACCGACGCCCAAGCCAAGGCCAAGATCGAAGAAATCCAGGCGCGCCTGGCCAAAGGCGAGAAGTTCGAAGCCCTGGCCAAGGAGTTCTCTCAGGACCCGGGTTCGGCCAACAATGGCGGCGACCTCGGTTTTGCAGGCCCTGGCGTCTACGATCCGGACTTCGAAACGGCCTTGTACGCGTTGAACAAAGACCAGGTTTCGGCCCCGGTGCGCAGCACTTTCGGGTGGCACTTGATCAAGCTGTTGGGCGTGGAAGCACCGCAAGTGCCAACGTTTGCCAGCCTGAAAGACAAGCTGACCCGCGAGCTCAAGACTCAACAGGTTGAGCAGCGTTTTGTCGAAGCGACCAAGCAATTGGAAGATGCGGCATTCGAAGCCTCAGACCTGGCTCAGCCGGCGTCGGACCTGAAGTTGACCGTGCACACCTCCGCGCCGTTTGGCCGTGAAGGTGGCGAAGGCGTTGCGGCAAATCGTGCCGTGGTGACCGCTGCGTTCAGCCCGGAAGTGTTGGATGAGGGTGCGAACAGCAGCGCCATCGAACTCGACCCGGAAACCATCATCGTGTTGCGTGCCAAGGAGCATTTGAAGCCTTCGCAGTTGCCGCTGGAAAGCGTGTCAACAGCGATTCGTGCCCAGATGACCAAAGAGCGCGCCAGTGCGGCTGCCAAGACTCACGCTGACGAGCTGATCGCCAGCCTGCGTGATGGCAAGACCCCGCTGACCCAGCCAATTGATGGCCAGGCCTGGAAAGTCACCGAAGCGGCTACCCGTAGCCAGGAAGGGATTGACCCGGCTGTGCTGCAAGCCCTGTTCCGCATGCCCAAGCCTGCGGCCAAGGACAAGCCAACCTTCACCACCGTGACCCTGGCTGACGGTAGCCTGGTGTTGGTGCGCTTGAACGGCGTCAACGAAGCGGCTGCCCCTACGGATGAAGAAAAGGCGCAATACCGCCGCTTCCTCGCTTCCCGTATTGGCCAGCAAGACTTTGCTGCGTTCCGCAAGCAGTTGGAAGCCAAGGCTGACATCAAGAAGTTCTGATGCACGCCTGAATAAAAAAGCCCTCGGCCTGAAGAGACCGGGGGCTTTTTTATGGGCGCTAGACTGGTCAGCTGTGTTCGCAGGCATTCATGGCATGCCGTGACAACGAATCGCTCAGCGCAGGTGCCGAGCCCGAGCGGTGATGGCGAGGGCGAGCAGCAGTAAGCCGATGACCGCCCATGAAAATGAACCCACGCCCAACCCCTGCAAAAGCAGGCCACCCGCCAGCCCGCCACCGGCAATGCCCAGGTTCCAGACGGTGACCAGCATTGATTGCGCCGCATCGGCGGACTGGCCGGCGGATTTGGCCAGCGCCGTTTGCAAGAGAGCGGGCAAGCCACCGAATGCCAGGCCCCACGCAACGACGGCGACGTAAATCACGGCTGGCGAGGTAATCCACAGCGCCATTGCCAGGGCCGCCATGGCAAACAGTGCGCAACTGATCAACAGCAGCGTGCGCAACCATTGATCAATCCACACGCCTGCCAGCCAGATGCTCAACACGGCGGCCAGGCCGAACACCAGCAACACTTGATCGATGTCCGAGGCCATCCCGGCGGGCACCAGTAACGGGGCGATGTAGGTGTAAAGAATGTTGTGGGCCAGCACACAGGTAAAGGTCACCCACAGCACCGGGCGAATACCCGGCAGGGTCAAGACGTTGCGCAGCGCCAAGCGTTTGCCCTGTTGTTCTCCCGCGAAATCCGGGAGCTGCCATCGCGCCCACACCAGCAGCACCAGCGTGAGCCCGGTCATGATCGCAAAGCTCATTCGCCAGCCAACGGCAGCCCCGAGGAAGGTGCCGGCCGGCACGCCCAAAGACAATGCCAGGGGCGCGCCAAGCATTGCCACCGCAATCGCCCGTCCCTGTAAGTGTGGCGCAACCATGCGGCTGGCGTAGCCCGCCAGCAGCGCCCAGAGCAGGCCGGCAAATACCCCTGCGAAGAAGCGTGCCACCAGGGTCAACCCGTAATGGCTCGACAGTGCGGTCACGCTGTTGACCAAGGCAAAGCCGCTAATGGCGATCAGAAGCAACGGTCGTCGTCGCCAGCCTCGCGTCCACAGCGTCAGCGGGATGGCCGCCAGTAGTGAGCCAAGCGCATAGAGGGTCACCAGCTGGCCAATCAGCGCGGGCGACACCTCAAGCCCCTCGCTCATCTGTGGCAACAACCCGGCAGGCATAGCCTCGGTGAGGATGGTGATAAAACCGGCGCACGCCAGGGCCAGCAAACCCGCCAGCGGCAGCGCGTCAGGTTTGCTGACGGGTGCGGCGTCGGTCATTGAAGGGCAGTCGCTCATGCTCTGTGTCCATACAAAAGGGAAGAAGGCAGAGTAGGAGGATGTACCGGGCGGAAAAACAGGCTAAGGTTCCGAACTTATCGGACCTATACGTCCGTAATCGACACAGGTTGGTTCATGGACAGTCTGGGCAGTCTTGCAGTGTTCGTGCAGGTCGCGGAAACCCGCAGCTTCACCGCCGCCGGCCGAGTGCTGGGCGTTTCCTCCTCGGCTGTGGGCAAAAGCATTGCGCGCACCGAAGAGCGCCTGGGCGTTCGCCTGTTTCATCGCAGCACGCGCAGCATCACTCTGACAGGTGAGGGCGCGCTGTTTCTGGAGCGTTCGCGGCGCATTCTGGCCGAGGTCGAGGCGGCCGAGCAGGAGTTGACCCAGGCCAGCGTGACGCCTCGGGGCAAGCTGCGCGTGAGCCTGCCGCAAGTGCGTGGCTTGTTGATGCCCGTGCTCAGCGACTTCATGCGTGCCTACCCGGACATTGAGCTGGACGTGGATTTTTCCGACCGCATGGTGGATGTGATCGAGGAAGGTTTCGATGCGGTCATTCGCACCGGCAAGCCGGAAGATTCGCGCCTGATGGCACGTCATTTGGGCCATTACCGGTTGGTGCTGGTGGCTACTCCAGAATACTTCGCTGAATACGGCACGCCGCAACGACCACAGGACTTGAGCGGCCACGCCTGCCTGCGGCATAAATTCTGCGCCACCGGCAAGCTCGAGCCCTGGCCGCTGCGTCATGTAGCGGGCGCGCCCGAGCCGCTGTTGCGTACGCCCTTGGTCAGCACCACCATCGAGTCCCTCAACCATGTGGTGCTGGAGGGATTGGGCATCGCCTGCCTGCCGGACTTCATGGTGAGCCGTGCGGTGCAGCAAGGGCGCTTGCTGCGGGTGCTGGATGATCACCTCGAGCACCGAGGCAGTTTCTGGCTGTTATGGCCATCGAGTCGCCATGCCTCGGCGAAACTGCGCGTGTTTATCGACCATATGTGTGCCGAGCTTTTCCCTGCAGCCCCCGTCGCATAGGCCTGTGACGTTTTACCGACAGGAATGCGCGCGCCAAGGCCTCGTTCTGTTGCACAATACCGCCCGGACCGTTTTCCTCAGGACTTTCAATGTCGACATCATTTCACTTGCGTAGCCTCGGGTTGGCGCTGGTGCTGGCGGGCGCCGCGGGCTGCTCGTCACCCAAGACCGCTATTTATGAACATGAGAATTTTGACGACTCCGGTACGTTTTCCCGTGACTACCCTGTCAGCGATGTCGCCGCGTGCGAAGCCGCACGGCGTGCGCTGCTGAGCCAGGGTTACATCATCACCAGCAGCGATCCGAAGCTGGTGGTGGGCAACAAGAGCTTCCAGCAGACCGGCGAGACTCACCTGCAAATCAGTTTCAACGTGGTGTGTGCCGATGACGGCAAAGGCAACAATCATTCGACGATGTTCGCCAATGCCTTGCAGGATCGCTATGCGCTGAAGAAGGTCAACAACTCCGCCAGCCTGGGTGTGGGTGTGTTGGGTTCGGTGTCGATGCCGATTGGCTCCACCGACGATTCGATGGTCAAAGTCGCAAGCGAGACCGTTTCGGCGCCGAAATTCTACGACCGTTACTTCTCACTGGTGGATGTATTCCTGCCGCAGGAAGTGAAGAAGGCCGAGCATATTCCCGAGAAGCCCAAGGCCGATCTGGGTGTGCCCGAGCCCAAGGTTGCAGCGCCGGCTGAGAAGGTTGAAACGCCCAAGGAAGAGCCCGCTGCGCCTGCCGTTTCGGAACCGCTGGCCCCGCCACCTGAGGCCGCGCCCATTGCGCCCCAGGAAGAGCCGGCGCCTGCATCTGCACCTGCCGCGACTAACCCGGCGTTGCCAGCGCCGACAGAAGCGATTCAGCCTCTGCCAACACCTGCGCAGTAATTCAGACCGCTACGGGGTTCGCCTTGTCGACGTTGATCCCGTAGCGACTGATCGCCTCACTGACTTTCTCGCGGCCAATCACTCCGTCGTCCGCCAACGCCTTCAAGGCCGCCAGCACGATGAAGTGCCGGTCCACCTCGAAGAACGCCCGCAAGGTTTCACGGGTATCCGATTGCCCGAAACCATCGGTGCCCAGCGCGACAAACCGGCGATTGTCTACGAAGGGGCGGATCTGGTCGGCGAACAGTTTCATATAATCCGTTGCGACCACTATCGGCCCTGTCTTCGCCTTCAGGCATGCTTGCACGTAGCTCACGCGCGGCTCACTTTCCGGGTGCAGCAAGTTCCAGCGTTCAACCTCATGCCCGTCGCGGCGTAGCTCGGTAAGGCTTGTGACGCTCCAGACATCGCTTTGCACATTGAAGTCGCTGTGGAGCAATTGCGCGGCTGCGATCACTTCTCGCAGGATCGACCCGCTGCCCATCAATTGCACCTGCGCATGCTCTGCGCTGCTCAGCGGATACAAGCCTTTAAGAATGCCGTCTTCCACGCCTTCGGGCATTGCCGGGTGCGGGTAGTTTTCGTTGAGCAGGGTGATGTAGTAGTAAATATCCTCCTGTTCGACATACATGCGTCGCATGCCCTCGCGAATAATTACCGCCAGCTCGTAGGCAAACGTCGGGTCATAGGACACGCAGCATGGAATCACCGACGACAGGATATGACTGTGTCCATCGTCGTGCTGCAAACCTTCGCCCATCAACGTCGTGCGCCCGGCAGTGGCGCCGAGCAGGAAGCCGCGCGCCCGCGCATCGCCTGCCGCCCAGGCCAGGTCGCCGACGCGCTGGAAGCCGAACATCGAGTAGAAAATATAGAACGGCACGGTCATCAAGCCGTGGTTGCTGTAGGACGTACTCGCCGCAATCCACGAGGAAATAGCACCGGACTCATTCAGACCTTCCTGCATGATTTGTCCGTCTTTGCTCTCTTTGTAGTAGCTCAATTGTCCGGCATCTTGCGGGGTGTAGAGCTGGCCGACGGCGGAGTGAATGCCGATCTGACGGAACAGGCTTTCCATGCCGAAGGTGCGCGACTCGTCCGGCACGATAGGCACGATCAATTTGCCCATGTGCGGGTCCTTGAGCAGCGTGCCGAGGATGCGCACAAAGGCCATAGTGGTGGAAATGGCGCGGTCGCCGGTGTCTTTGAGCTGGGTTGAAAAAGCGCTCAGGTCGGGAATTTGCAGCGGTTCCACAGCACTGTGCCGCGCCGGTACGTAACCGCCCAGGGCCTGGCGGCGTGCCGCGAAATAGCGCGCCTCTTCGCTGTCGGCGGCAGGCTTGAGGTAGGGGATTTCGTCGAGCTGGTCGTCGGCCAGGTCCAGGCCGAAACGGTCGCGGAAGGCTTTGACGGCGTCTGCGCCCATCTTTTTGAGCTGATGATTGATGTTCTGGCCTTCACCGGCTTCGCCCATGCCAAAGCCTTTGACGGTTTTCGCCAGGATCACTGTCGGCTGGCCCTTGTGGCGCACGGCGGCGGCGTAGGCGTTGTAGACCTTGTCGGGGTCATGACCACCGCGTGAGAGTTTCCAGATGTCGTCGTCGGACAGGTCCTCTACCAACGCCAGCAACTCGGGGTATTTGCCGAAGAAATGTTCGCGCACATAGGCGCCGTTCTGGGATTTGTAGTTCTGATAGTCGCCGTCCACACACTCCATCATGCGTTGGCGCAGCAGGCCGCTCTGATCCTTTTCCAGCAACGCATCCCAGCCGCCGCCCCAGATCACCTTGATCACGTTCCAGCCGGCGGCGCGGTACAGGCTTTCGAATTCCTGGATCACCTTGGCGTTACCGCGCACCGGGCCGTCCAGACGTTGCAGGTTGCAGTTGACGACGAAGATCAGGTTGTCGAGTTTTTCGCGACCCGCCAGGGAGATGGCCGCCAGGGATTCCGGTTGGTCCATTTCGCCATCACCGAGAAAAGCCCAGACCTTACGGCCCTGGTGTGGTTTCAGGTTGCGAAACTCAAGGTAGCGCATGAAGCGCGCTTGATACGCGGCGGTGATTGGCCCCAGCCCCATGGACACGGTGGGAAATTGCCAGAAATCCGGCATCAGTCGCGGGTGCGGGTAGGACGACAAACCCTCGCCGCCGGCCTCGCGCCGAAAGTTATCCAGCTGAGCTTCGCTGATGCGACCTTCAAGGTAGGCGCGCCCGTAGATGCCCGGGGAAGAGTGGCCCTGGATATACACCAGGTCGCCGTCGAATGTATCGGTGCGCCCACGGAAGAAATGGTCAAAACCTACGTCGTAAAGCACGGCGGCTGACGCATAGGTCGCAATATGCCCACCAACGCCTGAGTGTTTGCCTGCACGCAGCACCATTGCCATGGCATTCCAGCGAATGAACGCATTGGTGCGCCGCTCGATCGCCAGGTTGCCGGGGTAGGGCAGTTGGCGTTCTACCGCAATAGTGTTGATGTAGGGAGTGGTCACCCGCCCGTAAAAGTCACCATGCCGCGCCACGTCGAAATCCAGCAACTGATCAATCAGGTAGTGGGCGCGGGGGCGGCCTTCGGTGGACAGCACCGATTCGATGGACTCCAGCCACTCGCGGGTTTCCTGTGGATCGTCGTCCAGTCTTACTGCGTGGTTCGGGGTCATGTGAGGCTCCAGGGGTAGGCGGATTTCAAGCGGTGACCTCTTTGTGAGAGGAGTGCCAATCTAGTTGCAATTGCAACGACATACCTGAATCTAGCGCGAGATGAGCTACTATTGCAACCTTCTTGAAATTCCCCGGATGGTGTTGCATGTCGTCGAAAGAGCCTGATGTATGGTTCCGTTTTGTCAGGGCCCACAGGACGGTCATCCGTGAAATCGAACGCCGTCTGGCCGAGGCGGACTTGCCGCCTTATGCCTGGTACGACGCCTTATGGGGCCTGGAAAGCGGCCCCGACGGCACGCGCCGCATGCACGAACTGGCCGACGTGCTGGCGATCGAGCGTTACAACCTGACGCGCCTGGTTGACCGCCTGGAAAAGGACGGCCTGGTGGTGCGTTCGCGCTCCGATGGCGATGGCCGTGCGGCATTTGCCTCGATCACCGACGCCGGGCGGGTGTTGCGCAAAAAAATGTGGAAGATTTACGAAAGCACCGTGGACGAGTTGTTTGTGTCGCAGATCGAGCCGGAGCAGCGTCAACTGTTCGCCGATACCCTGGAGCGCGCTGCCGGGTTGGCGATGGAGGCGGGTGTGCAAACCCGAAGCCGGCGCAAAATCTGAGAAACGATAAAAATCCCAATGTGGGAGCTGGCTTGCCTGCGATGGGGGGCTGTCATCCAGCGTACCTGTGCCTGGCCTACCGCTATCGCAGGCAAGCCAGCTCCCACCGTTGTTCGCCTTCCAGTTCAATGAAGGTGGTACCGGCTCATCGCGGATTTCACGTGCTCAGCATCAACCCGCCCCTCATCCGCCAACGCCCTGAGTGCCGACACCACAATCCAGTACCGGCTCGGCGCTGCTGCTTGCACTGACCCCGCTCCCAGGGCGACAAACTGCGCATCCACATACCCCGCGACCTGATCGACAATTGCCTGCGGATACCCGGTGACCGCCACCACCGGCGCAGCATTCCCCGCCAGGCAATCACTTAAATGGCAGCTTCGTTTCGGCGCCAGGGGATGCAAGCGGTTCCAGCGCTCAGCGGCCGCAGCCTCACGGGCGAGGCGTGTGTAGCTGGGGCAACTCCACAGCTGCGCCGTGACCTGCCAGTCCTGCTCCAGCAATTGCGCGGCTTGCACGACTTCCTCAAACGCGCGACCGGCGCCGAGCAAGCGCACTGCGCCGGTGCGGCCTCTTTGGATCGGGTACATGCCCTTGAGCGCGTCCTCCCGATCCTGTGCACTTAAATGCCTTCTGGTGTCCTGATCGTGCAACGCCAGGTAATAAAAACCGGGTTGGCCGTCGACATACAGCGTGCGCAACCCTGCGAGCACAATCGCCCGGGCTTCCGCTGCGCAGGCCGGGTCGTACGGCGTGCAGTGCGGATGGGCTGCCAGCCAAAGCGGCACGCAAGGTTGCGTGCCTTTGGGCCAGGCTGAGGGGTGGTTTTCGATGTCATTGCACAGGATGCCGCGTTGCGCCGTTTCGTCCGAGAGTGCGCACAATTGTGCCGAAGACGCTGCGCTGTGCAGGTACAGCATGGGTTTTTCGGCGGTATTACGTGCGAACCAACTCGGCCAGTTGCCCACCCGGCGAGAACGCGACTGGCCGCGAATCACCCAGGCTTGTCGACTGAACTCCAGGGTGTTGGCCATGGTCATCACCGCGTACAGCGGCGAGCCGTCCGACTGCCCGGCAGTGTTCAAAGCCTCGATACAGAGCTGTGCGGCGTGTGCGGTAGGAGGGGGCATGGCGCGGGTCACCTGGCGACGAATAGCCATACCCTAATGGAAGTGGGTATTTGATTGCAATTGCAATGATTGCAATAGCACCTCAAAGTCCCTGGGCTAAATCAACGCTGCGCGGCTACGTTTAATCTTGAGGTGCAGGAACGTCATGACGCCGACATTTTTTCGTCATCACGGCACTTTAGGCTGGGTTTGCAGGTCATTTATTTGCAACCGCTTTTAATCAATAAGGAGTCCACCATGGACGATTACCAGGAAGAACTGCTGGAGTACCACGCGTTTGAAATGGATCCACTGGATCCGGTTGATGACGCCACCGAGCTGTAACACCGACTTCAGGCGGAATGCCGCTGACTGCGGCGAAATTCCCCTGGGGTCTGGTTGTTCCATCGCCTGAACGCCCGTTGAAAGGCTTGGGCTGAGGCAAAACCGAGCAAGTAGGCGATCTCGCCGAACGCCAGTTCCGTGTCGCGAATGTAGGTCATGGCCAAATCGCGGCGGGTATCGTTGAGAATCGCGCGAAACTGCGTGCCTTCGTCGGCCAGTTTGCGGCGCAGCGTCCAGGTTGGCAGCTTCAAGCGTGCCGCCACTTCTTCCAGGTCGGGTTCCCGGCCGCCATTGAGCATCGGCCCGAGTAACCGGGTAATGCGCTCGCGCAGGCTGCGGGTGCGGGTCAACTGCTCCAACTCCCTTTCACACAGCTGCAACAGCAGGTTCCAGGTACTTGGGCAGTGCTGCGGGTTGCGCAGGGCCAGCGTGGATTTGTTCAGGCGCAGTTGGTTGGCGTCAGCGCCGAAGTGCACCGGGCTGTCGCCGAGCGCGCTGTAGTGTTCGCTGTAGTCAGGCGCGTCAAACTCGATCTCGATGCGCTGCGCCTGCACCGGTTGCCGGGCGAGGCTTGAGAGCTGGTGCAGCCAGCCGGCGATAATCGAGTCCACCACAAAACGGTTGTAGGCGTTGTAGGGGCTGATGGAATAGAAGCGCAGCCACGCGCCTTCGGCGTCCTCATGAAAGCTCGACTGGCCGCGATAGTTGGAGCCGTACAAGGCTTCGAAGCGCGTCAGTGCGCGCGCGGCTTCGCGCACGTTCGGCGCTTGCGCGGCGGTCACGCCGGCCAGCCCAGCCTGGCTCAAGCGGCTGAGCTGGCCCATGCGCAAACCCAGGCTTGGGTCGCCGGTCAGCTGGATCGCCGCGTGGCCCAGGCGCATATAGCGCGGGATCGACAAGCGTGCACCGGCTTCGGCGAGGCGCTCCGGGTCCAGGCCGTATTGCCGCAGCAGCGGCTGCGGGTCCAGGCCATGACTGTGAATCGCATCGGCCAGGGCCTGCACGAAGCCCACCGACAAATCCCCCAGACGCACCGGTTTCAAAGCGCTACAGCCAGATATTCAGCAGACGCGCGCCATGCTCATCGCTGCCAGCGGTGACCTGCCCGTTGTTGCTGAGGAAGCTTTGCCCGGCAGTGCCCAGGTCCCAGAATTGCCCGCGCAGGAACACGCTCATGCCGGCACTCGCCTGGCTGATCGGCTGTTGGCTGATCAGGGTGAGGCGACGCCAGGCTTCGCCCTCGCTGAGTTCTTCGGGCTTGAGGCTGATTTCAGTGGGCGTGGACACGCTTTTGAAGCCGCGCCATGGGCGTTCCCACGTGTCGCGACCGGTCACAAACGCAGGCACCGCCACCAGTTGCGCGCCTCTCTCGTTGAGTTTGCGGTAGTTGTCCGGGTACCAGCTGTCACTGCCGATCAGGATGCCCAGGCGCCCGGCAGGGGTATCGACCACGCTGATGAGGTTTTCATCGCCCGGCTCGATAAAGCCGCGCTCATCGTAGATCGGGTAAAACTGACGCTGTGGCTGGCCCACTGGCAAACCATCGGCGCCAAACACTACGCTGGCGTTGTACAGCGGGCCACGGCCGACCTGCAATTGCCCTTCGCTCACGCTGGGGTCGGGCAGGGCGATGGAGCCTGCCACCAGGGTCACGCCAAATTCCTTGGCCAGGCCGCCGAACAGCGCCTGATAGTCGCGGGCCATGGCCGGGGCTTTCATGCGCAGGTAGGCGTCGTCCATGCGGTTTTCACCGGTGGCGCTGAGCCATGCCCGAGCAAACAAAAACGGATTACTCGCCGACAGCCAGTTCATTGCATCCTTGAGATGGATGGACTGATACAGCTCGTTTTTCTCGCCGCTGAGCATCAGCCAGGTGCCGATATGTTCCGGCAGCACGACGACGGTCTTGCTGTTGATCAAACCCTCTTCGCGGGCTTTTTGCAGGTAAGCCGCAAGCTTCAGGTGCAGGCGTTCCAGGCTCTGGTAGTCGGCCGGGAACAGCTCCGGCTGGATGCCCAGCAAGTTACCGCGATCGGAAGGTACGCCTTCATTGACGGCCAGGGTAATACGCAGGTCCGACAGGTAATGCGCCACAGGGCGCTCCTGGGTCCAGACCAGATACGCGGCGACGGCGGCAACCAGGGCCAGGGTGAACGCTAAAGCAAAAAGTTTACGCATGGGGAGCAAAAAAAGGACCAATAGGCGGGTGTGTAAATTCGGTTGAACTGCGGTCGAGGATACACAGAGTCAGTGGGTTACAGAAATTATTGGGCCAACGCAGCGGCTTTTCACCTCAGTGAGACGCCCGCTGCTTGCGGCGCACGGCTCTTGGAGCGCTATCCCCTGGCTTGGTTCCTGTCGCGTTCGGCCCGCGTGCTGCTACTGATCAAGACGCTAGCAGTTGCGTTTGCGACTGGGCCTCGCCGGGATGGCCTGTCTCAATCCACGCCTGAAGGTCCTTGGGCGAGAGCGACTTTGAAAAGAAGTATCCCTGGCCTTGATGGCATTGCCAGGCACGCAACAGTTCGAACTGCGACAGGGTTTCTATGCCCTCTGCAACCACTGTCAAATCCAGGCTGCGCGCCAGGCTGATAATGCCTCGTACGATATGCCAGTTGCTGTTGTCGGGTTGCAGGTCGGTTAACAGCGAACGGTCCAGCTTGACCATTTTTGCCGGTATGTCTCGCAGGTACTTCCAATTGCTATAGCCGCTTCCAAAGTCGTCAATCGCTATGGCAATGCCCAGCAGGTGCAGGCGCTTCAATTGGTGCTGCACCGCCTCAAAGTCAGTCACCAAAACGCTTTCGGTGAACTCCAGCTCCAGGCAGTGTGGCGGCAAGTCAAACTCACTCAAGGCGTGCTTCACCTGATCATAAAGTCGACCATCGGTGAGGTCTATTGCCGAAATGTTGAGTGAGACGGTCAGTTCAAGCCCCTGGTTGCGCCACGCGGCAATCTGTTTACAGACGTTTTGCACTACCCAGCTGGTAATGTGCCTGATCGCGGCAGTGGTCTCCGCCAGGCCGATAAATTCAGCTGGCCCTATTTCGCCCAGCGTCGGGTGCTTCCAGCGTAGAAGCGCCTCCACAGCGAAGCACCGGTTGTCGGCGAGATTGACCCGGGGCTGGTATTCCATTCGCAACTGGTCAGGTGAGCGCAGTGCCGACTCGATAGCGTGAAGCAACATCGCACTGCGTTGCGAGCGGGCGTCGACGCTGGGGTCGTAATACAACCAGCGGTGTTCGGAGCGGCGGGCGGTTTCGGTGACGCTGGCCATCAACCTCAGGTTATCGACAGGCGTCAGGGCGTTCGGGCCTAACTTCAGCACGCCGATACCGACATCGGCGAAGACCGGGATACTCTTGAAATGCACCGGTTGAGCAAGGGCATTGCTGATCGCTTTGATCAGCACCGGCAACTGTATGCGAGGACCATCCTCAACCAACACGGCGAAGCTCATCGTGCTGGCTCGATACAGATGCGCACCTTCTGGCAGTACGGCAGTGAGCAAATTTTTCATGCCCAGCATGAACTCAACGAAGCAGTCTAATCCCAGCGCTTTCACCAACCTGTCCATGCCCGCAGCGGTCAGCGGTTCAATCAATATTGCCCAACGATGAGGCAGTTGAGCCGCGCCTCTGGCGACGTCTTGCTCAAAACACAGGCGATTGGGCAACCCCGTCAACGAGTCGAAAAAGTGCTTCTGATGAATGGATTCCAGGCGTGCAACGACGATAGCGGCAGCATTGTGCAGAAAGGTTTTGTCTTGCTCGCTCATGGGCGCGCGTTGTTTTTGGTCGATGACGCACAGTGCGCCTAACGCGCGGTTGCGTGCCGTTACCAGGGGCACACCCGCGTAATACCGAATAAACGGTGTGCCGGTGACCATGGGGTTATCGACAAACCGGACATCCGTAGCGGTGTCGTGGACCTCCAGCAAGCCTTCGGTGAGCAGGCAATGGACACAGAATGACTCGGTCAGCGTCATGCTCTGAACATCGAAGCCGACCTTGGCCTTGAACGTCAAGACGCCATCATTGACCGCGCTGACCACCGCAATGGGAGCACCGAAGTGCGCGGATATCATGGCGACCACGCTGTTCAACACCTCATCGGCGTCGCAGTCGATATGCGCGGTCAGCCGCTGCACTTCGGCCTGTTGCATCAGTTCGGTGAACGCTGAAAAGGAAGTTGGCATTTAAAATCCTGCAATGATCGACCAGGTGACGCCTGCGGGTGAGCCGTCCACGCGACGAGGGGTTAATAGATGGCCGTGTGTTGTAAGGATCTCAAGGTGACGGAGAGCGACTTGAGGCTGTTGGCAATCGACCGGCAGATGTTATCCAGCCCGGCAATCAACTTATCGACCGCCACAAAAACACACTCGGACGAAGGCGAAGGCTCAAACTCGGCCTTTGCCGCGATAACGTCATCGCGAATGCTATCGAGTTGAACCCCCGCAATGGCCAAGCGTTTAATCAGGTCTGTGTTGAACGTGGCAATCACGGTGTGCAGGTCATTGATGGGAAAGATCAACAGGTCTGGGTGAGCCGTCCGTGCCTGTTGGGTTTCGATGCGTACCTGGAAGCCCGCCACCTCTGCATTCACTTCACAGAGCCGGCTGACGATTGACTGCACATCGCCCAGAACGGCGTTTACCCGCGACTCTACAGAGCAAACAAAGCTGTTCAGTTGTTGCATGAAGGCGCACCTCGGAGTAGCTGTTTTTGTCAGTTAAAAATTGCCGCTGGCCGGCCACCGATTCCGCTGGGGGCGGCGGTTGATGCCAGAATGATGGCGCTGCGTCTATTAATGAAGTCAGCAAAATGTATGGCTGCGATAGGCGCATTAAATGATTGCGCGCTAAATAAAATTCGGGCGGTTAATCTGGATGCGCAGCGGCGCTGTACATTTAGGTTAATAACTTGTGAGTTTCAGTCATTGAGCGGTCGTCCATCGGCTCTTAGTCTGTGGGACATAAACCGATGGCGGGCCATTCGAGCCTTCCACGTCCCGTGATGATCCGTTGTGGAGCTGTACCATGACCGCTGCTGCCTACCCGCACCTGCTGGCCCCGTTGGACCTGGGTTTTACCACCCTGCGTAACCGCACCCTGATGGGGTCGATGCACACCGGCCTTGAAGAAAAACCCGGCGGTTTCGAGCGCATGGCGGCGTATTTTGCCGAGCGCGCCCGTGGCGGCGTGGGCCTGATGGTCACCGGCGGTATTGGCCCGAACGATGAGGGCGGGGTGTACGCCGGTGCGGCCAAGCTGACCACCGAAGAAGAAGCGCAAAAGCACAAGATCGTGACCCAGGCCGTGCACGCGGCGGGCGGCAAGATCTGCATGCAAATCCTCCACGCCGGGCGTTATGCCTATAGCCCCAAGCAGGTCGCACCGAGCGCAATTCAGGCGCCGATCAACCCGTTCAAGCCCAAGGCGTTGGACGAGGAGGGGATCGAGAAGCAGATCCAGGATTTCGTCACCTGCTCGCTGCTGGCCCAGGTCGCCGAATACGACGGCGTGGAAATCATGGGCTCGGAAGGCTATTTCATTAACCAGTTCCTCGCCGCGCACACCAACCATCGCACCGACCGTTGGGGCGGCAGCTACGAAAACCGTATGCGCCTGGCCGTGGAAATCGTCAGCCGTGTGCGCGACGCCGTTGGCCCGAACTTCATCATCATCTTCCGCCTGTCGATGCTCGACCTGGTGGAAGGCGGCAGCACCTGGGAAGAAATCGTGCAGTTGGCCAAAGCCATCGAAAAGGCCGGTGCGACGATCATTAACACCGGCATCGGCTGGCACGAAGCGCGTATCCCGACCATCGCCACCAAGGTGCCGCGTGCCGCGTTCAGCAAAGTCACCGCCAAGCTGCGTGGCGCGGTGCAGATTCCGCTGATCACCACCAACCGTATCAACACCCCGGAAATTGCCGAGCAGATCCTCGCCGAAGGCGATGCCGACATGGTCTCGATGGCGCGGCCGTTCCTCGCCGACCCGGATTTCGTCAACAAGGCCGCCGCCGGGCGTGCCGATGAAATCAACACCTGCATCGGTTGCAACCAGGCCTGCCTGGACCACACCTTTGGCGGCAAGCTCACCACCTGCCTGGTCAACCCGCGAGCGTGCTACGAGACCGAGCTCAACTACTTGCCGGTCAAACAGATCAAAAAAATCGCCGTGGTCGGTGCCGGGCCTGCGGGCCTGGCGGCTGCCACCGTGGCGGCTGAGCGCGGCCATCAGGTGACGTTGTTCGATTCGGCCAGCGAGATCGGCGGCCAGTTCAATATCGCCAAGCGCGTGCCGGGCAAGGAAGAGTTTTTTGAAACCCTGCGTTACTTCAACCGCAAATTGCAGACCACCCACGTCGAGCTGTGCCTCAACACGCGGGTGGATGTGGAGCAACTCAAGGCCGGCGGTTATGACGAGATCATCCTCGCCACGGGGATCGCGCCGCGCACGCCGGCGATTCCGGGCGTCGAGAACGCCAAGGTGTTGAGCTACCTGGACGTGATCCTGGAGCGCAAGCCGGTGGGCAAGCGCGTGGCCGTGATCGGCGCCGGCGGTATCGGCTTCGACGTGTCGGAGTTCCTTGTGCATCAGGGCGTGTCCACCAGCCTGGACCGTGACGCGTTCTGGAAGGAGTGGGGCATCGATACCCAATTGGAAGCGCGTGGCGGTGTCGCCGGTATCCAGCCGCAGCCCCACGCCCCGGCGCGTGAGGTGTTCCTGCTGCAACGCAAGGCTTCCAAGGTCGGCGACGGCCTGGGCAAGACCACCGGCTGGATCCACCGTACCGGCTTGAAAAACAAACAGGTGCAGATGCTCAACAGCGTCGAATACCTGAAAATTGACGACGAAGGCCTGCACATTCGCATCGGTGCCGAAGGCGAACCGCAACTGCTGGCGGTGGACAACATCGTCATTTGCGCCGGCCAGGACCCGTTGCGCGAACTGCAGGACGGCCTGCTCGCCGCCGGCCAGAACGTGCACCTGATCGGCGGCGCCGACGTGGCGGCCGAACTGGACGCCAAGCGCGCGATCAACCAGGGCTCGCGCCTGGCCGCCGAGCTGTAAAACCCAGCTCTTTAAGGTCTATAGGTAGAACAGGCGATAGTACCTGTGGCGAGCGGGCTTGCCCCGCGTTGGGCTGCGAAGCAGCCCCAAAACCAGCGCCCGAGGAGTATCTGACTCATCGCATTTTTCCGGTTTAGGGCCGCTTCGCAGCCCAACGCGGGCAAGCCCGCTCGCCACAGGGATAGTGTTCGCCGGTAGATTCCAAAGACCTTGAAAGCGCCGAGCTGTAAGACCCAAAAAGGGGCGGTGGTAGACTACCGCCCCTTTTCTCATTCAGATGCTCCCGATGGGTCCTTTCGACTGGCTTCCCCACGCGCCCCTTGAACCCTTGCCGCTGGATTGGCTCAAGGGCGTCGAGCTGGCCGTGTTACGCCTGGACCGCATCGACCCGCTGATCAGCGGCAACAAATGGTTCAAGCTCACCGGGCACCTGGCGTGCGCGCAAGCTGCCCGCGGCATCATCAGCCTGGGCGGCGCTTACTCCAACCATCTGCACGCAGTGGCGGCGGCGGGTAAACGCTTTGGTTTTCCCACCGTTGGCCTGTTGCGCGGCCATCCGCAAGACACTCCCACCGTTCTCGACTTGAAAGCGTTCGGCATGCAGCTGCACTGGCTCGGCTACGGCGGCTATCGCGCGCGCCATGAGCCGGATTTCTGGCTGCCGTGGCGTGAGCTGTACCCCGAACTGCACCCGGTGCCCGAGGGCGGTGGTGGTATTGCAGGCGCGACGGGCTGTGCGGTGTTGGTCGAGCAGGTTCGCGCGCAGTTAAGCGCACTGGGCTGGGACGATTACGACGCGTGGTGGTTGGCAGCGGGCACCGGCACCACACTGGCGGGTTTGGTGATGGCAGAGGCGGGCGCGCATCACGTCTACGGCGCCATGGCGGTGCCGGATGATCACGGCGTGGCGCAGAACGTCGAGGCCATCGTGAGCAGCGGTTACGAATTGCTCGACGCCAGCCGAGGCGGCTTTGCCAAAGTAGATCCGCAGCTACTCGACTTTATCGACACCACGCAACGTGCCTGCGGTTTGCCGCTGGAGCCGCTGTACACCGGCAAAGCGCTGCTGGCGCTCAAACAACACATCGACGCCGGACGCTTCGCCCCCGGCACCCGCCTGATCTTCGTCCACACCGGCGGCCTGCAGGGCCGCCGAGGCTTCACCGCCTAGCACACAACCTTGTGGGAGCGGGCTTGCTCGCGAAGGGGCCGGGTCATTTGGCAGATTTGCTGACTGACCCACCACTATCACGAGCAAACCTACCCGGCATCATCCGCAACGCGGTGTTATCCCGCAGGACGTAATGGTGGGCAATCCCCGCCAACGCATGCAACCCGATCAGCCAATAACCGACCTTACCGAACCATACATGCCAACCCTCGATCTGCTTGGCCAGCTCCTTATTCTCGCCAATCAACGGCGGCAATTCCATTCCGTAGAACATCACCGAATGCCCCTCGGCACTGACAATCAGCCAACCCGCAATCGGCATGCCGATCATCAACGCATACAGCGCGAAGTGCATCAGCGTGGCCAGCAGGCGTTGCCATTGCGGTGGTGCGGGCACTATCTTCGGCGCAACCCCCAGGCTGCGCGCAAACAAACGCAACCACACCAGCACAAACACGGTAAGGCCAAACATGAAGTGCATTTCGACGATCAACGTGCGCCCGCCACTGCCTTTGGGGAATTGGCCGCGTAGTTCAATGCAGGCGTAAACCACCGCCAGCAACACCACCATCAACCAGTGCAGCGTTATCGACACGGTGCTGTAGCGTGTATCGGAGTTTTTCCACGGCATCGTTGGGTTCCTCACTCATCAGGGCATACCTCCATTCTTTTGACGGAGTGCGTTAACTGTATGCCGGTTTTGAGTGGCTCGCCTGGCGCAAATGCGCTTGTTTTGACCTCAGTCAGTGGCTTTGTGGCATTTCACCGCGTGCCAGGCGACTGTTGATGTCGGTGATGACCGCAGGCAGGTCGTTGATCGTGTCGATCAGGTAGTGCGGGCGCGAGCCTTCGAACAGGGCCTCGATGCGTTTGCGTTCGCTGGCCAGTGTGGCGGCGTCGAGGGCGCGGAACTGCTCGTAGGTCAGGCCCAGGGCGTTGCCGGAACAGGTCAGCGCCACCGTCCACATGCCGGCGCGACGGCCTTCGAGAATGCCCGGCACGGTGTCGTCTACTTTCACGCACGCCGCCACATCATCAATACCCAGGGCAATCACGTTGGCCAGGGCCTGGGCTGGCCACGGGCGGCCATTTGGCACTTCGTCGGTGGCGACCACGTGGTCGGCGATGTAGCCGTTGGTGGCCGCCAGCGCGACGACCTTGTCCATGACTTGCTTGGGGTAGCCGGAGCAGGAACCGACCTTGATGCCTTGCACGCGCAGACGGGCGATGGTGTCCAGCGCGCCGGGGATCAGCGCCGAGTGCTCGGCGATCTTCTCGATTTGCAGCGGCATGAAGCGCTGGTAGATGGCGGTCACGTCGTCATCGGTCGGCGTGCGGCCGAAGGCCTTGCGGTAGCGCTCGGCCACTTGCGGTTGGTCGCACAGGGTGCGGATATGGTCCCACTTGCCCATGCCCATCGGGCCACGGGCTTCTTCGATGGACACTTGCACGTCGAACTCGGCAAAGGCTTCGACAAAAATCTGGGTGGGGGCGAAGGAGCCGAAGTCGACCACGGTGCCGGCCCAGTCGAGGATGACGGCCTGGAGGGTGTTGGGGTTTTGATAGTTCATGGCTTGGATCCTGTGGGTAATAGGGGAATCAGATGTCCAACACTTCCATTTCTTGCAGCACTTGCCCGATGGCCGTCACTGCCGCCCGCATCTCGGCCGCGTTGATGTGGCCTATACAGCCCACGCGAAAGGTCTCCACGTGGGTCAATTTGCCCGGGTACAGAATGAAACCCTTGGCCTTGACCCGTTCGTAGAATTCCTTGAACTGGTAGCGCGGGTCTTTGGGGGCGTGGAAGGTGACGATGATCGGCGCCTGGATCGCTGCCGGCAGAAAGCTGCGCAGGCCCAGCTCGGCCATGCCGTCCAGCAGCAGCTGGCAGTTGCTCGCATAACGCTGATGACGCGCCGCCAGGCCGCCTTCTTCAGCGTATTGCAGCAGCGCTTCGTGCAGGGCCGCGAGCACGTGGGTCGGCGGCGTGAAGCGCCACTGGCCGGTCTTGGCCATGTAACTGTGCTGGTCGAACAGGTCCATCGCCAGGGAATGGCTGTTGCCTTGGGCGGCGGCCAGCGCGTGTTTGTCGGTGAACACAAAGCCCATGCCCGGCACGCCTTCAAGGCATTTGCCCGAGGCGGCGATCAGCGCGTCGAACGGCACTTCGCGGGCATCAATCGGCAACGCGCCAAAGGAACTCATGGCGTCGATGATCAGGCGTTTGCCGTGGTTCTTTACGACCTGGGCGATTTCCGGCAGCGGGTTGAGAATGCCCGTGCTGGTTTCGCAGTGAATCAGCGCGACGTGGGTGATGGCTTTGTCTGCGTGCAGCAGGCGGTCCACATCAGCGGCGGTGGTCGGTTGGTCTTCGGCGGTTTCAAAGGTGCTGAACTCGCGGCCCAGCACTTCGCAAATCTTCGCCAGGCGCTTGCCGTAGGCGCCGTTGATCAGCACCAGCACCTTGCCGTTACGCGGCACGAGTGTGCCGATGGCCGCTTCCACGGCGAAGGTGCCACTGCCTTGCAATGGCACGCAGTGGTGGCTTTCGGCGGCGTCGAGAATCGCCAGCAACTGCGCGCAGGCGCTGGCGGTCAGCTGGTTGAAACGGTCATCCCATGAACCCCAATCGACCATCATTGCCTGGCGTGTGCGGTTCGATGTGGTCAGGGGGCCAGGCGTCAGCAGGATGGGCGCGGCAGTGTTCATTTGAAAGTCTCGCTAGGCATTGGGGTTGAAGCTACGGCGCCTAAATTGCAGTTTGGCTTGTCATCAATCAAATTGTTTGTTGTTATGCGAGCTATCAGTGAGACCGATAGCTATGAATCTGTTCCAACTGCGCGCATTCGATGCCGTGGCCCGTGAGGGCAGTTTTACCCGCGCGGCGGCTCGGTTGTTTATCAGCCAGCCTGCGGTGACCGGGCACATCAAGGCCCTGGAAGAGCACTACCAGATCCCCTTGTTGCGCCGCACCGCGCGGCGGGTGGAGTTGACCGAAGAGGGCGCGCGCCTGGCTGCCATCACCCGGGCAATTTTCGGCCTGGTAGACGAGGCGCAGACCCTGCTGGAGGCCAACCGTCAGTTGGTCACCGGGCGCCTTGAAGTGGCCGCCGATGGGCCGCACCTGGTGATGCCGATGATCGCCAGCCTGCGCGCGCGCTACCCAGGCATCACCGTGAACCTGCGCTTGGGCAATGCCCAGGAAACCCTGGCGGCATTGTTGTCCGAACATGCGGACGTGGCGGTGTTGACCGAGGTCGAACCGCGCAATGGCCTGCACCTGCAACCTTTGGTTGAGTCGCGGATTTGCGCGCTGGTACCGGCGGGCCACCCCTGGCTGGCTGACCCGCAAGGCATCCGCCTTGAACAGTTGCACGAGGTGATTATGGTGCTGCGCGAGCCCAGTTCGATTACCCGCCGCACCTTTGACGACGCCTGCCTCAGCGCGGGCGTGCAGCCCAAGGTGTTGCTGGAACTGGACAGCCGCGAGGCGGTGACCGAAGCCGTCGCGGCGCAACTGGGGGTGGGCGTGGTGTCATCGATGGAGGTTGGCCGCGACCCGCGTGTGCAGGCCATTGCCTTGCGGGGCGATGGGCTGGTCAACCGGCACATGCTCGGCTGCATGGAGCGACGCCGCTCGTTGCGCCTGATTCAGGCGTTTTTCGAGTTGGCGTCTTGACGGTTTTTAGCTGGAACGATTTTTTTTTGCCCTATAAACTCTGCCCCCAAAGCGCCGGCCAGTAGACGTCTCGGCGCGAGGGACGAGAAGAGAGTGAGTCATGGGCGCACAGTGGAAAGTTAAACATAAAGAAGCGGCATCCAATGCCAAGGGCAAAATCTTCGGCAAGCTGGTAAAGGAAATCACCATTGCTGCCCGCAACGGTGCCGACGTCGCGACCAACGCTCACCTGCGTCTGGTGGTGGAGCAGGCCAAAAAGGCCTCAATGCCCAAGGAAACCCTGGACCGCGCCATCAAGAAAGGCGCCGGCCTGCTGGGTGAAACCGTGCAGTACCACCGCGTGACCTACGAAGGGTTCGCCCCGCACCAGGTGCCGTTGATCGTTGAGTGCGTGACCGACAACATCAACCGCACCGTGGCGGAAATCCGTGTGGCGTTCCGCAAGGGTCAACTGGGCGCTTCGGGCTCGGTGTCCTGGGACTTCAACCATGTGGGGTTGATCGAAGCCTCGCCGCAGACGCCGGACGCTGATGCAGAAATGGCCGCTATCGAAGCCGGTGCGCAGGATTTTGAAGACGGCGAAGAAGAGGACACAACCCTGTTCATCACCGAGACCACCGACCTGGATGCCGTGCAAAAAGCGCTGCCGGATCAGGGCTTCACCGTGTTGTCGGCCAAGCTGGGTTATATCGCGAAGAACCCGGTGAGTGGTTTGACCGATGAGCAGATGGCTGAAGTTGAGGCCTTTCTGGAAGGTCTGGACAACCATGATGACGTGCAGGACATGTTCGTCGGTCTGGCTGGCTGATTTCCACCTGCAAAAACACTTTCAAAATGTGGGAGCGGGGGGGGGGGGGGGGGGGGGGGGGGGGGGGCGGGGGGGTGTTAAAGGGGGGAGGACAGGCCGCCGGCCCGCCCCCCCCACAATCCCCTAGTGGGGGGGGGGGGGGACGCGGCCGCCTCGTCCCCTCCCCCCTTCCCCCCCCCCCCCCCCCCCCCCCCCCCCCCCCCCCCCCCCCCCCCGCTCCCACATTGGTTTAGTGGTGCTGGATAGATTGCAGCAACGCTTCGATTTCCTCAAAGCCAGGGCGCGCCAGCACATCCGGCTGACAGCAACGCGCCTGCAGCGCACTCAGCGCCTCATCGCTCACCCCGTCAACGCGTTCCAGCAATTCCCCCAGCAGCACGCCGAATGCGCGCACTTCAATGCGCTGCAATGCCCGGGTTTCCAAAGTGTCTGCCGTGGCATGGAACGACGCCGCGCCAAAATCCCCCAGCAAGCAATCGCCCGCCGCATTCCACAGAATATTGTGGCCGTACAGGTCGCCATGGGTGATGCCGTGCCGGTGCAAATGCGCCGCCACCGACGCCACACCCCGCGCCATGCGCAGCGCCACTTCAGCGCTGAAGTGTGTAGCCGGTTCATAGATGTCACGCGTGCACGACGCCAGGCTTGGCAGGGCTGCGAGGTTGCGGTAGCTCGGGTCGATCAAATCCATCACCAGCGCGGCGCCGTCGTCAGGGTGGCCGATAACGCGTCCTTGCACCTTGATCAGGTTCGGGTGCAGCCCCGCCGCGATGCAGGCCTGCATTTCATGCAGAGGCGAGCCGTCGCTGGTGATCGTGCCTTTGTACACTTTGACGGCCACCGGCTTGGCCTGCGGCGTCCACAGGGCCTTGCGGATAACGCCCGAGGCGCCTTCGCCCAGCACCTCGCCCAACACCAGTTCGGACCAGTGAATATCCGGCGTCGTGTCATCTGCGGCGACGGCCACCGCCATTTCCACCGGGTTCCCGGCATAGGCCAGCCACGTCAGGCTCGGCATCGTCAGCAGCCATTCCGGCAAGTGCGTCAGGCGGTTGGAGGCGATGCGCAACAATTCCAGGTTTTTGCACTGGGCCAGGCTTTCGGGCAAGTGAGAAAGCCGGTTGCCGGCCAGCATGAGTTTTTGCAGTAACGGCCGCTTGCCCACTTCATCGGGCAATTGGCTGATGCAGTTGTCGGTCAGGATCAGCCAGCGCAATTGTGGCGGCAGCGCGGCGCCGGACACTTGGCTGATTGTGTTGGCCTTGAAGCCGATCATGCTCAGCGTCGCGCACTGACCCAGGCATTCCGGCAGTTCGGTGAAGGCGTTGTCCGAGCAGAACAGCACGCGCAAGTGGGTCAGGCGGTGCAGGTCATCGGGCAAGCGGCTCAGGGCATTACCCGTGAGGTTGAGGATTTCCAGGGTGTCGGCCAGTTCGAAGATTTCCCGGGGGAATTCAGTCAGCCCGCAAGACAGGTCCAGGCGCGTAATACCGGCCAATTGGCCGGCTTTGAGTTGGGCGAGGGTATTCATGAACGGCGCGGTCACTCGGCTAGAGGGCGTAAATGGCGCTCATGATACCGGGTCGGGCGCGTGTTGCGGGTTGACCGTTTGCAATTGGTTCAGCCGGCTGGCCGTGCGGGCGAGGTCGATGGCCTGGCCGCTCAGGGCGGTTTCCAGCGGTTGTGTGCCGATCATGCTCAACTGCTTGTCGCGGTCGTAAAGCACGTCCACCAGGTTGATAAAACGCTGTTGCACGGCGATGGGGCAGTCCGCCAGCAAGGGCAGGCCGTCGATGATCCAGTGGTCGTAATCCTCGCACAGCAGCAGGTAATCCATCACCGCCGTGAGTTGCTCGCACAGGTCGGCGAAGGTGAAGGCGATGGTGCGCGCCTGATGGCTGCGACACAGCAACTGTCGGTTACCGACGGTCAGGGTTTGCGCCGGGCAATCGAGGGCAGGCAGCCCAAAAGCCTCGCGCTGTTGCGCCGTGCCGGGCCAGACGTACCGGCCACGGGTAAAGTGCTGCGCACTCTGCGCCTGCGCCAAGCTGCGAAAATCCTCGGGTGAACTGACTTCCAGCACGTCCATGCGCGCGGCGATCAAGTCGATAACCGGCTTGAAGCGCTGGTGATACAGCGGGTTAGGCAGCAAGCCTTCTGGCGGGTAATTGGAGGTCACCAGCACCAGCACGCCACGTTTGAACAGCGCCTGGAACAGCCGGCTGATGAGCATTGCATCGCCGATGTCGTGGACGTGAAACTCGTCGAAACACAATACCCGGCAGCCCGCCAGCAGCTCATCAAGGGTGACGCCCAAGGCATCGTCCTGGTGGCTGTGTTTGAACATGCCGCGATGCAGGCGCATGAAGAATTCGTGGAAGTGCACCCGCTGTTTCTCGGCGATCGGCACTGCCTGAAAAAAACCGTCGAGCAGCCAGCTTTTGCCGCGCCCCACCGGGCCGTGCAGGTACAGGCTGCGCGTGGGCTGGCCGGCCAGCAGGTGCTCGGTTTCAGTGCTCAGGGCGGCAATCGCCCGGGTTTGGCCGGGGCTGAGGGTGTAGCCCTGTTGTTCGGCCTTGTCCTGGAAGAACCCAGGAATGGGCGAATCGAGGGGGCGCTCGGTTTTTTTACCGAGCAGGCGCTGGATCAGGGGAAGCACGGCCAAGGCGGGTCACTCTGTGTTTCGGTGGTTGCTCACTTTAGGGCGCGCGCGCCGATTTGACCAATAGAGAAGGGGGCGGCCAGCGATCTCGAAAAGGCATGGTGGGCGCGTAGTCCCTTACCGACTGGCAGTTTTCGTCTTAATGGCTAATCTCATAAACAGGAGTCACCCCTGTATAAGGAATTGGGGCAGTGAAGGGACGAGCGGTATTGGCAGTCATGGGCGCGATGCTCTGCAGTACGGTTGATGCTGCGCAGCTCCAAGTGGTGGTGCGTATCGACGTGCAGCGGGGTTGCCAGCTGGTGGGCACCACCCGCAGCGCTGGCATCGAGCAGCTGGGTGTATTGGATTTTGGCAGCGGCCCGCGTCTGGATGACCCGGCCGGGCCGTTGAGTGCGGCCCTGATCAGCCAGCGCCAGCCGCGCCTGGAATGTAACCCCGACACCCCTTATCAAATGCGCGTTGACGGCGGCCTGCACGGCGGCGTCGGCGAGGTGCGCTACCTGAGCGCTGCCACCCCTTCCAGCAAACCCATTCCCTATCGCATCTACGCCGACGCCGCACGCTTGATTCCGTTGCCGGTGAATGTACCCGTCAGCGGCCGCGTGCCGGATTCCGGCTCCGTCGATTTGCCGCTCTATGGCCGCATCGAACCCCTCAAAGACATTCCCGCCGTCGGCCGCTACTCCGACCTGCTCAAGGTCACGGTCACATGGTAAGCCGCGCGCTGGCCGTGCTGGCCATGAGCAGCGCGTTGCTGCTTTCGCCGAGCGCCCGTGGGGCGGTCGCCAGCGGGTTCATCCAGGCGAGCATGGTGATCACCGCCAGTTGTGAGGTGACCAAAAACATTGAAACGGCGCCGGTAGGCCCGACTGGCGGCACGGCCATGCTTTATTTTGGCAGCCAGGGACCGACCTGGACCAACACCCTGGCAGCAGGTCTCTCGGCCACTGATAACGCGCCACTTTCGGTGGCGTGCAACCCGACAGTCGCCAGCTTCACCGTGACCATTGACGGTGGCACCAACGCAGCGGGCACCACCCGGCGTTTGAGCAACGGGCGGCAAATGATCCCTTATCAACTGATGGCCGACCCGCTCGGGCGAGTCCCTTACAGCATCGGCCAGCAACACAGTTTTTTTGCCAGCGATGGCAAACAAATGACCATCCCGGTGTGGGGCGCCGTGGTGGCCAATACGACGGCCCTGCCTGCAGGGATCTACACCGACACCTTGACAGTGACACTGGACTGGTAAATTAAAAGGACCTACATCATGCACACACTTGCATCTCGACTCGGCGTTTGCGCACTGGGCCTGGCAATGGCCTCCAGCCTCAATGCGGCGACCACCGTAACCGGGCAGATCAGCTCGACCATGACGTTGATTGCCAGCTGCCAGGTCAACGGCTCAGGCGCGGCCACCGGGCTGAACTTCGGTAGCTTGAACTTCGGTACCACCAACAGCCTTTTCACCAACGCCGATGCCCAACTGCTCGGCGGCACCGGGACCGGCGGCGCGCTGTCGGTGCTGTGCTCGGCTGGCACCACGCCCACCATCAAGGTGCGCGCCGGGGCGCATGACAATGCTTCCACAGGCGGCACGCGGGCCCTGGCCGACGGTGCGGGCAACTTTGTGCCCTATGACTTTTACACCGACAGCGGGCATTCGGCGCTTCTGGCCATCGACGGCGTGATCACCCTGGCTGCCAGTACCGGCGTGGCGCAGAGCGTGAACCTGTATGGGCGTGCGGTGGGCAAGGCGGGGCTGCCGGCGGGCACCTACACCGACACCGTGGCCGTTGAACTGACGTTCTAAAGCCATGAACCGTTTGGTGGCAAGAGCAATGCTGGTGTGCGGCCTGGCCGTGCCGCTGCCGTTGTCGGCGGTGACCAGCCAGAGCTTTCAAGTGAGCGCGACCGTCACGCCGGGCTGCCTGATCGTGGGCGGTACCTCCAATTACGGGGCGCTGGCCTATGGCAGTCATTCGGCCCTGGCAACCGGCACCGCCACGGCCGCGCTGACCGGCGGGGTGACCTTGCAATGCACGCCGGGCGTGACCTTGAGCATGAGCGTCAACGGCGGCCTGCATAACAGCACCGAGCGTAATTTGCAGCACAATAGCGGCAGTGCGCGGGTGGCTTACCAATTGTTTCGCGATGCGGCGTTCAGTCAGAGCCTGGGGATCAGTCAGAGCGTCAACGTGGCCTACAGCGATGCAACTAACATCAGCCTGCCGATTTACGGACGGGTGCAATTACCGGGCAACCAGCCTGGGGGGACGTACAGCGACACGCTGCAGGTGCAGCTGACGTGGTAGGGCTATGGGTATAAGGAGTGGGTTTATGCGTTCAACTTCCCGGCGGCTGTGGGCCGCGGGTATGGCCTTGTGTACCGCGTGTACCGCAGGGTTTGTGCAAGCGGCCAGTTCGGTGCTGATCTGGCCGATCGACCCGGTGCTGGAGGCCGACCAACAGGCCAGCGCACTGTGGCTGGAAAACCGTGGCACCGAGACCGCCAGCCTGCAGATTCGCGTGTTTGCCTGGAGCCAAAGCGGTTTTGACGAGCAGTACCAGAACCAGCGCGATGTGATCGGCAGCCCGCCAGTGGCGAAGATCGAGCCGGGGCAAAAGCAGCTTGTGCGTCTGACGCGCACTCGTGAAGTGCCGCCGGGGCAGGAGCTGGCGTATCGCATCATCATCGATGAAATACCGTCGGCGATTCAGGTGCCGCCGCCGCCGGAAGGCAAGAACACCGCCGCGGCCATTCGCTTTCAGATGCGCTATTCAGTGCCGCTGTTTGCCTACGGCGCGGGCCTTTGGAGCAAGGACGACGCGACGCGCCAACGTGACCCCAAAGGCGCCGGCAAGCCAGACCTGAGTTGGCAAAAAGTCACGGTGGCCGGGCGCTCCTACATTGAAGTACGCAATCAGGGCGCGGTGCACGCGCGCCTGACTGACGCCTCATTCAGGCAGGGTGGGCAACCCCGCCCTATAGTGGACGGTTTGCTCGGTTACGTGCTGCCGGGTGCGACCATGCGCTGGCCGGTGCCGGACGCAGTATCTGCCGATCAACCGTTGCAGGTCCGCATCAATGGCGCACCGCAGTTGGAGAGCCTGGCGCCGAAGCGATAAGCGTTTTTTGGAGCGGGACGGGGTGAAACCCGGTTCTAACAGGATGGAGATGTCCATTGAAGGACGCAATGCCATGGAGTCGTGGTCGGGCTCGTTGTCAGTGGCCGGCGGTGGCAGTGGTGAGCGGGCTGTGGGGCGCAATGATCGCGCTTCCGGGCGTGGCTGGTGACCTTCCGCCGCCCCCAAGCAGTATGGAGGCTGTCGCCGATGCACAGCTGTTTCTGGAGCTGGTGGTCAACAGTATGGACACTGGCCGGGTCATTGCGGTGGACCAGCGCGCCGGGCAACTTTACGTACCGGCCAGCGCACTGCAGGACGTGGGGATGAAACTGCCCGGCGACCTCACCGGCAGCATCGCTTTGGACAAGGTCCCGGGCCTGCACAGCGACTACGACAGCAACGGTCAACGCCTGTTGGTGGATGTGCCGCCGTCATGGCTGCAGGAACAGTTTATCGGCAACCGCAACACCTACCCGCGCACCCAGGCGATGAGCAGCTTCGGCGGCTTGCTCAACTATGACGTGTATTTCAACGACACGGACGGAGGTGGCAGCTACCTCGCCGCCTGGAACGAAGTGCGCCTGTTCGACAACTGGGGCACCTTGTCCAATACCGGGCAGTACCGGCAAACCCTGATTGGCGGGGTCAGCGACAGTACGCTCAATAACGGCTATCGGCGCTACGACACCACCTGGCGGTTTTCCGATGATGAGCGGTTGCTGACGTACGAGGCGGGCGACGTCATCAGTGGTTCATTGCCCTGGAGCAGCTCGGTGCGCCTGGGCGGGGTGCAATTGTCCCGGGATTTTGCAGTGCGCCCGGACCTCGTCACTTACCCGTTACCGCAATTTGCCGGCGAAGCGGCAGTGCCGTCCTCGGTGGACCTGTTTATCAACGGTTACAAATCCGAAAGCGCGCTGCTGCAACCGGGGCCTTACACGCTGACCAACATCCCGTTTATCAATGGCGCCGGTGAAGCGGTGGTGGTGACCACGGACGCGCTCGGGCGCCAAGTGTCGACCACGGTGCCGTTCTACGTGACGAGTACGTTGCTGCAACACGGTCTGAGTGATTTTTCGGTGGCCGCCGGGACGTTGCGCCGTGATTACACCGTGCGCGACTTCGGTTACGGCCCGGGCGTCGCCAGTGGCACGTTTCGCTACGGCTATTCCGACTCAGTAACCCTGGAAAGCCATGCCGAAGCCTCCAGCGACCTGACCCTGGGCGGGCTGGGCGGCAACCTGCGCCTGGGTAACTTCGGCGTGCTCAACACGGCCGTCAGTCAAAGCCAGTTCGACGGCCGTACCGGGCAACAGTTGAGCCTGGGTTATCAGTACAACAGCTCGCGCTACAGCCTGTCGTATCAACGGGTTCAGCGGCGCGACGAATACGCCGACCTGACCCTGATCGACACGCCTTACGCCAGCCTCAGCAAGCGCAGTGAACAGGTCACGCTGAGCCTCAACCTGGAGCGCTTCGGCAGCCTGGGCTTCGGCTATTTTGACGTGCAGGCGGCGGACGATTCGCGCACGCGCCTGCTCAACCTGAGCTGGAGCAAGCCGCTGTGGCACAACACCAGTTTCTACCTGTCGGCCAACCGCGAGATCGGCGACAGCAACTGGGCCATGCAGGCGCAGTTGGTCATTCCCTTCGACATCAATGGCAGCCTGGCCTTGAGCAGCGAGCGCAGCAAGGACGGCGCGAGTCGCCAGCGCGTCAACTACAGCAGCGCGGTGCCGAGTGACGGCGGGGTGGGTTACAACCTCGGTTATGCCCAGGGCGACGGCCCGACTTACCGCCAGGCTGACCTGACCTGGCGCCTGCAATCGGTGCAGTTGCAGGCTGGCGTGTACGGCAGCAGCGACGCTGAAACACGCTGGGCAGATGCCAGTGGCTCGCTGGTGTGGATGGGCGGCGACACCTTTGCCGCCAACCGTATCAACGACGCGTTTGTGGTGGTGAGCACCCAGGGGTTTGCCGGCATTCCGGTGCGCTACGAAAACCAGCTGGTAGGCCAGACCAACCGCAACGGCAAATTGCTGGTGCCGTGGAGCAGTGCCTATTACCGAGCCAAATATGAAATAGACCCGCTGAACCTGCCGCCGAATGTACAAAGCACGAATGTGGAGCAACGCGTGTCAGTACGCCGGGGCAGCGGGTATTTGCTGGAGTTTCCACTGCGCCGGGTACTGGCCGCGAGCATCACGCTGGTAGACAGCACGCACCAGGAATTGCCCCTGGGCAGCCTGGTGGTCCATGAACAGAGCAACACCCAGGCCGTGGTCGGCTGGGATGGCCTGGTGTACCTGGATAACCTCAGCGCGCACAACACGCTGCAGGTCACCCTGGGTGAGGGGCGAACCTGCCAGGCGACATTCGATATTGATGAACAGCAACAGGATGTGCCCCTGATCGGGCCGTTGGTGTGCCAGTGAAAGGCTGAGAAAGGAGTAGGCGGGTGAGGGGCAAAGGATTGCTGTATCTCGTGGGGCTGCTGTTTTCGGGCCAGGCCATGGCGGTTTGCTCGGTGGTCACGACGTCGCCGGCCAGTTTTGGCTCGATCAGTTCGATGACGGTACGCACCGCTGCGCAGGCCAGCTCGACCACCAACGCGGGGTTGCGCTGCACCGCCACATTGATTTCGCTGCTGGTGTCCACCGACCACTTTTACGCCACGGTGACCGGCTCGCCCCAGGGCGGAATGGTCGGCCCGACCGGGGATGTGATCGGTTACACGCTGTACGCAAACAACACCACCAGTTACCCGATCACGCGCAGCACGCAGTTTGATTTCGGCTCAGCCAGCGGCATCGCCCAAATTCTCGGGCTGGTGTCCGGGCCGGGTGCAAAAACCCTACCGCTGTATTTGAGCAGTATCACCGGCAGTAACGTGGCGGCGGGCCTTTACACCGAAACGTTGAGCATTGCCTGGAACTGGAACTACTGCTCCGGGATTGGCATCGGTGGCATCTGCGCGGGGCGTGATATCGGTTCAGGCACGTCGTCGTTGACGGTCAGCATGACCGTCACCAACGATTGCCAGATCACCGCGCCGAATATCAGCTTTGGCAGCGCGCCGGTGGTAAGCGGTTTTACCCCTGTCTCCGGCCAGACCATCAACATCAGTTGCACCAAGGGCAGCGCCTACAGCGTGGGTTTGAGCGATGGCCAGAACCCGGTCAGCGTGGGCGGGCGTCGGCGCATGATCTCGGGCACCAATTATTTGGCCTACGACATTTTCAAAAGTGCCGGTACCACGCGCTGGGGCAGTGTGGGCGCAGCGCGACGTGCCAGCAGCACCGCCGAGGTCAACCCCGGCAACGGCCTGGGCATTGGCAGCCAGGTGTTCAACTACAACGCCAAGATCTACACCGACCAGACCACGCCGCCAGGCGGTACCTACCTGGACAACGTGGTGCTGGATGTGGGGTTTTAGAACTTCAGCATCTGCGTGGTCGGCTGGTCCACCGGGCTGACCACTGCATAGTTGTAGCCAGCGCCGGACCAGTACTCGGCCTGCAAGCCGTCGGCACTGCGCCGACCACGGGGCAGGAAGCCGTTTTCCGGGCCCGGTGGGCGGATGTAGAAACTGATGCGCCGACCTTGCGGGTCTTCGTACAAGACCATGGCAGCGGCGCCTTGCTCAGTGGTGAGCAGGCGCCCACTCACCGGCTTGAAGCCTGACTGGCTCAGGTCTGGCAGGCGATGCGCCTGATTGAAATAGCGGTCCAGCCAGGCTTGCATGGTGCCGCCATGTTGCACGTTGTAATCGGCAGGCATGATGCCGTCCTGGGCAAACAGACGGAACGCTTGCATCGCATCGGCCATCGGCAGCATCGGCGCCTGGGTGACTTCGCGGGCATGCCAGCCGCCGATACCACCGAGGCTGACGGCGATCAGCAGTACGGCGGCCGTGGCAAAGTGCCGACGTGATTGATGCTTGATGCGTTGGCGAATCAGCGCCGGGTCGAGGTCGGGGTTGGCCGGTTGTTGCAGGGCGCCGCTCAATGAGGCGCGCAAAAGGTGTGCGTCCTGTTGCCAGGCCTGCACTTGGGCGGCGGTATCGGGGTGGGCGGCCAACCAGGTTTCAAGCACGCGACGATCACTCTCCAGCAGTTGGTGGTCGACGTAGGCATGCAAATCGCGTTCGCTGGGGGGAAGGCTGATCATTTGAGTATCCGCAGGGAAGGGCTGGTAATTTCGCCATCGCTGAGTTGACGCAAGGCTTGGCGCGCACGGGAGAGGCGCGACATCACGGTGCCGATGGGCACGTCGAGGATTTCTGCGACTTCTTTGTAGCTCAAGCCTTCAACCGACACCCACAGCAGCAGCGCACGTTGTTCGGTATTGAGTTGATCGAAGGCTTGCAGGGCCGATTGGGCCATCACGGTGCGTTCCACTGAGGGTTGCGCGTCGTCACGGCCGGTGAAAAATTCCAGCATGCGTGCATAGCGCCGGCTGCGACGGTGGGCGTCGAGGAACTGCCGATAAAGGATCGAAAACAGCCAGGCGCGCAGGTCGCCTTCGATGCGTTTGTCGGCCCAACTGATGATCGCCCGTTCCAGGGTCGACTGCACCAAATCGTCGGCGCTGCTGGCGTTACGGGTCAGGGACACGGCAAAACGCCGCAACCTGGGGATGAGTTCACGTAACTGTTCGTCGAGTTCATGCATGGTCGGCTGACTGTTCACTACGCTGGGACTAGAGAGACGTCTGGCGTTGAAGGTTATTCCTTTTCCTGAGAAATAAACTCAAGGGCCTGGAATAGAGCTGATCGGTGTTCGTCTTAATCATCCGACCTTATGTTTCACCCCTAAGGCCTCTGGCCCTGGAGTCACTTGATGGTAGATCACTCATCACCGCCCCGTTCTCCGTTGAGCACTGCGAGCCTGATCGCGCGACTCGCCGGGATTGGTGCCGTGGTTGCGGTTGTTGCCGGGGCATTTGCCTACGTTAACGGCACGCTCGACCCACAACGCCTGCGCCCAAAAACCCTGGTCAATGCCCTGGAAACCAATAACGGCATACACCCTGGCTTTCGCCGTAACCACGCCAAAGGTGTGTGCGTGGCCGGTTACTTCGAGAGTAGCCCCGAGGCGCGTGCGTACTCCAGCGCCCAAGTGTTCAGCGAGGCGAAAACCCCGGTGATCGGTCGCTTTGCCTTGCCCAGCGGCAACCCTTACGCGCCGGACAGCAGTGTGCCGATCCGCAGCATGGCCCTGCAATTCAGCCAGGCCAACGGCCAACAGTGGCGCACGGGCATGAACAGCATGCCGGTATTCCCGGTAGGCACCCCCGAAGCGTTCTACCAAATGCTCAAAGCGGGCGCGCCAGACCCGGCCACCGGCAAGCCGAACCCGGCGAACATGCCGGCGTTTTTTGCCTCCCATCCGGAGACGGCGCCGTTCCTGGCCTGGGTCAAAACCGCCAAGCCGTCGGCCAGCTATGCGACGGAGACCTACAACGGCATCAACGCGTTTTTCCTGGTGGGTGCTGACGGCAAGCGCCAGGCCGTGCGGTGGGGTGTGGTCCCGCAGAGCCAGGACGCAGCGGGTGACACCGCGCCAGCCGGCAATGACTTCCTCGAAAAAGATGTGCTGCAGCGCCTGACCGCAGGCCCGCTGCGTTGGCAGTTGAACATGACCCTGGCCAACCCCGGCGACCCGCTGGACGACGCCAGCAAACCCTGGACCGGTGAGCACAAGGTGCTGAACGCTGGCACGCTGGTGGTGCAAAGCAGCCAGCCGCAAGCGGACGGCGATTGCCGCGATATCAACTTTGACCCGCTGATTCTGCCAAGTGGCATTGAAGCCTCAAACGACCCGTTGCTGGCCGCGCGCTCGGCCGCCTATGCCAGTTCGTACGTGCGTCGCGCGGGTGAAGTCAGCCCACTGCACAGTGCCCCTCAGGAGTCGAAGCCATGAATGCTCAACCGCGGTTTTTCGCTCCTTTGGCGCGGCTGCTGCACTGGCTGATGGCGCTGATGATCATCGCCATGCTGTTTATCGGTGCGGGCATGGCGGCATCGGTTTCGGAGCGGCATGAATGGTTGATTCACCTGCACAAGCCACTGGGCATTGCGATTCTGGCGTTGGTGATCGTGCGGCTGATCGTGCGCTTCTCTACCCGGCAACCGCCGTTGCCCGCCGATTTGCCACTCTGGCAAGCGTTGGCGGCGAAGGCTTCGCATGTGCTGCTCTACGCGCTGATGCTGGTGCTGCCTCTGCTGGGCTGGGCAATGATTTCGGCGGCCGGTGACCCGGTGATGCTCAGCAGTACGGTGCAATTACCGGCGCTGGTGGGGGCGAATGCGCCGTTGTTTGCGGTGTTGCGCAAGGCTCATGGTTATCTCGCCTACCTGCTGTTCCTGACAGTGCTGGTGCACCTGGCGGCGGCGTTGTTCCATGGGCTGATTCGGCGGGACGGTGTGCTGCAGAGCATGGTCGGCACCAAGGACTGAGCCCGGTTTTGTGGTGAGCGAGCAAGCTCGCTCACCACAGGGGTTGTGCCTGGCCGGAGATGGGGTCAGCGCAGGATTGTGACGATATCCGCCACGCTGCTCAACACGTCCTTGCCCAACTGCATCGACCGTTTGCCTGACCATCCGGTGTGAGGGTTGGGCGCGTCGTCGTTGTCCTTGAAGGGCATCTCCAGGGTCAACGACAGGCAGTCATACTTTTCTCCAACGGCGTTGCAGGCTTTGGTCATGATTGCCTCGCCCGGCAAATCGCGGGTGTAGCCGTAGGTGGTCTGAAAGTCGCGGGTCAGGGCGCTCAAATGGCCGCGGAAGTGTTTTTCCAGCGCCTCGATACGTGGGGTGTAGCCCGGGTTGCCTTCGCAGCCGGCGGTGAACACGTAGGGGATTTCTTCGTCACCGTGGATATCGAGAAACAGGTCGACGCCATACGTTTCCATCTGCTGCTGAGCGAACAGCACTTCAGGGCTGATTTCCTCACTGGCGCTCTGCCAGGCACGGTTAAGGTCCTGGCCCATGGCGTTGGTGCGCAGGTGGCCGTGGAAAGCACCGTCGGGGTTCATATTCGGTATCAGGTACAGGTCAGCGACGGACAACAGTTTTTTCAGCTGCGCATCACCGTCTTGTTGCAGGCGCTCGATGATGCCTTCCATAAACCATTCGGCCATGTGCTCGCCGGGGTGTTGCTGGGCGATGATCCACACCTTGCGCTGGCCTTCGCCGCCTTTGCCGCGACGCAGCAACTGGATATCACGGCCCTCGGCACTTTTGCCAATGGCGAGCAATTCGGCGCCGGCGCGGTGAATGGCTTGCTCGATCAGCCAGTCGTGACGCTCGCGGCTGTAAGGCTCGAAGTAGGCGAACCAGGCGTGTTTTTCGCGGGTTTGCAGACTGATGTGCAGTGTCTCGCCATCAAAGCGCGTGGGCACGCGGAACCAGTTGATATGGTCGTAGGATGCCACGGCGTTATAGCCGCTCCAGGCGTTTTTATAGGACGACTGGCTCGCGTTGCTCAGGCGAAAGCTGTGGGTGTGGCCCACGTGCATGCCTTCGGCCTTGAAGTGAAACCATTGGAAATGCGGGCTGCGGGTATCGGGTTTGATTGCCAGCAGCAATTGGTAGGCATCGCTGGCATCCAGGACCTGGATGTTGCCGCTGTCGAAGTCGGTGCTGATCTTGATGGAGGTCAAGGCCACGGTCATAGTCTGGTTGCCTGAATATGAGTGTTGTGGCGGATATCTTACACAGGAGTCAGGCAAAATCTTGATGCAAAAATGTTGCACGGGGAAGGGGGCGTCGTCCTTGACGCGACGGCAGCTTAGAATCTATGCGATTGATTCTCAAGCGCTAATTCGCAAAGATCCGGGCTAGAGCGTTGGTTCGGCTTTCTTTTGGAGATGGTCATTTGCTACCATGCGCGCCATCGAGCAACACACAGTCTTCATTAGCCTGAAGCCATGCCAGGAAACTGGCAAAAAAAAGACCCGGCCAAAGAGCCGGGTCAAAAACCGTGATTAGCCTGATGAGGAGATATTCCAAGAGTCCGACCTAAGGTCTCTTGGTCTATCGACTGATCTCGCGATCAGCTGAGCCCAATAATAATCATTATCATTTGCAAGTCAAATGTTTTTATCCGAGAGATAGAAATATTTTTCGTTGCGCCTTCTTATGCGTTCGCCTGATGTGTGGCTGGCGCCTGCAACGACCGCTCCACCATCGCTTTCGCCATATCAATCAAATACACCACTGAAAACGCCAGGTCGCGCTGATTGCCTTTATGGTTGCTCGCCGATTCGTATGCGGTGGCGGCTGCACTGCGCAACAGGTCCGAGGCGTGGATCAAGGCGTCTTCATGGCTGATGCCGGGCTTGATATCAAAAAAACAGTCGTCCGGCACTGGCGCTGACACATCTTCTTTCAAGTAATAATCCAGCGCGCGTCTGGCAGCACCGCTGCTGCGCATGCCGTGCAGTTCATCGTTATCAACTGTTTCGTTAAGGAGACACGGGCTCATCGTCATAAGGGTCGGTACTCTGGTGGGGTGTCGAAAACCATAGAACCGATGATAGTACGTATCGTATTTATGTCCTTTTATGGATTACTACAAACTGTTTATTGCCCTGAAAAGTACGCAACGTATTGTCAGGCCCCATGGATAACTGGATAGCGTTGGTGAGAGCCAACATGAAAGACCGCAAGGTCACGCAAGACAAACTGGCCGAACGCCTGGGCATGTCCCAGGGCGGGGTGGGCCATTGGCTGAACAAGCGCCGTGTGCCGAGCCTGGCCGACATGAACCGGGTACTCGCTGAGTTGGGTCTGGGTTACCTGGAAGTCACCCTGCAGATCCGCGAGCGGGCTGAGGAGGCACCTGCGCCGCAACAACACTACAACCCGTACTTTCGCTACCCGGTCAGCGACTGGAAAGGCGTTTGCGAAATACGCGAAGAACGCCCCGCCTACGGTGCAGCGCGGTTTGAGTTAACCGATTACCACGCCCGGGGCGAAGCCTTCTGGCTGCCCGTGACGGGGGACGCCATGACCGCACCCAGCGGCCTTAGCATCGGCGCAGGCATGATGATTCTGGTAGACCCGGCCATCGACGCCGAACCCGGCAAACTGGTGGTCGCTCAATGGGCCGACAGCCCTCACGCGACCTTCCGCCAATTGATGGAAGAGAGCGGCCAGCGCTACCTGGTGCCGCTCAATCCAACGTTTCCAAAACTGTTGTTCACCGACGACTGCCGAATCCTCGGCGTCGTGGTGCAAGCCACGGCGAAGTTTTAGCCTGCCGCTTCAAGCTCCACCAGCGCACTGCCTTCGGCAACCATTTCGCCTTCCTGGCAAAACAGCGCCTTGACCACCCCGGCGTGCGGCGCGCGGATGCTGTGCTCCATCTTCATTGCTTCCAGCACCACCAATTGCGTGCCGGCTTCGACCGCTTGACCCACCTCCACCAACACCCTGACGATGCTGCCGTTCATGGGCGCCGTGAGGCCGCCTTGATGGGAGCCGTTGGCTTCGACCGCCGCAATCGGGTCAAACAGGATGACGGCGTGCACTTCGCCGTTCCAGCGCAGATACACCGCGCCTTCGCTGCGCACGGCGAGATGGGCACGCCGTACGCCGTGTGTTTCGATCACCAACTGTTCGCCCTGCCAGTGTGCAGCGCCGCCGTCCAGCGTCACCAAACGGTCCTGCCCGGCGCAGCTCAGGTGCAGCGAAACCTGGGCAGGCAACCCCGCGCGAAAACCTCGCGTATCCGCCCATGGCCCGTCACCGGCCGGCAAACTCTGCATAAATGCCGAGCCCGCCGCCTGCCAGAATTCATCGCTCAACTCCCCGGCGACGGGCAACAGCTCATCCTGATAGCGCGGAATAAACCCGGTATCCAATTCAGCCGCCGCAAACGCCGGGTGCCCGATGATCCTGCGCAAAAAGCCCAGGTTGGTCTTGAGCCCGCCCACCGCAAATTCATCCAGCATGCTCAGCAAGCGCAGGCGCGCCTGTTCACGGTCCTCGCCCCACGCAATCAATTTGCCCAGCATGGGGTCATAGAACGGCGAAACCACGTCGCCTTGCTCCACACCACTGTCCACGCGACGGCCTGGGCCGGGTGCTGATTCGCGGTACAGCGCCAGGTGCCCGGTGGCGGGCAGGAAATCATTCGCCGGGTCTTCGGCATACAGACGCACTTCAATCGCATGCCCAATCAGCGGCACTTGTTCCTGAGTGATCGGCAGCGCCTCACCTTGCGCGACACGAATCTGCCAGGCCACCAGGTCGAGGCCGGTAATCGCCTCGGTCACCGGATGCTCCACCTGTAGCCGTGTGTTCATTTCCATAAAGAAAAATTCGCCACGCGCGTCCAGCAAAAACTCCACCGTCCCCGCGCCTACATACCCGATGGCCTGGGCCGCTCGCACGGCAGCTTCGCCCATGGCCTGGCGCTGCTCAACGCTCAAACCGGGCGCGGGTGCTTCTTCCACGACTTTTTGATGACGCCGCTGAATCGAGCAATCCCGCTCATTCAGGTAGAGGCAATGGCCATGCTGATCGGCAAATACCTGGATCTCCACATGGCGCGGCTTGAGCAGGTATTTCTCCACCAGCATCTGCCCATTGCCGAACGACGACAGCGCCTCACGCTGGGCCGAGGCCAGGGCTTCGGCCAGTTGGCTGACGTCTTCAACCACCTTCATGCCCTTGCCGCCGCCGCCGGCCGTGGCTTTCAGTAACACCGGGTAGCCAATACGCTCGCAGGCGGCGCGGAACGTTTCCAGGTCCTGAGCTTCGCCGTGATAGCCCGGCACCAGCGGTACGCCAGCGATTTCCATCAACGACTTGGCGGCCGATTTGCTGCCCATCGCGTCGATCGCCGAGGCGGGCGGTCCGAGGAAGATCAACCCTGCGGCTTCAATGGCACGGGCAAAGCCTGCGTTTTCCGACAGGAAACCATACCCCGGGTGGATCGCCTGGGCGCCGCTGGCCCGGGCGGCTGCGATGATTTTGTCGATTTGCAGGTAACTCTCAGTAGCTTTGCTGCCACCCAAATCCACCCGAATATCCGCCTCGCGGCTATGCCGTGCATCGCGGTCGGTAGCGCTGTGCACGGCCACAGTGGTCAGGCCCATGGCCTTGGCCGTGCGCATCACCCGGCAGGCAATTTCGCCGCGGTTGGCCACCAGCACGGTGGTCAAATGTGTGCTCATGAACGTGGCTCCTGGGCTTGCCAGCTGGACGGGCGTTTTTGCAGGAAAGCGCGCAAACCTTCCTGGCCCTCGGGGCTCACGCGAATTCGGGCGATGGCATTTTCGCAATAGCGGCGCAGGGCCGGGGTGAGGGCGCCGTTGCCGACTTCGCGCAGCAAGTCTTTGCTTGAACGCATCGCCGCCGGGCTGTTTTGCAGCAGGTTGGCGACCCACAGTTCCACCTGTAGATCCAGTTCGGTAGCCGGATAACTCTCTGCCAGCAAACCGATTTCCCGCGCACGCTGGCCGCCAAAACGTTCGGCAGTCAGGGCATACCGGCGGGCCGCACGTTCGCCGATGGCCTTGACCACAAACGGGCTGATTACCGCCGGCGCCAGGCCAATGCGCACTTCCGACAAGCAGAACTGCGCGTCATCGGCGCCAATCGCCATGTCGCAGCAACTGATCAAGCCCAACGCGCCGCCGTAGGCTGCGCCTTGCACCACGGCCAGGGTCGGAATCTTCAGTTTGGCCAGGTTGTACATCAGCTCGGCCAGCTCGCGGGCGTCGTCCAGGTTGGTGTGATAGTCGAGTTCGGCTGACTGCTGCATCCAGGCCAGATCGGCCCCGGCGCTGAAGTGTTTGCCGCGCCCGCGCAGTACCAGAAAACGCAGCGAGGCATCGCCCTGTACGTGGTCGAGGGCGATGATCAGTTCACGGATCATCTGGGCGTTGAACGCGTTGTTCTTGGCTTCACGACTGAGCCACAGCGTGGCAAAACCACGGCTGTCGGTGATCAGTTCGAGGGTGTTGAAGTCGCTCATGGGTAGGGCTCCATTTACATGCGGAACACGCCGAAGCGGCTCGGCTCGATGGGGGCATTCAGCGAAGCGGACAAGGCCAGAGCCAGCACGTCGCGGGTCTGTTGCGGGTCAATCACACCGTCGTCCCACAAGCGCGCGCTGGAATAGTAGGGGTGGCCCTGGGTTTCGTACTGATCGAGGATCGGTTGCTTGATCGCGGTTTCTTCCTCGTCGCTGAAGCCGACGCCTGCGCGTTCAGCCTGCTCGCGCTTGACCTGCACCAGCACGCCTGCCGCTTGTTCGGCACCCATCACACCGATGCGCGCGTTCGGCCACATCCACAAAAACCGCGGGTCATAGGCGCGCCCGCACATGCCGTAGTTACCGGCACCAAAGCTGCCGCCGATGATCACGGTGAATTTCGGCACCTTGGCGCAGGCCACTGCGGTCACCAGTTTGGCGCCGTGCTTGGCTATGCCGCCGGCTTCGTACTTCTGGCCGACCATAAAGCCGGTGATGTTCTGCAGGAACAGCAGGGGAATCCCGCGCTGGCAGGCCAGCTCGATAAAGTGCGCGCCTTTCTGCGCGGCCTCGGCGAACAAAATGCCGTTGTTGCCCAGGATCGCAATCGGGTAGCCGTGCAAGTGCGCAAACCCACACACCAGCGTGGTGCCAAACAGCGCCTTGAACTCATCGAACACCGAACCGTCCACCAGCCGCGCGATCACTTCGCGCACATCAAACGGCTGCTTGGCATCGGCCGGGATCACCCCGTAAAGCTCTTCACTGCCGTACAGCGGCGCGACGGGCGCGCGTTGCAGCAACTCACCTCGTTTGCGCCAATTAAGGTTGGCCACACTGCGCCGGGCCAGTGCCAGGGCGTGTTCGTCGCTGTCGGCATAGTGGTCGGCCACGCCGGAGATTTTGCAGTGCACGTCGGCACCGCCGAGGTCTTCGGCGCTGACCACTTCGCCGGTTGCGGCTTTCACCAGGGGCGGCCCGGCGAGAAAGATGGTGGCTTGCTCGCGCACCATGATCGCCTCGTCCGCCATGGCCGGAACATAGGCGCCACCGGCGGTGCACGAGCCCATCACCACGGCAATCTGCGGAATGCCCTGGGCGCTCATGTTGGCTTGGTTGAAGAAGATCCGCCCAAAGTGCTCGCGGTCCGGGAACACCTCATCCTGACGCGGCAGGTTGGCGCCGCCGGAGTCCACCAGGTAGATGCACGGCAGGCGGTTCTGCTCGGCGATGGTCTGGGCGCGCAGGTGTTTTTTCACCGTGAGCGGGTAGTAGGAACCGCCTTTCACCGTGGCGTCGTTGGCGACGATCATGCATTCGATGCCTTCCACACGGCCGATCCCGGCGATCACACCGGCAGCGGGCACGTCTTCGCCGTACACCTGATAAGCCGCCAATTGGCTGAGTTCAAGGAACGCCGAGCCCGGGTCGAGCAGGCGGTTGATGCGCTCGCGGGGCAGCAGTTTGCCGCGCGAGGTGTGGCGCTCCTGAGCTTTCGTGCCGCCGCCTTGCGCCACATGGGCGAGCAGCGTGTGCAGGGCGTCGACCTGCTGGCGCATGGCCGCGCTGTTGGCGGCAAACTCCGCCGAGCGCGGGTTGAGTTGGGTGTGCAAGGTGGCCATAGCGCGCTCCTTCAGCGGGTTTCGTTGAAGAGTTCGCGACCGATCAGCATCCGGCGAATCTCACTGGTACCGGCGCCAATTTCATACAGCTTGGCATCACGCAGCAGGCGCCCGGCGGGGAATTCGTTGATGTAGCCGTTGCCGCCGAGAATCTGAATGGCGTCAAGGGCCATTTGTGTGGCGCGTTCGGCGCTGTAAAGAATCACCCCGGCCGCGTCTTTGCGCGTGGTTTCGCCACGCTCACAGGCTTGGGCCACCGCATACAGGTAGGCGCGGCTGGCATTGAGTTGGGTGTACATGTCGGCGACTTTGCCCTGGATCAGCTGAAATTCGCCGATGCTCTGGCCGAACTGCTTACGGTCGTGGATGTAGGGCACGATGAGGTCCATACAGGCCTGCATGATGCCGGTCGGGCCGCCGGAGAGCACCACGCGCTCGTAATCGAGGCCGCTCATCAACACTTTCACGCCGCCGTTGAGCAGGCCGAGGATGTTTTCTTCGGGTACTTCAACGTCATCGAAAAACAGCTCGCAGGTGTTGGAGCCGCGCATGCCCAGCTTGTCGAACTTGTTGCTGCGGCTGAAGCCTTTCCAGTCGCGCTCGACGATAAATGCGGTGATGCCGTGGGCGCCTTTTTCCAGGTCAGTCTTGGCGTAAATCACATAGGTGCTGGCGTCGGGGCCGTTGGTGATCCAGGTTTTGCTGCCGTTGAGCACGTAGCAGTCGCCGCGCTTGTCGGCGCGCAATTTCATCGACACCACATCGGAACCGGCATTCGGTTCGCTCATGGCCAGGGCGCCGACATGCTCGCCGCTGATCAACTTCGGCAAGTACTTGAGTTTCTGTTCGTGGCTGCCGTTGCGGTTGATCTGGTTCACACAAAGGTTGGAGTGAGCGCCGTAGGACAACGCCACTGACGCCGAACCGCAGCTGATTTCTTCCATCGCCACCACGTGGGCCAGGTAGCCCAGACCCGCGCCGCCGTATTCTTCCGGCACGGTGATGCCGAGCAGTCCCATGTCACCGAACTTGCGCCACAGGTCGGCGGGGAACAGGTTGTCGATGTCGATTTGTGCCGCGCGCGGGGCAATTTCCTTGGCCACGAAGTGCTGCACCTGGTCGCGCAGCATGTCGATGGTTTCGCCGAGGGCGAAGTTCAGGGACGGGTAACTCATGGACAGGCACCTTAATGTGAGCTTTTGTTTTTGTGTGGACGGCGCCGGAGGAGGGCGCTCACCTTTACGTTAACGTAAGCTTGCGTTGCGAGGCTGTCAATCGTAGTTTACGTTTACGTCAAGCAACCGCCGTCCACCTTACAAAAAAGACAAAAGGGGTCGTTATGGATCAACCGAATCAGAGCTACAGTCGTGGCTCTCAGGACAAGACCTTGCTGGCCATGACCATCGGCCAAGCCTTCAATAAAACCGTCGCGCAAGTCCCGGATGGCGAGGCCCTGGTGGTGCGCCATCAGCACCTTCGTTATACCTGGCGGCAACTGGCCGAGGCCGTTGACCTGCACGCCCGTGCGTTTCTGGCCATTGGGATGCAAGCCGGTGACCGCCTGGGTATCTGGGCACCCAACTGCGCCGAGTGGTGTATCAGCCAGATCGCCAGCGCCAAGCTCGGGGTGATTCTGGTCAACATCAACCCGGCCTATCGCAGCAGTGAGCTGGAATACGTGCTCAAACAGTCGGGTTGCCAGTGGCTGGTGTGTGCCGGTTCATTCAAGACCTCGGACTACCACGCCATGTTGCAGGAGCTGAAGCCCGACCTGCGCGCCATCGTCAGCCTCGACCCCAGCCCGCCAGCCGGATTCTTGCCCTGGTCGGAACTCGCGGCTCTCGGTGCAGGCGTCCCGCCCGAGCAATTGCATCGCCGCGAAACCAGCCTGCATTTCGATCAAGCCGTCAACATTCAGTACACCTCCGGCACCACCGGTTTCCCCAAGGGCGCCACCCTCAGTCACCACAACATCCTCAACAACGGTTACATGGTCGGCGAAAGCCTGGGCCTCACCGCGCAGGACCGGCTAGTGATTCCAGTGCCGCTCTACCACTGTTTTGGCATGGTGATGGGCAACCTGGGTTGCATTACCCACGGCACCACCATGATTTATCCGAATGACGGATTCGACCCGCTGCTGACCCTCACCGCCGTCGCCGAAGAGCGCGCCACCGGCCTGTACGGCGTACCGACCATGTTTATCGCGATGCTTGATCACCCGCGGCGCGGCGAGTTCGACCTCGCCACCCTGCGCACCGGCATCATGGCCGGCGCCACGTGCCCCATCGAAGTGATGCGCCGGGTCATCAGCGAGTTGCACATGGGCGAAGTGCAGATCGCCTATGGCATGACCGAAACCAGCCCGGTGTCACTGCAAACCGGCGCGGATGACGACCTTGAACGCCGCGTCACCACCGTCGGGCGCACCCAGCCGCAGTTGGAAAACAAGATCGTCGATACCGACGGCAATACCGTGGCGCGGGGTGAAATCGGCGAGTTGTGCACCCGTGGCTACAGCGTGATGCTCGGCTACTGGAACAACCCCGAAGGCACCCGCGACGCTATCGACGACGCCGGCTGGATGCACACCGGCGACTTGGCGACCATGGATGCGCACGGCTACGTGTGCATTGCCGGGCGCAACAAGGACATGATTATTCGTGGCGGCGAGAACGTGTACCCGCGTGAACTCGAGGAGTTTTTCTTCACCCACCCGGCGGTGGCGGATGTGCAGATCATCGGCATTCCCGACGCGCGTTATGGCGAAGAGATCGTCGCCTGGGTCAAGTTTCACCCGGGGCACGCGGCGAATGAGCTGGACCTGCAAACCTGGTGCAAGGGCCGCATTTCGCACTTCAAGACGCCCAAGCATTTCAAATTTGTGGAAGAGTTTCCGATGACGGTGACGGGCAAGATTCAGAAATTTCGCATGCGCGAGATTTCTATTGAGGAGTTGCGAACCCAATCCGACTAACAACACCAGCTCCCACAGTTTGAACAGCTGAGTGTCAGGCAGAAAGCACAAAGGGGACCCGAAGGTCCCCTTTAATGTGTCGTTGCGTGCTCTTTTTTTATTATTGAGGGGCGGTCTATTGTTGTTTTTGGCAACCGTTACCCTTTACCGCTGTTTTTGGCGACCCCCATCCGGGGTCAAGAGCAAACGTATTTTTTTGAACGCTGATCTGCAACTTCGTTAACGATCCAACCCGTGGTAGCTACCTGAGGTAGTTTTATTTTTCTCTAACCGGTTGCGGGTTTCGGCACGCCGTACCCTGCGAAGCACATCTTCTTCAAAAAAATCTGTTAGCTGCGTCTCTGCCGTGTTGTTTTTGTTATGTCAGAGTCGTTTCGTCTTATTTTTATTAGGCTTGGTGCTTTTTATTCTTGTTATGCAATAGAGATAGCATAAGCCGTGCCAACTTTTTAAATCCCTTAAAAATCAGATGCTTGGGTTTTTAGCGGGTCACGGCCTTCAGCAAATTCGACAAAATATGTTCCCGTGTTACTCGAAACGTAAGCGTGCGGTAACACATTGTCACAGCCGCGCTACTCAAACCGCGTTACGCGCTTTGGCGACGCGTGATCCGGTCGGGCGGCCGAGCACCTGGCTGATTTGCTGGCCCGCACGAATCAAGGCGTCCAGATCGATACCCGTGTCGATCCCCAGGCCGTTCAGCAGGTACAGCACATCTTCGGTGGCGACGTTACCGCTGGCGCCCTTGGCATAAGGGCAGCCGCCAAGGCCCGCAATAGAGCTGTCGAACACGTTGATGCCTTCGAGCAGGCTGGCGTAGATATTGGCGATCGCTTGCCCATACGTGTCATGGAAATGACCGGCCAACTTTGCCCGTGGTACCTGCGCCCCAACCACCTCAAACAACCGTCGCGTGGCGCCCGGCGTGCCGGTGCCAATGGTGTCGCCCAGGGAAACCTCATAGCAGCCCATGGCATACAGCTCGCGCGCGACGGCGGCGACTTGTTCCGGCGCAATCTCACCTTCGTAAGGGCAACCCAACACACACGACACATAGCCGCGCACGCTGATGCCGTGTTGCTTGGCCGCCGCCATGATTGGCGCAAAACGCTCCAGGCTTTCGCTGATGGAGCAGTTGATATTGCGCCGGGAAAACGCCTCGGACGCCGCCGCGAACACCGCCACTTCCTTCACCCCGGCCGCCAGCGCATCTTCAAAACCGCGCAGGTTGGGGGCCAGTGCGCCGTAGGTCACGCCGGGCTTGCGCTGAATCTGCGCAAACACCTCAGCGGAGCCGGCCATTTGCGGCACCCATTTGGGCGAGACAAAGCTGCCCACTTCGATATAACTCAAGCCCGCAGCGCTCAAGGCGTCCACCAACTGCACCTTGTCAACCACGCTGATAGGTTGGGCTTCGTTCTGCAAACCGTCGCGCGGGCCGACTTCCACCAGGCGTACGTGTGAGGGGAGGGACATGGCAGTTACCTTCTGATTAATCGCCAACCTGGCTCATGGTGTGGGCGAGGGCCTGGGTGCATCGCTCTTCGGCGGTGTCCAGTTCGAGTTTCATCTGTTCGATGTCCAGCAACTGCTGCTCAAGCTGCGCACGGCGCTCGGTGATTTTTGCCAGCATGCTGTTGAGCTGGATGTGGTTGCCGCTGGTGGGGTCGTAGAGTTCGATCAGCTCGCGGCACTCGGCCAGGGAAAAACCGATGCGCTTACCGCGCAATATCAGCTTGAGGCTGACCTTGTCCCGCGCCGAGTAAATGCGCTCCTGGCCCCGACGCTCCGGCGCCAGCAGGCCTTGTTCTTCATAAAAGCGTATGGCGCGGGTGGTGATATCGAGCTCGCGGGCGAGGTCGGAAATGCTGTAGGTCGTGCTCATGGGGGCGCTCAAGAAGGTCTTGGCGCTAAGCTAATGGCAGGTTGACGTGAACGTCAAGCTCATGGCCGTATTTGAGGGTCGATGGCTTGTTGTGGCAAGACGGCTGGCGAGCAGGCTTATTGTGGCGAGACGGCCTATTGTGGCGAGCAGGCTTGCCCCGCGTTGGGCTGCGCAGCAGCCCCAATAAAAACAACTCATTTTTCCAGACAAGAACGCGGAGCCTGGTTTTGGGGCCGCTACGCAGCCCAACGCGGGGCAAGCCCGCTCGCCACAACAAGCCCGCTCGCCACGACAAGCCGGGTCAGCACAACAGGCCCGCTCGCCACGCAAAGCCGTCTCGCCACAACTGGCCCGCTCACCACGGCTCAGGCCTGTTTGCCGTCCAGCTTCTTCTCGTGCGCCGTTACCTGTTGGCATAACTCAATCATCTGCTCACGCATCCAGCGGTTCGCGGGGTCTTGATCGGTGCTTTCGTGCCAGTACAAATGGGTTTCCACCGGCGGCACGTCGTTGACGGGCAGGTTGAACCAGTGCAGTTCATGACGGCGGGCGAAGCGCTCGGGCACGGTCATCACCATGTCGGTCTGTTGCAACACTTGCGACGCCATCAGGTAATGCTGGGAACGCAGGGCGATCTTGCGCTGAATGCCCATCTTGCCCAGCGCCAGGTCGACATGGCCCAGGCCATTGCGGCGGCTGGAGATATGGATATGGGTCAGCGACAGGTAGTCATCCAGGGTGAACTTGTCCTTGCCCGCCATCGGGTGGCCTTTGCGCATGGCGCAGACGTAGCGGTCTTCCATCAGCTTGACGTGGCGTACCTGCGGGTCGGTATTGAGCGGCGCGTCCACGGCAAAATCCAGGCGCCCGGCGGCGAGTTCCTTGGTGGTTTCACGGCGTTTGGACAGGAAACTCTCGATCACTACCGTCGGCGCCAGGCGGCGCAGGCGCTGGAACAGCAGCGGCAAAATCACCGCCTCGGTGAGGTCGGTCATGCTGATGCGGTAGGTCTTGGCCGCCTGTTGCGGGTTGAAAATCCGGCTTTCCTGCACCGACACGCGCAGCAGCGACAAGGCGTTGCGCACCGGGCCAATGATGTTCTGCGCCATCGGCGTGGGCACCATGCCTTGGGCGGTGCGCACGAACAGCGGGTCGTTGAAGGTTTCGCGCAGACGCGCCAGGGCATTCGACACGGCAGGCTGGGTGATGCCGACGATCTGCCCGGCGCGGGTCAAGTTGGCTTCGGTATAGATCGCGTCAAAGACGATGAAGAGGTTGAGGTCGACCTTGCTCAGATTCATTTCGTTGCGCTCTTATTGTTAGGTGCCCATGCGCCGATCATATATCGGTGATGAATGTTAATACACGCCGAGAATAGGCTAGGTAAATGGTTAACGCTGTTCTAGCATCGATTGCATGACCTAAACAACCTCTCAGAGAAGGGAGCTGCTCATGGATTTCGCCTATTCGCCCAAGGTTCAGCAACTGCGTGAACGCGTCACCGCATTCATGGACGCTTACGTTTACCCGGCCGAGCCGGTGTTTGAACGCCAGGTCAACGAAGGTGATCGCTGGCAGCCCACCGCTATCATGGAGGAGCTTAAAGCCCGCGCCAAAGCCGAGGGCCTGTGGAACCTGTTCCTGCCGGAATCCGAGCTGGGCGCCGGCCTGACCAACCTCGAATACGCGCCGCTGGCCGAAATCATGGGTCGCTCCTTGCTCGGCCCTGAGCCGTTCAACTGCTCCGCCCCCGACACCGGCAATATGGAAGTGCTGGTGCGCTACGCCAACGAAGAACAGAAACAACGCTGGCTCGAACCGCTGCTGCGCGGCGAGATCCGCTCGGCGTTCGCCATGACCGAGCCGGACGTGGCGTCATCGGATGCCACCAACATGGCCGCCAGCGCCGAGCGCCAGGGCGACGAATGGGTGATCAACGGTAAAAAGTGGTGGACCTCCGGCGCCTGCGACCCGCGCTGCAAGATCCTGATCTTCATGGGCCTGAGCAACCCGGACGCGCCGCGCCACCAGCAACACTCGATGATCCTGGTGCCGGTGGACACCCCCGGCGTGAAAATCGTGCGGCCCTTACCAGTATTTGGCTATGACGACGCACCCCACGGCCACGCCGAAGTGCTGTTCGACAACGTACGCGTGCCCTACGAAAACGTCCTGCTCGGCGAAGGCCGTGGCTTTGAAATCGCTCAAGGGCGCCTCGGCCCAGGCCGGATTCACCACTGCATGCGCTCGGTCGGCATGGCCGAACGGGCATTGGAACTGATGTGCAAACGCGCCGTCAGCCGTACCGCATTCGGCAAACCGTTGGCCCGCTTGGGCGGCAATATCGACAAGATCGCCGACTCGCGGATGGAAATCGACATGGCGCGCCTGCTGACCCTGAAAGCGGCGTACATGATGGACACCGTGGGTAACAAAGTCGCAAAAAGCGAAATCGCTCAGATCAAAGTCGTGGCGCCAAACGTGGCATTGAAGGTGATCGACCGCGCAATCCAGATGCACGGCGGCGCGGGGGTTTCCAACGATTTCCCGCTGGCCTACATGTACGCCATGCAACGCACCCTGCGCCTGGCCGACGGCCCGGACGAAGTGCACCGCGCGGCGATCGGCAAGTTTGAGATCGGCAAGTATGTGCCTAAAGAGCTGATGCGCAGCGGCCAGTAAAACCGCATCGCGGGCAAGCCCGGCTCCCACACTCGACCGAGTTCCAGCATGAAAATGCGCTCAAATGTGGGAGCGGGCTTGCCCGCGATAAGGCCAGTATGAACAACACACATCCTTGAACTCAGTACACCCAAACCTCCACCCGCCGATTCTTGATCCGCCCCTCATCCGCCGTATTCGCCGCCACCGGCATCTGCGCGCCAAACCCGCGAATGTCCCTCAGCACCACGCCGCTCTTGACCAGCTCCCGACGCACCGCCATCGCCCGCAACTTCGAGAGCAACGCCGCCCGCTGCGGGTCATTCTTGGCATCGCCAAACCCCACCAGCGTCACCTGCTTATCGAGCTTGTCATGGTTTCTCAAGTACGCCACCACCCGCTGCAAATCCTGACGTGCCTTGTTGTCCAGGCTGGCGCTGCCTTCTTCGAAACGAAAATTCACCGTCAAGCGCTGCGCGTCACGAGCGATGGCCTGATAGTCCTCCGGCATTGACGCACGCGGCTCCACACCTATCGCTTGTACCTGCTGCGCAATGAAGCCGTTCGCCGCCACAATCGCCTGGCCCTTGCTGCTTTGGGCAAAGTCCACCAGCGCCTTGGCCCATGGATTGCGGCTCGACGGTGGCAGGTAAAAGAACAGCCGGCGCGACAGCGGGTAGTCCTCGGTGGCAATCAGGCTGTTCAACGGCAACATCGGTTGCGAGTCGCCGTCGACAATCGCCACGGCCTTGGCCTGGCGGACATAGGGCAGCCCGATAAAGCCAATGCCTTGGGGGTCGTGGCTGACTGCATCGGACAATGCCTCGCTGGATTCGAATCGCTTGGCAGAGGCAGCGAGAGGCTTGCCGCGCAGGCGCAGCACCAATTCCTTGAAGGTGTCGTAGGTGCCGGACTGATCATCCCGCGCATACAGATGAATCGTGCCGCCGATGCCGCCCAGTTGCTCCCAGGTGCTGACTTCGCCGTTGAAAATCTGCGCCAGTTGCTCGGTGTTCAGCGTGTCCAGCGGGTTGAGTGGGTTAAGAATGATCGCCAGGCCGTCGATGGCGATCACCTGTTCGGCTTCGGGGGTTTTCAAGTCGCCCAGCGTTTCAAGATCGACCAGCTCGCTGTCCTTGATCGGCCGTGATGAAGCCGCCAGGTCAGCCGTAGATTTTTTCAGCGCGGCAAACCCTGTGCTCGAGCCGTGGGCCGCCACTTCGACGGTCACGGCCTTGCCCTGGCGGGTTTTGCCAACCACTCGTTGCTCGTTCGCGCCTTGAGCCGGTTCACTGTGCACACCTTGCAGGCCCTCGTGCTCCATCAAGCCTTTGACCAAGGCCGGCCCCAACGCCGCGCCAATCGTGTTCGAGCCCTGGATGCGCAATGCGGGGCCTTGCTCGGGAATGGGTAGTGGAGCGCAAACAGCGTAGAAGGGAATCAGGGTCAGCAGGAACAGAACGCGCAGCCTCATGCCGGCACCTTCTCAAGCCAAAGGGAGTGCCGGGAGATTAAGTCAGTTGCATGTCAGTAGTGTGACTGCCCCACATTTGTGTTTCATCAGCCTTGAGATCAGCTCAGCTCCAGCCAGATCGGCGCATGGTCCGAAGGCTTTTCCAGCCCACGCAACTCGTAATCCACACCGGCATCCTTGACCCGCGACACCAACCCGTTGGACGTCAGAATCACATCAATGCGCAGCCCACGCTTGGGCTCATCTTCAAACCCGCGACTGCGGTAGTCGAACCAGCTGAAGCGGTCGGCCACTGTCGGGTTCAAGTGCCGGAAGCTGTCCACCAACCCCCAGTTCTTCAACCGCGCCATCCACTCGCGCTCCTCCGGCAGGAAGCTGCACTTGCCGGTCTTCAACCAGCGCTTGGCATTGTCGGCGCCAATGCCAATGTCGATGTCTTCCGGCGAAATGTTGATGTCGCCCATCACCACCAATGCCTGATCGTTGCTGAACTGGCTTTCGAGCAGGTGCTGCAAATCTTCGTAAAAACGTTTCTTGGCCGGGAATTTGGTCGGGTGGTCGCGGCTTTCACCCTGAGGGAAGTAGCCGTTCATGATGGTGACCGGGTTGCCGTTTTCATCCGCGAAGGCGCCCCAGATAAAGCGGCGCTGGGCGTCTTCTTCGTCGCTGGCAAAACCTTTGTGCAGGCTCAGCGCCGGCTTGCGCGAGAGCAGGGCCACACCGTAGTGACCTTTTTGGCCGTGGTAGTAAACGTGATAGCCCAAGGCCTCTACGTCGGCCAGCGGGAACTGGTCGTCGTGGACCTTGGTTTCCTGCAGGCCGATCACATCCGGCTGGTGTTTTTCGATCAGCGCCGCCAGCTGATGAGGGCGCGCGCGCAGCCCGTTGATATTGAAGGAGACGATTTTCATGGTCGGCAGTCCAGTCTGGCAAAAGGGCGATGCTAGCCGACATGTCAGGCGGGGGCCAGCGTGGCGGTAGATGAGGTGCGCTGCTAATGTCTGGGAACGACGGGGGCCGCGTGGGTTCGTAGCTATAAGCTCGTCTATAAAGAACGCCCTCTTTGAGTGGCGTCCAAGGAGATTCACCGCATGCTTGACACGCCGACTGCCCCTGCCGAAATCCGCCTGCTCAACAGCGGCTATTCCCGCGAAGCCCGCTCGCTGCTCTACCAGGCTTACCGGCATGAGCCGACGTTCGCCTACATCTTCGAAGCGGAGCGCCCCGGCTATGAGCAACGGGTGCGCGCTACCGTACGCGAATTGGTCAAGCAGCACTTTTTTCAGAAGCTTCCCGCCATCGGCCTGTTCGTCAACGACCGCTTGATCGGCATCGCCCTGATCGCGCCGCCGCAGCGGCGCCTGGGAATCACCGAGAGCTGGGCCTGGCAGATTCGCATGTTTCTGAGCACCGGCGTGCGCGGTACGCGGCGTTATCTGGACTACCATCACGCTGTGCTGGCGTGCCTGCCGACCGAGTCGGTGCATGTGCTGCCGCTGTTGGGTATTCACCCGCAATTTCAGGGCAAACACTACGGCGAGCAACTGTTGGAGGCGGTGCATAACTGGTGCGCCGAAGACCCGCATTCTTCCGGCGTGGTGCTCGACACCGGAAACTCGCGTTACCTGGAGTTCTATAAGCGTCAGGGCTATGAGGAAATCGGTGAAGTTGCTGTAGGACCTATCCTGGAGCACGTGTTTTTTCATCCCAACCCCCAGTCGTTACACGCTGCAACGGCTTGAGACAGAATTATTCAGACATTTCCGGGTTCAAAGAGCCTCCCTTGCTCGTGTAGCATCCGCGCCTATGAAGTTTCCAGGAAGATTTACCAGCGGCTTGATGCTGCTGTTCACGAGCTGTGGCGCCTTGGCGCAAAGCGAATTGGACGTGCGCATCAAACCCTCAAACGACGCGCTCAAAGCCAACATCGAAGGCTACATCGGCGGGGTAGGCGATCGTGACGAAGAAGCCTTGCTGCGGTTCAGCCGTGGCGCCGAGGAGCAGGCGCGTAAAGCCGCCCAGGCCTTGGGTTTCTATCAGCCACTGATCGAAAGCGATGTGAAGGGCGGCAAGAACCCGCGCCTGATCCTCACCATCGACCCCGGCGAGCCGGTGCATTTGCGCGATGTAACCATTCGGGTCGACGGCCAGGCCGCCAGCCTCAAAGCCTTTCGCGTGCCCGCCGGCGACGACCTCAAGTCCGGCGCCGTGCTTAACCACGGCCATTACGAAGACGCCAAACGTTTGATCCAGAACCAGGCCTCGCGCTATGGCTTTTTCAGCGGGCGCTTTACCCGCCAGAAGCTGTCGGTCGACCCCAAAGCCGGTGTGGCCGATATCGAGCTTATCTATGACAGCGGCCCGCGCTACACCATGGGCAACGTCAGCTTTACCGGCGACACTCCGTTTGATGAAGACTTGCTGCAACGCATGGTCCCGTTCAAGAGCGGCACGCCTTACGATTCCGAACTGATCGCCGAACTCAACCAGAACCTGCAAGGCAGTGGCTTTTTCGAAGGCGTGCGCGTGGACGCCGCGCCAGCCGCGTCGGCCAACGATGTGATCCCGGTGACCGTGCAACTGGAGACGCGCAAGCCCCGCACCATGGGCCTTGGCCTGGGTTACTCGACCGACGTCGGCCCGCGTGGCAAAGCCAACTGGACCCGCCACTGGGTCAACCCACAGGGCCACAGCTATGGCTGGGAAGCCGAGCTGTCGGCGCCGCGGCAAAACGTCGGGCTGTGGTACGACATTCCCCTCGACCCGCCGCTCACCGACAAACTGCGCTTCGCGGCGGGCTATCAGAATGAAGACCTGGCCAACACCGACACCGTGAGTAAATTGCTCACCCTCGGCCCCGAATGGCACAGCAAACTGCCCAGCGGCTGGACGCGGATCATCTCGCTCAAGTACCAGCGCGAAGAATACAAGCTGGGCAATGACTCCGGCCTGAGTAACCTGGTGATGCCGGGTATCAACTATTCCTACCTGCGCAGTGACAACCGCATCGACCCGCACAATGGCTATCGCCTGGCGTTCGACGCCAAGGTCGCCAAGGAAGGCCTGGGTTCGGACACCAACCTGCTTTACGGCACAGCAACCATCAAGGGTTTGACTACCTTGTGGGATAACCACCGCTTTCTCGGCCGCGCACAGATTGGCGGCAGCGCCACTAACGGTTACCAGTCCGTACCGCCTTCGCTGCGCTTTTTTGCCGGTGGCGACCAAAGCGTGCGCGGTTACGAGTACCAGACCTTGTCACCGGAAAACGATCGCGGCGACCGTATCGGTGGCCGCTACATGGTGGCCTTGAGTGCCGAGTATCAATACTCCATCGCCGAAAAATGGCGAATCGCGACCTTTATCGACCAGGGCAACTCCTTCAACAACCTGAACATGCCCAGCCTGAAAACCGGCGTGGGCGTGGGCGTCCGCTGGGTTTCGCCGGTAGGACCGATTCGTCTGGACCTGGCCCACGCCCTGGAAGACCCGGGCGGCATTCGACTGCACTTTTCCATGGGGCCTGAGCTGTGATGCGTGGTTTGAAAATAGCGGGGCTGGCCGTGGTGGCGGTCCTCGCCCTCGTGGTACTGGCGCTGTGGGCAGTGCTTGGCACCCAGGCGGGCAGCCGCTGGGCCTTGGGCCAAGTGCCGGGATTGAGCGTGGAGAATTTTCAGGGCCGTTTGGGGGGGCAGTGGAGTGCCGATCACCTGCTGTGGCAGCAAGACACCAGCCGGGTCGAGCTAAACGCGCCCACGCTGGATTGGTCTCCTGCTTGCCTGCTGCGCATGACGGTGTGCATCAATAAACTGGATGTGGAGCAAGTCAGCCTGCAGTTTCCGCCAGGCACCGAAGAGAGCAGCGGGCCGATCCAGCTGCCGAACTTAAAACTGCCGGTGGCCATCCAGTTGGGCGACGTTCGCGTCGGTAGCCTGCTGTTTAACGGCAGCGAAGAACTCAAAGGCCTGCAACTGGCGGCGCACTGGACTGCGGCCGGCATGCAGATCGACTCGGTGCACCTGCAGCGTGACGGCCTGGTGCTGGACCTCAATGGCCTGTTGCAACCCAGCGGCGACTGGCCGCTGAATGCCACCGGCGACCTGAGCTTGCCGTATGCGCCCGGCGGCGTGCCGTGGAAGCTTGCGCTCAAGGTCGACGGCGATTTGCTCAAGACCCTCAAACTCGACGCCGACAGCAGCGGCTATCTGCCCGCCAAACTCAGCGGCGAGCTGCAACCGCTGGTTGAGAACCTGCCTGCGCAATTGCGCATCACCGCCGATAGCTTCAAGCCCAGCGCCGATTTGCCCGACACCTTGCAGCTCAACGGGCTGGACCTAACCGCCAAGGGCGACCTGAAAAACGGTTACCAACTGCTCGGCAAAGCCGTGTTGCCGGCGGAAAAAGGCCCGGTGGATTTACTGCTGCAAGGCAAAGTCGACGCCAAGGGCGCACAGATCGCCGGCCTGGACCTGAATGCCGGTGACAAGCAAAGCCTCAAGCTCAGCGCCAACCTCGACTGGCAGCAAGGCTTCAGCGCCGATGCCAACATTGCCTGGCGGGATTTTCCCTGGCATCGCCTTTACCCGTTGATCGACGAGCCGCAAGTAACCTTGCGCACTTTCAATGGTGAAATCTCCTACAAAGACGGCAACTATCTTGGCAACCTCAATGCCGACCTCGACGGCCCGGCCGGCAAGTTCAACGTGGTCACACCGTTCAGCGGCGACCTCAAGCAAATCTTCCTGCCCGAGCTGAAACTCACCGCCGGCCAAGGCAAGGCCGAAGGCCATCTGAACGTGCAATTTGCTGACGGCATCGCGTGGGACACGGCCCTGGACCTGTCCGCGCTGAACCCGGCATTTTGGGTCGCTGAGTTGCCCGGCACGCTGGCCGGACCGTTGCGCAGCAAAGGCGAGTTCAAAAACGAGCAGCTCAAGCTCAACGCCGACCTCGACCTCAAGGGCCGTTTGCGCGGCCAAACGGCGGTGCTGGCAGCCAAGGCCGAAGGCGCGGGCGACCAGTGGACCCTCGCCAATCTGGATATCCGCCTGGGCGACAACCGCATCAATGGCAGTGGCAGCCTGCAACAACGCCTGGCTGGGCAAATCGATATCAAACTCGCGCGTCTGGCCCAGTTGTGGCCCCAGTTGCGCGGGCAAATCAATGGCCGTCTCGACGTGGCCGGCAGCCTGAAAGCGCCCCAAGGCAAACTCGACCTGAAAGGCCAGCAGCTGGCATTCGCGGATAACCGCCTGCAAAACCTCACTCTTGATGCCACGCTGGATAGCGCCCAGCGCGCGAAGATCGACCTCAAGGGCAGCGGCATTCAAGCCGGTGAGACCCAGGTCGGCACCCTGACCGCCAGCGCTCAAGGCGATATCAAAAACCAGAAAGTCCAGCTGGACCTGGCAGGGCCTTTGGTCAAGCTGGCCCTGGCATTGGACGGCAACCTCGACAAAGGCAACTGGCGCGGCCGCCTTGCCAGCGGTGATGTGCAAGCCGGTGGTCAGGACTGGAGGCTGCAAGCCCCGGCGAAGATCGAACGCCTGGCCGACGGCAAGCTCACGTTTGCTGCGCATTGCTGGGTATCCGGCCCCGCCAGCCTGTGCGGTGAAGACCAGCGCCTGATGCCGGAACCCAAGCTGCGTTACCACCTCAAGCAGTTCCCCATCGACAGCCTGGCGGCGTTTTTGCCCAAGGATTTCGCCTGGCAGGGCAAGCTCAATGCCGACATTCAGCTCGACCTGCCGAGCAGTGGCCCTAAAGGCGTGGTCTCTGTGGACGCCAGCGGCGGTACCCTGCGCGTGAGAGACAAAACCCAGTGGCTGGATTTCCCCTACGACACCTTGAAGCTGGAAACCACTCTGAACCCCAAGCGCATCGACACTCAGCTGAACTTCCGTGGCGGCAAACTTGGCGAGTTGCTGGTGCAAGCGCAGATCAATCCGCTGCCGCAGAACAAGCCAATCACCGGCACGTTCACCCTCAGTGGTCTCGACCTCGCCGTAGCGCGACCGTTTGTGCCGATGGTGGAAAAACTCAACGGCAAGCTCAATGGCAACGGCCGGATCTCCGGTGGGCTGCTGGCGCCGCAGGTCAACGGCAGCGTGAATCTGGTTGACGGTGAAGTGTCCGGCAGTGAGTTGCCGGTCAGCCTCGAAGGCTTGAATGTGCAGGCGTTGATTGCCGGCGAGAGCGTGCAATTGAATGGCGCCTGGCACAGCGGCAAAGCCGGGCAGGGCAGCCTCAAGGGCCAGGTCGATTGGGGCCAGGCGCTGGTGGTGGACTTAAACCTGCAAGGTTCGCAACTGCCGGTCACGGTGGAGCCCTATGCGGTGCTGGAAGTGGCGCCTGACCTGAAGATCAGCCTGAAGAACGACAAACTTGCGATCGCCGGCAAAGTGCACATCCCGCGCGGTGACATCACCGTGCGTGAACTGCCGCCGTCGACGGTCAAGGTCTCGGATGACACGGTGATCGTCGGCAGCCAGACCGAAGAGGGCAAGCCGCCGATGGCGATGGCCATGGACATCAACGTGGTGGTGGGCGAAGACCAGCTTAACTTCACAGGCTTCGGCCTGACCGCCAAGGTGCAGGGCCAGGTGCACATCGGCGACAACATGGACACCCGTGGCGAGTTGTGGCTCAACGACGGCCGCTACCGTGCCTACGGCCAGCGCCTCGATGTACGCCGTGCACGCCTGCTGTTTGCCGGCCCGCTTGATCAGCCTTATCTGGACATTGAAGCGGTGCGCAAGACTGACGACGTCACTGCGGGCATTCGCCTGAGTGGCAGTGCCGAGCAGCCGACGACGCAGATCTTTTCCGAGCCGGCCATGAGCCAGGAGCAGGCCTTGTCCTATCTGGTGCTGGGGCGCCCGTTGAGTACGACGGGAGAGGACAACAACATGCTCGCCCAGGCGGCGTTGGGCCTTGGGCTGATGGGCAGTTCGGGGGTGACTTCCGACATTGCCAGCAAGTTAGGGATTCGGGATTTTGACCTTGATACCCAGGGCAGCGGGAACAGCACCGCGGTGGTGGCCAGTGGCAAGATTACCGAGAAGCTTAGCTTGCGGTATGGGGTGGGGGTGTTTGAGCCGGCCAATACGATTGCCTTGCGCTATTTGTTGAGCAAGAAGGTGTATCTGGAAGTGGCCAGTGGCGTTGCGAGTTCGCTGGATATCTTTTATAAGCGGGACTTTTAGTTTTTTTGGTGGTGGGTGTATATCCGTTATTTATGTGATGGCCGCTTATGGTTCCGCTCTTACAGCGGGTCACTTTTGGAAGGACCCAAAAGTAACCAAAAGGTCCTCGCCCCACCACTCGGCACCTCGCTAAGGCTCGGTGTGCCCTCACTCCGGCTTGAATCCGTGGGCCGCCGTGATGGGCCATCCTTGGCCCAGCACGGCTAACCCGGCGTCCTGCCGGGTTACCCACGGTTTCAAGCCTGCGTTCGGCCATCGTGGTTAACGGGGCGTCTGAGATCAAAGTCAAAAGCCAGATCAAAATCAAAAGCGCAATTCAGTGTTTGAACTGGCTTTTGTGGGAGCTGGTTTGTGTATGAATATGGTGAAGTCTTACTCGGTCAAAACTGTGGGAGCGGGCTTGCTCGCGAATGCGGTGGGTCAGTTGATGAATTTATTGGCTGATACACCGCATTCGCGAGCAAGCCCGCTCCCACAGTGGATCTCCATTCGGTCTGGGAGAACACAGTCTGCTCTAAAAAAAAGCGCCTTTGATTCAACCACTCAGGTCGGCTCTCAGGCCGCCGTGCTTTAGATTTTGATTTTGATTTTGATCTAAGGCGCCCGTTAACCACGATGGCCGCACGCAGGCTTGAATCCGTGGGTAACCCGGCAGGACGCCGGGTTAGCCGCGCTGGGCCAAGGATGGCCCATCGCGGCGGCCCACGGATTCAAGCCGGAGTGCGGGCATGCCGAGCCTAAGCGAGGCACCAAGTGGTGGGGCGAAGACCTTTTGCTTACTTTTGGGTCTTTCCAAAAGTGAGCCGCTGTAAGAGCGGAACCCTAAGCAGCCGTTACCGCAGCAACGGATATGCACTCACCCCGCACCCAAAAAAACCACCCCCACCCCCCATCTGTCGCACAAATACCAAGCAAGCTAATAATTCCATTTGACATTCGCTGCCTAAGCAGTAACATCTTGTCATACATTCACTGCCTAGGCAGTAATAAGGTGACTTCCGATGACCCACTACACCCCTGACAGCTTCCGCAACTGCCATCTAGGCCTGCTACTGGCCCGTGCTGCGCTGCTCAAGGACCGCATCATCGACACCCACATGGAACCCCACGGCGTCACCGCCGCGCAGTTCAAAGTGTTGATCATCATCGCCCAATTCGACATCAACACCCCGGCCGAGCTGTGCCGCAACCTGTCCCTGGACAGCGGCTCCATGACCCGCATGCTCGACCGCCTCGAGCAAAAAGCCCTGATCGCGCGCAAGCGTTCCGAACTCGACCGGCGCCAGGTGCAGGTGGTGCTCACCGAAGACGGCCAACGCCTGGCAGACATGCTGCCGCACATCGGAGCGCAGGCGATGAACGAATTGGCCGGCGCGTTGGCGCCGGGCGAGTTGCAAACCCTGGAAGCCATCCTCACAAAAATTCTCATAGCAGCCGGTGACGCCATCGTCATCCAGCGGGTAGGTAAACAATGAACACACGCGCACTGAGCCTGGTGCTGGTGGCTATGAGTATGGCGGGTTGCGCCAACTTCAGCGGCCTCGACACCCAGGGCAAACGTCTCGACGCCAACACCCTGCAAACCGGCAAGACCCTGAGCGGCGTAACCCTCTCAAGCGCCGCCTGGCCAAGTGCCGACTGGTGGAAAAGCCTCGGCGACCCACAGCTCGACGGGCTGATCGCTGAAGCCTTGCAAAACAGCCCCGACATGCAAGTCGCCAGCGCCCGCGCCCACCAGGCCGAAGCCGCAGCCTATGCCGCCAACGCCGCACGCCTGCCGACCCTGGATGCCAGCGCCGGCGTGAACCGTTCGCGCCTGGCCAGGGACCAGGACCCGCGGGGCGAGGGCGATGCCTACTCCACCGTGCGTAACATCGGCGCCAGCTTCAATTACAACTTCGACCTCTGGGGTGGCCAGCGCGCCGCCTGGGAAGCCGCGTTGGGCGAAGCCCGTGCTGCCGAAGTTGATCAACAGGCCGCGCGCCTGACCCTGGCCGCCAACGTGGCCAAGGCTTACAGCGATTTGGGCCAGGCGCACATCGTGCGTGACCTGGCGAATGACGACCTCAAGCGCACTCGCCAGATGCTCGAATTGGGCCAGCGTCGCCTCAATTCCGGCATCGACAGTCAGTTCCAGTACCAACAAACCGAAAGCCTCGAAGCCAGCTCCCAGTCGCAACTGATCGATGCGGAAAAACAACTGCAGAGTGCCAAGATCAGCTTGGCCGTATTACTCGGCAAAGGCCCCGACCGGGGCAGTGAGCTGGCGCGCCCGAACGTGCTGAAACCCAGCGCGGTGGCCGTGCCCTCGGTGCTGCCCGCTGAGTTGCTCGGCCGTCGCCCGGACCTGATCGCCGCACGCTGGCGCGTCGAGGCAGCGAGCAAAAACGTCGCCGCGAGCAAAACCAGCTTCTACCCCAACCTCAACCTGAGCGCGAGCGCCGGGGCGCAATCGTTGTTGGGTGACGCGATGTTCGGTTCGGCCAGCCGCTTCTTCAGCATTGCGCCGACCATCTCGCTGCCGATTTTCGACGGCGGCCGCCTGCGTGCCGACCTCGATGCCCGCGATGCCGATTACGACCTGGCCGTGGCGCAGTACAACAAAACTCTGGTGCAAGCCTTGGGCGATATCGGCAACGGCCTGGTGCAGTTGCGCGAAACCGGGCGGCAGATCCAGGCGCAACAACACGCCGCAGACATCGCCCAGCAGTCTTACGACACCGCCGTTCAGCGTTACAGCTCAGGTATCGGTAGCTACGTGGACGTGCTCACCATCGAGCAGCAATTGCTGCAGGCCCAGAGTCAGCTCGCGACGCTGAATGCCTCGCAAATCGATCTGTCGATTCAATTGATGCAAGCCCTGGGTGGCGGGTTTAACGCCGATAACGTGGCCGCGGCCACAACCCGTCCCGCCACCCGTACGGAATAATTTGAGGTATTTGTCATGGCCACTGCCGACAGCAACAACACAAACGAACAACTTGAAGAACAACCCAAAGAAGACAGCAACCCGCGCAAACGCAAAGTCTTGCTGATCGGCCTGGTGCTGATCGTCATTCTCTGCGGCGTCGGCGTCTGGGGCTGGTATGAATTCTACGGGCGCTTCAGCGAAAGCACCGACGACGCTTATGTAAACGGCAACGTGGTGGAAATCACCCCGCTGGTTACCGGCACCGTGGTAAGCATTGGCGCTGACGACGGCGACCTGGTTCATGAAGGCCAGGTGCTGATCAACTTCGACCCGAACGACGCCGCCGTCGGCCTGCAAAGTGCCCAGGCCAACCTGGCCCACACCGTGCGCCAGGTGCGTGGTTTGTACAGCAACGTCGATGGGATGAAAGCCCAGGTCAATGCACAGAAAGCCGACGTGCAAACCGCTCAGGACAACTATAACCGTCGTAAGACCCTGGCCCAGGGCGGGGCGATTTCTCAGGAAGAGCTGTCCCATGCCCGCGACAGCCTGACGGCGGCGAAAAACGCGCTGACTAACCTTGAGCAACAACTCAAGACCAGCAACGCGCTGGTCGACGACACCGTGATTTCGTCGCACCCGGATGTGCAGGCCGCCGCCGCGCAATTGCGTCAGGCCTACCTGACCAATGCGCGTAGCACGTTGATTGCGCCGGTCACCGGTTATGTCGCCAAGCGCACCGTGCAATTGGGGCAGCGGGTCCAGCCGGGCACTGCACTGATGGCAGTGATTCCGCTGAATCAGCTGTGGATCGACGCCAACTTCAAGGAAACCCAACTGCGCGACATGCGTATCGGCCAACCGGTGGATATCGAAACGGATATCTACGGCAGCGACGTGAAGTACAGCGGCACTGTCGACAGCCTCGGCGCCGGCACCGGCAGCGCGTTTGCCCTGCTGCCTGCGCAGAACGCCACGGGTAACTGGATCAAGATCGTGCAACGGGTACCGGTGCGCATCCACGTGAATGCCGAAGAATTGGCCAAGAACCCATTGCGCGTGGGCTTGAGCACGGTGGTCACGGTGGACCTGCACGACACCAGCGGCCCGGTGCTGGCGCAACAGGCGCCGCAGAAGGCCTCGTTCACCACTAACGTGTATGACCGCCAACTGGCCGAAGCCGACGCCATGATCACGCAGTTGATTCATGACAACAGCAGTGCCGCGGCTCCCAAGGCTGCGCAACGCTAATGAGCAATAACGCCTCCTTCACGCCACCCAGCCTGTTGATGGCCACTATTGGCCTGTCGCTGGCGACCTTTATGCAGGTGCTCGACACCACCATCGCCAACGTGGCGTTGCCGACCATTTCCGGCAACCTGGGCGTAAGTTCGGAGCAAGGCACCTGGGTGATCACCTCGTTTGCGGTGAGTAACGCGATTGCCTTGCCGCTGACCGGCTGGTTAAGCCGCCGGTTTGGCGAGGTGAAGCTGTTTCTTTGGGCGACCCTGCTGTTTGTGCTGGCGTCGTTCCTGTGTGGTATTTCCACCTCGATGCCCGAGCTGATCGGCTTTCGCGTGCTGCAAGGCTTGGTGGCGGGGCCGTTGTACCCGATGACCCAGACCCTGCTGATTGCGGTCTACCCACCGGCAAAACGCGGCATGGCCTTGGCGTTACTCGCCATGGTCACGGTGGTGGCGCCGATTGCCGGACCGATTCTGGGTGGGTGGATCACCGACAGCTACAGCTGGCCGTGGATCTTCTTCATTAACGTGCCCATCGGCATCTTTGCGGTGATAGTGGTGCGCTCGCAATTGAAGAAGCGCCCGGTGGTCACCAGTTACCAGCCAATGGATTACGTCGGCTTGCTTAGCTTGATCGTTGGTGTTGGCGCTCTGCAAATCATCCTCGACAAGGGTAACGACCTCGATTGGTTTGAATCCAATTTCATCATCATTGGTGCGGCGATTTCGGTGGTTGCCCTGGCGGTGTTTGTTATCTGGGAAATGACCGACAAACACCCGGTGGTCAACCTGCGGCTGTTTGCGTATCGCAACTTCCGCATCGGCACCATTGTGTTGATTCTCGGCTACGCGGGCTTTTTCGGCATCAACCTGATCCTGCCGCAATGGCTGCAAACCCAGATGGGCTACACCGCAACCTGGGCAGGCCTTGCAGTGGCGCCGATCGGCATTTTGCCGGTGCTGATGTCGCCGTTTGTCGGCAAGTACGCGCACAAGTTCGACCTGCGCCTGCTGGCAGGCCTGGCCTTCCTGGCGATTGGTTTGAGCTGCTTTATGCGAGCGGGCTTCACCAATGAGGTGGACTTCCAGCACATCGCGATGGTGCAGTTGTTCATGGGGATCGGCGTGGCGCTGTTCTTTATGCCGACCTTGACCATCCTGATGTCCGATTTGCCGCCGAGCCAGATTGCCGATGGCGCGGGCCTGGCCACCTTCCTGCGGACCCTGGGCGGTAGCTTTGCGGCGTCGCTGACCACCTGGATCTGGATTCGCCGGGCGGACCAGCACCATGCGTATATGAGCGAGAACATGACCACCTACGACTCGGCGACCCGCGACGCCTTGCAGGCGCTGGGTGGTGCGGGGCAGAAGGCGTATGCGCAGCTGGATCAAATCCTCACCAGCCAGGCGTACATGATGTCCACCGTGGATTACTTCACGCTGCTGGGGTGGATGTTCATGGGGCTGATGTTGCTGGTATGGCTTGCGAAGCCACCGTTCGGCGCCAAGGCCGGGCCTGAGGCCTCCGGCCACTGATCATGGGGTGTACGCGGTCAAAAATGTGGGAGCGGGCTTGCTCGCGAAGACGGTGTATCAGTCAACTTATATATCGACTGAACCTCCGCCTTCGCGAGCAAGCCCGCTCCCACATTTGGCTCTATGTTCACAGTGGATCAGTGGAGTCTGAGGTTCAGGCGCCAGGCAGTGCCAGCTGCGGGTTTACAAAGTCAAACGCCGCCAATTGAAACCCTTGCTCATCCACCTGCAATGCCCAGCCCTGCTTGTCCCAATCCCCCAGCACAATGCGCTTGGCCGCTTGCTCACCAATCTGCAGCTTATGGATCGCCGGGCGGTGCGTGTGGCCGTGGACCAGGGTGCGCACGCCGAACTGCTGCATCACCCGCGGCACTTCCTCGGGCGTTACATCAACAATGTCGTTGGCCTTCATGCGCGTCTGCGCGCGGCTTTCACTGCGCAGTTTGCGCGCCAGTTTATGGCGGGTACGCAAGGGCAGATGGCGCAGAATAAACAGCACAAGCGGGTTGCGCAGAGTGCGCCGCAGCTTCATATAGCCGACGTCGCGGGTGCAGAGGCTGTCGCCGTGCATCAAGAGCACAGGTTCGCCGTAAAACTGCACGACACTCGGGTCATTCAGCAAGGTGGCGCCTGCTGCTTTGCAGAACGCTTTGCCGATCAGGAAATCGCGGTTGCCGTGCATGATAAAAATCGGGGTGCCGCTGTCGCTCAGCTCGCGCAGAGCCTCGCCAATCGAACGCTGGAAAGGCGTCATCCCATCATCGCCAATCCAGGCTTCAAAAAAGTCCCCCAGAATGTACAACGCCTGGGCGCCACGGGCGCGGCCGTGGAGCAAATCCAGAAACGCCCGGGTGATGTCCGGGCGCTCCTCTTCCAGATGCAAATCTGAAATCAGTAATATCACCCAACGATCTCGGCTTTCTCGACGATAACGTCTTCTACCGGAACGTCCTGGTGACCGGCTTTACCGGTGGTCTGCACGCCTTTGATCTTGTCAACGACGTCCTGGCCTTCGGTGACTTTACCGAATACCGCGTAACCCCAACCCTGGGTGTTCTTGCCAGTGTGGTTGAGGAAGGCGTTGTCGGCGACGTTGATGAAGAACTGCGCGGAGGCCGAATGCGGCTCCATGGTACGGGCCATGGCGACGGTGTACTTGTCGTTGGAAAGGCCGTTGTCCGCTTCGTTCTGGATGCTTGGGCGCTTGTCTTTCTTTTCTTTCATGCCAGGCTCGAAACCGCCGCCCTGGACCATGAAGTTACCGATCACACGGTGAAAAACAGTGTTTTCGTAGTGGCCGGCGTTAACGTACTCGATGAAGTTGGCGACGGTGATAGGCGCTTTCTCGGCGTTCAGCTCGATGACGATGTCACCGTGGTTGGTGGTCAGTTTGACTTGAGTCATGGTCGTTTCTCTTTCAGGGAATTCGTGGGTTTGGACGCCTGCGCGCCTCACCTGATTGGCTAAACAGCGGCCAAGGGGCGCAGTTTAGCGTGCCCGGCAGGAATTTCGAGGTGGTTTTTTACCGCCGGTGCATTAAATGCAGCAGTTTTCGGCCTCGCTCTGTCAGCGGCTTGACAGCATCAGCTATGATATCGCCTTTGTTTTGTCTGGCCTGACCCGGCCACGAACCTGTCTGTTCAAGGATCCTATGAGCAAGCCCACTGTCGACCCTACCTCGAATTCCAAGGCCGGACCTGCTGTCCCGGTCAATTTCCTGCGCCCGATCATCCAGGCGGACCTAGATTCGGGCAAGCACACGCAGATCGTCACCCGCTTCCCGCCAGAGCCCAACGGCTACCTGCACATCGGTCACGCCAAGTCGATCTGTGTGAACTTCGGTCTGGCCCAGGAATTCGGTGGCGTCACGCACCTGCGTTTCGACGACACCAACCCGGCCAAGGAAGACCAGGAATACATCGACGCCATCGAAAGCGACATCAAATGGCTGGGCTTCGAATGGTCCGGTGAAGTGCGCTATGCGTCCAAGTATTTCGACCAGTTGTTCGACTGGGCCGTCGAGCTGATCAAGGCCGGCAAGGCATACGTGGATGACCTGAGCCCTGAGCAAGCCAGGGAATACCGTGGCACCCTGACCGAGCCTGGCAAGAACAGCCCGTTTCGCGACCGTTCGGTTGAAGAGAACCTCGACCTGTTCGCCCGCATGAAGGCCGGCGAGTTCCAGGACGGCGCCCGTGTACTGCGTGCCAAAATCGATATGGCCTCGCCGAACATGAACCTGCGCGACCCGATCATGTACCGCATCCGCCACGCCCATCACCATCAAACCGGTGACACGTGGTGCATCTACCCGAACTACGACTTCACCCACGGTCAGTCGGACGCCATCGAAGGCATCACCCACTCCATCTGCACCCTGGAGTTTGAAAGCCATCGCCCGCTGTACGAATGGTTCCTCGACAGCCTGCCGGTACCGGCGCACCCGCGTCAGTACGAATTCAGCCGCCTGAACCTGAACTACACCATCACCAGCAAGCGCAAACTCAAGCAACTGGTGGATGAGAAGCACGTGCACGGCTGGGACGACCCACGCATGTCGACGCTGTCGGGCTTCCGCCGTCGCGGCTACACCCCGGCGTCGATCCGCAACTTCTGCGACATGGTCGGCACCAACCGTTCCGACGGCGTGGTTGACTTCGGCATGCTCGAATTCAGCATCCGTCAGGACCTCGACGCAAACGCCCCGCGCGCCATGTGCGTGCTGCGCCCGTTGAAAGTCGTGATCACCAACTACCCGGAAGGCCAGGTCGAAAACCTCGAGCTGCCGCGTCATCCGCAGAAAGAAGAACTCGGCGTGCGCAAGCTGCCGTTCGCCCGTGAAATCTACATCGACCGTGATGACTTCATGGAAGAGCCGCCAAAGGGCTACAAGCGCCTGGAGCCGAACGGCGAAGTGCGCCTGCGTGGCAGCTACGTGATCCGCGCCGACGAAGCGATCAAGGACGCCGATGGCAACATCGTCGAACTGCGTTGCTCCTACGACCCGGAAACCCTCGGCAAGAACCCTGAAGGCCGCAAGGTCAAAGGCGTGGTTCACTGGGTGCCGGCTGCGGCCAGCATCGAGTGCGAAGTGCGCTTGTACGATCGCCTGTTCCGTTCGGCCAACCCCGAGAAGGCCGAAGACAGCGCGAGTTTCCTCGACAACATCAACCCTGACTCCCTGCAAGTGCTCACTGGTTGTCGTGCCGAGCCATCGCTTGGCGACGCACAGCCGGAAGACCGTTTCCAGTTCGAGCGCGAAGGTTACTTCTGCGCGGATATCAAGGACTCCAAACCCGGTCATCCGGTATTCAACCGTACCGTGACCTTGCGTGATTCGTGGGGCCAGTGATTAAGGAACTCTCGTGCTAACGATCTACAACACACTCAGCAAGACCAAAGAGGTCTTCAAACCGCTGGATGGCAACAAGGTGCGCATGTACGTGTGCGGCATGACCGTGTACGACTACTGCCACATCGGCCACGGCCGCAGCATGGTTGCCTTCGACCTGGTGACCCGCTGGTTGCGTTTCAGCGGCTATGACCTGACCTATGTGCGCAACATCACCGACATCGACGACAAGATCATCAATCGCGCCAACGAAAACGGCGAGTCGTTCGACGCGCTGACCGAGCGCATGATTGCGGCGATGCACGAGGACGAGGCGCGCCTCAACATCCTCAAGCCCGACATGGAACCGCGCGCCACGGACCACATCCCGGGCATGCACGCGATGATCCAGACCCTGATCGACAAGGGTTACGCCTACGCACCGGGCAATGGCGACGTGTACTACCGCGTCGCCAAGTTCATGGGCTACGGAAAGCTGTCGCGCAAGAAAATCGAAGACCTGCGCATCGGCGCACGCATCGAAGTCGACGAAGCCAAGCAAGACCCGCTGGATTTTGTGCTGTGGAAAGGCACCAAGCCCGGCGAGCCGAGCTGGGAGTCGCCCTGGGGCGCCGGGCGTCCGGGCTGGCACATCGAATGCTCGGTGATGTCCACGTGCTGCCTGGGCGAGACCTTCGACATTCATGGCGGCGGCAGCGACCTTGAGTTCCCGCACCACGAAAACGAAATCGCCCAAAGCGAAGCCGCCACCGGCAAGACCTACGCCAACGCCTGGATGCACTGCGGCATGATCCGCATCAATGGCGAGAAGATGTCCAAGTCCTTGAACAACTTCTTCACCATTCGCGACGTGCTGGAAAAGTACCACCCGGAAGTGGTGCGGTATTTGTTGGTGTCGAGCCACTATCGCAGCGCCATCAACTATTCGGAAGATAACCTCAAGGACGCCAAAGGCGCTCTGGAGCGGTTCTACCATGCGTTGAAAGGCCTGCCATCCGTGGCGCCGGCGGGCGGTGAAGCGTTTGTTGAGCGCTTTACCCAGGTGATGAACGACGACTTCGGTACGCCGGAAGCCTGCGCGGTGCTGTTCGAGATGGTGCGTGAGATCAACCGGTTGCGTGAGAGTGATGTCGACGCGGCCGCTGGCCTTGCTGCCCGCTTGAAAGAACTGGCCAGCGTGCTGGGCGTGTTGCAGATGGAAGCCGATGACTTCCTGCAAGCCGGCGCTGAAGGGCGTGTGGATGCGGCTGAGGTGGATGCGTTGATTCAGGCGCGTTTGACTGCTCGGGCGAACAAGGACTGGGCGGAGTCTGACCGGATTCGTGACCAACTGACCGCGATGGGTGTGGTGTTGGAAGACGGGAAGGGTGGGACGACGTGGCGGTTGGCTGATCAAGCCTGATCGGTAAACGCTGAATAAAAAACGCCCCGACTGGTTCGGGGCGTTTTTTTGTGCACCGCTTTAACGGCTCACTCTATCCACTGTGGGAGCTGGCTTGCCTGCGATAGCGGTGTGCAAGTCACCAAAAGGCTGGCTGATAGACCGCTATCGCAGGCAAGCCAGCTCCCACATTTTTTTACCGTGTTCGCCTTCAGGCCTGATTGAGGGTCAGTGCCTTCTCGACCAATAACTGGATCCCCTCCAGCATTCGGGAAATCCCCAGCGCCACGCTGCGAGGATTGCCGTCAATCTCAAAAGCCAAATGGCTCGCCAGCGCTTGTACGGATGCAAGATCCTCTGACGCGTTGACCAACAGTGTCTCTACGTCTAATCCTTCACGCACGGTAAACACACCGTGGTCCTCAGCTGACGGCTCTGGTTTCTCGGATGGATTCAGATAGTGGTTGATCGCTCGATGAGCTGCGGCGTGAAGCGAGGATGAATCCGGCGGCGGATTCGGACTGTCTTTAATCATGGCAAAGCTCCTAGAGTCATGGAGCCACTACCCATCGCTGCGAAACGATACCCGGGTGGCAGCTGTACGCAGGTTCGCAGACCGGGACTCTAGGCACCCGGCATACCCGAAGGTATCCCGCGCACAGCCGCCATAACATCAGGCATAAAAAAGCGCCCGCTATCTTTAGGTGGACGCTGTGCGTCTAGAGTTTAACCGGGCTGCGAAACCCGGTCGCTGAATTTGCAGCGACCGCCGAAGATTAAGGGGCCATCTTCCGACGGGCAACCCTAAAATACTGTCGGAAATTTCAGGGAATCAATGCTTTAACATTGACCTTTCCCATGCTCTGCGTGGGAATGCATCCATGACGCTCCGCGTCACCCCTGCGCAGGGCTTGAGTCTCGTCTCAGAGATCACATCCACATGTGGGAACGGGCTCGCTTATGTACTGCTCGTTTTAAAATGCCGAAAAAATCTTCGCATTGTCGATCTGCAGCCAGCCCGCTGAATTCAAGCACTTACTTTTCAGTAAGCCCATAACCTTTTCGTGCGTTCTTGTGGGCTGTCCGCGCCGTTCCTATCCTGAGTACCTACCGATCATTCAGGAACACCGCTCATGACCCTCACGCTCCCCGCGCCCATCACCCGTTACTTTGCCGCAGACGCCACGGAGGGCGCCGACTTGGCTCAATGCTTTACCCCGAACGCCGTGGTCAAGGACGAGGGCCATACCTACACCGGTTTGTCCGCGATTCGGGCCTGGAAGGCCGGCACTGTCAACCAGTACACCTACACCAGCGAGCCGTTTGCCTGCGAAGTAATAGACGCCAGGATATTGGTCACCAGCCATTTGGTGGGTGACTTCCCCGGCAGCCCGCTGGACCTGCGTTTTTTCTTTGGTCTGGAAGGCGACAAGATCGCTTCACTGGAGATTCTGGTATGAGCTTTGACCTCGGCCTAAAAGGCCTTCGCGCATTGGTGACAGGCGGTACCAAAGGCATCGGCGCTGCGGTGGTGGCCGTGTTGCATGACCAGGGCGTGCAGGTGATATCAGTCGCGCGCTCGGCGGCGGACTCAGCGCCTCACGGTGTGCACTTTATCGCGGCTGACTTGGGTACGGCGGACGGTTGCACACGTGCGACCGACGCCATCCAGGCTGATTTCGGTGGTGTCGATATCATCGTCAACGTGCTCGGCGGCTCCAGCGCGCCAGGCGGCGGGTTTGCGGCGCTGGACGATGAGCAGTGGTCGAGTGCGCTGAACCAGAACCTGCTGGCAGCGGTGCGAGTGGACCGGGCGTTGTTGCCGGGGATGCTGGCGCGTGGGGCAGGGGTGATTATTCATGTCACCTCAATTCAGCGCGAATTGCCGTTGCCGGAGTCGACCACGGCGTATGCCGCTGCCAAGGCCGCGTTGGCAACCTACAGCAAGAGCTTGTCGAAAGAAGTCACGCCCAAAGGTGTGCGGGTGGTGCGCGTCTCCCCAGGTTGGGTGGAAACCGACTCGGCGGTTGCACTGGCGGAACGCCTGGCGCAGGAGGCAGGCACTGATTACGAGGGTGGCAAACAGATCATCATGAAGTCGCTGGGAGGCATTCCTCTCGGGCGTCCCGCCAAGCCAGAGGAAGTCGCCGACTTGATCGCCTTCCTGGTATCGCCGCGCGCCGCTTCGATCAGTGGCACTGAATATGTGATCGACGGTGGCACCGTCCCCACGGTCTAGTTCACGGGCTTGGCGGTGTGCCACTTGAGCAGGCCGTCCAGCACCGGGCACAGGCTCTGGCCCCACTCGGTCATTCGGTACTCCACCTTTGGCGGCACCACCGGGTAAACCGTGCGATGCACCAAGCCATCGGCTTCAAGCTGGCGCAGTTGCTGTGCCAGCATTTTCTGAGAGATATCCGGGATCAACCGCTCAAGGTCTGAATAGCGCTGCACCTGGCCGCCGAACAGGTGGAACAGAATGATCAGCTTCCAGCGGCCATCGAGCCAGTTAAGCGTTGTTTCGACGTCAGCGGCTGCTGCGAGAGGGGTGTAGGTTTTGCTCATCGGGTACATCCTTGGGTATTTTAGAAAGTTGCCATTTATTTTGATCCTTCGCTCGCGGGGCGTCGGAACGATCTGGCGGATGTTTCTGGATGTTATTTCAGCTTGAAGTTTGATGTGTCGGGAAAAACTCCCGCGACTGAGACAGCTATGAGCCTACACAAAGTATGGAACGTTCCGCGTCTGCTTTACCACTGAGCGAGTCAGGGCCCTGTGGGCTTCGTCAATCAGTGGAGAGTGTTGAAGATGTGGAATCCAGGAGTGGCGGTGAGTGGAGGCGCGTTTTACGCGCCAGTCAAGGCGCAACCGGCGCCGGCGCCTGCCACGCTTGCGGCCGATGTTGCTGCAGTGAAACAGCTGGTGAATGAGCTATCTCACGCGAGGCCAGGCTCCAGTACGCAAACGGCTCAACACTTGTCCGGCCGGTTGAAATTGCTCAGGGAGAAGATGGATGGCGGCTCCTCCAGGAATGAACTGAATAAACTGATTCGTGCCCTGGACGAATCAATAGCATCTCACGCCGCTAGCCGTCACACCCTGACGTAACAGGTGCACGATCAAGGTCATTCGCGCGGTGCTCACCATGGTCGTACGCTCAACCGGCACACATTTCAGAATCCAGGGCGTACGTATAACCCGGCACCCACTCAACCTGTCAGCCAACATGACTACTTCACCACCCAGAGCAGTCCTGGCAGGAGACCCGGTGTGGGCATCGAAGCCGGCAATATCTGGAGTGGATTCAGTCAGGGGCCGACCAAGGAGAACTGCATCACGGTTGCGGCCATAAAGGCTGCGATGATGAAGTTTGGCCAGAAACCTGCCGACATTTTCAATCAGGTGAGGGTGGCGGGGGATGGCTACGACGTAGAAATGCGCGATGGTTTCCGGCTTCACCTGTCCAAAAGCGAGTTGGCGCAGGCCGCAAACGTATCTGAATTCGAGGGGGGCGACGCGGCGATGCTGGCTGATGCGCATTTTCTGTATGCCGCCAGCGCCAAACGGGCGCAATGGGAAAATAACGACGGTTATGCCAGAAAGAGCTTTGGCCATGCGTTATACAGCATCAACGACAGCGAACCCGATCGAGCGAATGGGTTACTGCGCCTGGGTCTCAAAGCTCACATTCAGATAACCAGTGTCGCAAACCTTGCGAGGGGCCAATTGGGCGTTGTGACTCACGGCGTTCCCGTCAACGGCCAGATGGTGGGGCATTCCCTCGCCGTGATTAATGGGCGCGAAGAAGTGTGGGGCAGGCAAGGCGGCCATCCGCCAACCAACATTTACGCAAATGCATTGGCGTTGATTTGATAGCGGATTAGCCTGACCGTTTACGCCCCGGCCGGTTCGGGGCGTTTATCAAGACGGAGCGCGTGATGTTCACGATGCAAATTCTTTTTCTTGATTTATGAAGGGCGAACACTACCCAAAATACCCAATTATTTTGACGCAGCGCGAATCGTAGCTTTAGATGGTCGCCACGACCTAAGTCATGATGAAACTGGCGGTAATTTAAATGGATTGTATTTTCTGCAGCATTGTTCAAAAGACCTCCCCAGCCCACATCCTGTGGGAAGACGACCAGCACATGGCTTTCCTCTCGATCTTCCCCAACACCCCGGGTTTCAGCGTGGTAATCCCCAAGCAACACTACGGCAGCTACGCGTTTGCACAGTCGGATGAAGTGCTCGCCGGGCTTGCGGTGGCGGCCAAGAAAACCGCGCTGCAGATTGACCGCGCGTTTCCCGATGTGGCGCGTACAGGGATGATGCTGGAGGGGTACGGGGTGGATCACCTGCATGCGAAGCTGTTTCCCATGCATGGGACGGGTTCGGACAGTGCGTTCAAGCCGTTGAGTTCGAAGGTGGACAAGTTTTTCGAGGCTTATGAAGGCTATATTTCGTCCCATGATCATGTGCGGGCGGATGATGCGGCGCTGGCGGAATTGGCGAAGCACATCAGATCTTTTGCCTAGCGAGAACCAAATGTGGGAGCGGGCTTGCTCGCGAAAGCGGGGCGTCAGTCACTGTGTGTGTTTCTGATACACCGCATTCGCGAGCAAGCCCGCTCCCACATTTTTTACTGTATTCGCCTGAGAAATCAGCGGCGGCTGCTGACTTCGGCGGGTACATCGTCACCGGCCATGCGCTTGCGGAACAGCGCCGTACGCGCCAACAGCAATGTGGTCACCGGCACGGTGATCGACAGCAAAATCGGAATCAGCCAGCCGTGCAACACCGGGCCGGACTTGAGCGTGGAAAAGTAAATAATCGACGCCAGCGCCACGCACCACGCGCCCAATGTCGAGGCTAGTGCGGGCGGGTGCATGCGCTGGAAAAAGTCCTTCATCCGCAACAACCCGATCGCACCAATCAGCGCGAATACGCTGCTCAGTAGCAGCAGCACCGCCACCATCACTTCCACCCATAACGGCATCATTCAATCACCTCGCCACGCAGCAGGAATTTCGCCAGGGCAAACGAGCCCACGAAGCCAAACAGCGCAATCAGCAGCGCCGCTTCAAAGTAGGTGTCACTGGCGTAACGAATGCCGAGCACCAGCATCATCAGCATCGCCAGGATGTACAGGTAGTCCAGCGCGAGTACCCGGTCCTGGGCCGAAGGGCCTTTGAACAGGCGCACCAGCGTCAGCACCATGGCCAGGGAGAACAGGAACAGGCTGAACAGGATCGCATTGGCGAGCAGGGCGCTCATTCGAAGATCTCCATCAGGGGCCGTTCGTAGTCGTGTTTGAAGTGCTGGATAAAGCGCGCTTCATCCTCCAGGTCGAACACGTGCAGCAACAGGATGCTGCGGTCCAGCGCCAGTTCCGACCAGACCGTGCCAGGCGTGACGCTGGTGATCATCGCCAGCACGGCCAGCCCGTTGGCGTCGCGCAGGTCCAGGGGAATTCTGATAAAGCCCGAATGTGGCGGCCGCGCGCCGCAGGTCAGGATGCCCCAGGCCACGGCGAGGTTGGAGATGATCACGTCACGCCCCACCCGGAAGAACAGACGAATGATCACCCCAGGGCGACGAATGCGGATCGGCAACGGACGCAGCGGCGCCATCAGCAGCGGCGCGAGCAAGCCCAGCAGGGCACCGAGCAACAGGTTGCCGGGGCTCATGGACAGGTTCAGCACCAGCCACAATAGCCACAACGCCAGCGACAACCATGGGGCAGGAAACAGGCGCTTCATGGCTGCACCTCCAGCGCGGCGGCCTTGGCTTCAGGGCTTGGCACCGGGCGTGTCGCCATGACGGCCATCACGTAGTTCTCGGGGTTGTTCAGGCTCTGGGCGGCGCCCTGGGTGTAGCGCATCAACGGTTCGGCCTTGAACGTCAGCAGCACGCTGAGGCCGAGCAGGAAGAAGATCGGCACGCACTCATAACGGCGCAGCAGGGGCGATGGGCGCTCTTCCGGGGTCCAGAAACGCTGGATCCCAAGGCGCGCGAAGGCGATCAGCGAGGCCAGCCCGGAGAGGATCAGCAGCGCCACAAGGCCCCACGCGGCAGGGCGAATCGGCTCATCCACCGCATTGCCCAGGCCCATCGGGTTGACCAGCGCACTCAACAGGCTGAGCTTGCCGATAAACCCGGACAACGGCGGCATGCCGATAATCAGCAGCGCACAGGCCACAAAGCTCAAGCCGAGGAACGCCATGGTCCACGGAATCACCTGGCCGACGACGGCTTTCTGTTCGTCATCAAGGTTCACGCCGGGACGCGGGTGCAGGGATTCCATGGCTTTGGGCAGCGCATCGATTTCCTCATCCAGCGGCAAATCGTTGGCCGAGCGCGAACGCTCGATCAGCTCGGCCAACAGGAACAACGCGCTCAATGCCAGGGTGGAACTGACCAGATAGAACAACGCGCCAGCGGTGAGGCTCGGTTGAGCAAAACCGACGGAAGACAGCAAAATTCCGGCCGAGACCAGAATGCTCAGGCTGGCCATACGCTCCAGCCTCTGGGCTGCGATCATCGCCAGTGCCGCGCAAATAATCGTCGCCATGCCGCCGTACACCAGCCAATCGCCGCCGAACAACGCCGAGGCACCGGCCTGGCCGGAGAACAGCAGCGTCCACAGGCGCAGCACGGTGTACACGCCGACCTTGGTCATGATCGCAAACATCGCCGCCACCGGCGCGCTGGCCGAGGAATAGGCGGGCGCCAGCCAGAAGTTCAGCGGCCACATGCCGGCTTTGGCCAGGAACGCCGTGGCCAGAATCGCCGCACCGGCGTGCAACAGGCCGCGATCGGCCTCAGGCACCAGCGGGATTTTCAGTGCCAGGTCAGCAAAGTTCAGTGTGCCGGTCACGCCGTAGATCATCGCCGCGCCAATCAGAAACAGCGACGAGGCCAGCAGGTTGATCGCGATGTAATGCAGCCCCGACGACACCCGCGCGCGGCCCGAACCGTGCAGCATCAAGCCATAGGACGCCGCCAGCAGCACTTCGAAGAACACGAACAGGTTGAACAGGTCAGCGGTCAAGAAAGCGCCGTACAACCCCATCATCTGAATCTGAAACAACGCGTGAAAACTAGTGCCCGCACGGTCCCAGCGCGCCATGGCAAACAGCAGCGCGCTCACGCCGATGACGCCGGTCAGCACCAGCATCAGCGCCGACAATTGGTCGACCACCAGCACAATGCCGAACGGCACTTGCCAGTTACCGGGCAGGTACACGCCAATCGAGCCGGGGCCACCTTTTTGCGTCCAGTACAGCAGCAGAATCGCGATGCCCAGGCCAAGCATGCTCGAAACCAGATTGATCTGAGCCTTAAGCGGCCGGCGCTTTTCGCCCAGCATCAGCATCAGGCCGGCGGTCAGCAGCGGCAGCAGGATTGGCGCGACGATCAGTTGGTTGACCCAATTCATTCCTTGGGCTCCCGGCCGTCTACATGGTCGGTGCCGGTCAGGCCACGGGAGGCCAGCAGCACCACCAGAAACAAGGCGGTCATGGCAAAGCTGATCACGATGGCCGTCAGCACCAGGGCTTGGGGCAAGGGGTCGGTGTAGTTGAGCAAGTCTTGCGGCACGCCGTCCTTGATGATCGGCTCTTTGCCGATGAACAGGCTGCCCATGCTGAAAATGAACAGGTTGACCCCGTACGACAACAGGCACAGGCCCATCACGACCTGGAAGGTCCGTGGCCGCAGGATCAACCAGACGCCGGAGGCCGCCAGGACCCCAATGGCAATTGCGATGACTTCTTCCATCAGGCGGCTCCTTCCGTAGCGGCAACGGCTTTGGCCTGGTTGCTCGGTTTGTGCGCCCGCACGGATTGGTGACCGAGGGCGGTGAGCATCAGCAGCGTCGAGCCGACGACCATGGCGTACACGCCGACGTCGAAGAACAAGGCGCTGGCGATATGGATGTCACCCAGCACCGGCAGGCTGAAATGCCAGGTATGGGTGGTGAGGAACGGGTACCCGGCGAACAACGCGCCGAGCCCGGTCAGCGTGGCTGAAAGCAGGCCGAAGCCCATCCAGCGCATCGGCCGCAGGCTCATCTGCGCCTCGACCCACTGCGTACCGGCGACCATGTATTGCAGGATAAACGCCACCGACATCACCAGTCCGGCGACAAAACCACCGCCCGGTTGGTTATGGCCGCGCATAAACAGGTAGAACGACACCACCAGCGCAATCGGCAGCAGCAGGCGCACCAGCACCGCCGGTACCATCATGAAGCCCAGCGCGGTATCGCTGGCCTGGCGCGGGTTGACCAAATCGGTCGCCACGTCCTGCGCCAGTTGGCGCTGTTGTGCGGGCAGTTGCATGCTTTCCCTGGACGGGCGGAAGCGTCGCAGCAAGGCGTATACGGTCAGCGCCACGGCGCCGAGCACGGTAATTTCGCCGAGGGTGTCGAAGCCCCGGAAGTCCACCAACATCACGTTCACCACATTGCTGCCGCCGCCTTCGGGCAGCGCGCGGCTCAGGTAGAACGAGGAAATGTCGTTGGGCGTCTGGCGCGTCAGCATCGCGTAAGAGAGCAACGCCATGCCGCCGCCGACCACGGTGGACAGCAGGAAGTCACGCAGGCGGCGAATTCGCGCCTTGCGCAGCGAGCCCGGCAATGGCGAGACTTCTTCGATGCGCCGTGGCAGCCAGCGCAGGCCCAGCAGGATCAGCACGGTGGTGACCACTTCGACCACCAATTGCGTGAGCGCCAGGTCCGGCGCCGAGAACCACACAAAGGTGATACAGGTCATCAGGCCGCACACGCTGACCATGGTCAGGGCTGCCAGCCGGTGGTACTTGGCTTGCCAGGCGGCGCCGAGGGCGCATGCGATTGCCAGCACCCACAGGGTCACGAACACGATGGAGCCCGGAATCTTCGGCCGGTCGCCCCAACTGAGGCCGCTGTTGAGCATGGGGATCAACCCGGCGATCACCGCTGCCAGTACCAGCAGGAACAACTGGGTTTGCAGGCGCTTGGTGCTCATGCGTTTTTCGATCTTGCGCACGCCGCGCATCATCACCACCAGGCTGCGCTCGAACATGCGCTTGCCATTGAAGTAGCTGATGATCGGCGGGTATTTGAAGCGGCCGCGCTTGAGTTGCTTGCGCAGCATCAGGTACAGCACCACGCCGCCACACATGGCCACCAGGCTCATGATCATCGGCGCGTTCCAGCCGTGCCAAATGGCCAGGCTGTATTCGGGCAGCACGCCGCCCACCACCGGCAAGGCGGCAGCGGCGAGGATTGAACCGACCACCTGGGCCGGGAAAATCCCCACCAGCAGGCAGGTGAACACCAGCAATTCAACCGGCGCACGCATCCAGCGCGGCGGCTCATGCGGGGTGTGCGGCAAGTCAGTGGCGGCGGGGCCAAAGAACACATCGACGGTAAAGCGCAGCGCGTAGGCCACGCTGAACGTGCCAGCGATGGTCGCAATGGCGGGCAGGGCGATTTCTACCCAGGCTGTCGACGAAATAAACACGGTTTCGGCGAAAAACATCTCTTTGGACAGGAAGCCGTTGAGCAATGGCACGCCCGCCATCGAGGCGCTGGCAACCATCGCCAACGTCGCCGTAAACGGGATCAACCGCACCAGACCGCTGAGCTTGCGGATATCCCGCGTGCCGCTCTCGTGGTCGATGATGCCCGCCGCCATGAACAAGGAGGCTTTAAAGGTGGCGTGGTTGAGGATATGGAACACCGCAGCGACGGCGGCCAGCGGGCTATTCAGGCCCAGCAGTAAGGTGATCAGGCCAAGGTGGCTGATGGTGGAGTAGGCCAGCAGGCCCTTTAGATCGTTCTGGAACATGGCGCAGTAAGCGCCGAGGAGGAGGGTAATGGCGCCGGCGCCGCCGACGATCCAGAACCATTCTTCGCTGCCGGACAGCGACGGCCACAGGCGGGCCAGCAGGAACACGCCGGCCTTCACCATTGTGGCCGAGTGCAAATAGGCTGAAACCGGGGTCGGCGCCGCCATTGCGTGGGGGAGCCAGAAATGGAACGGGAACTGCGCACTTTTGCTCAAGGCGCCGATCAGCACCAACGCCAGCATCACCGGGTACAGCGAGTGCGCGCGAATCTGATCGCCCGCCGCCAGCACTTGGTCGAGGTCATAGCTGCCGACGATATGCCCCAGCAGCATCACGCCCGCCAGCAGGCACAAGCCCCCGGCGCCGGTGACCATCAGGGCCATATACGCGCCGCGCCGCGCATCGGCGCGGTGGTGCCAATAGCCGATCAGCAGGAATGAAAACAGGCTGGTCAGTTCCCAGAAGAACACGATCTGGATCAGGTTGCCGGAGATCACTAGCCCGAGCATGGCGCCCATGAAGGCCAGGAAAAACGCAAAGAAGCGCGGCACCGGGTCGTCCGGCGACATGTAATAGCGCGCATACAGTGCCACCAGCGTACCGATGCCGAGCACCAGCATCGAGAACAGCCAGGCGAACCCGTCCATGCGCAACACGAAATTCAGCCCAAGGCTGGGCAACCACATGAATTCTTCGCGGATCACGCCACCGTGGGCGATCTGGGGGTAGAGCAAGGCGACTTGAACGGTGCCGATCAGCGCTACAAGGCCCGCCAGCAGCGATTCGGTGTTACGTGCATTGTGCGGCAGCAAGGCCGCCAGACAGCTGCCGATAAAAGGCAGAAGCAGTAGAACTATCAGGGACATAGGCTTCTAATCTGCGGGAGTTTGGGATGCATCATACGTGCCGCTTTCTCGATCACCAAACGGCAAGATGTGGCAGGATCCTACAAGGTAGGTCGAAACTTCCTATATGGAAGTGTTTCAAACCTGATCGTTCCCTGTGGGAGCCTTGCCCGCGATAGCCATCCAACCGGCGCCACAGCACTCGGACCTCAGCCCTGACGCTCCTGTTCCAACGCATCCTGCAGCTCGACAGCCTTCTGCGCCTTGGTCTTCATCTCACTCACAATCACCGCCGCCACAATCAACGCCGCCCCCAGCATCGCAATCGGCGGGAAGCGCTCGCCGGCAATCCGCCCGACCACGCCAGCCCACACCGGCTCCCCGGCATAAATCAACGTAGCGCGCGTTGGCGAAACACTCTGCTGCGCCCAATTCATCGCCACCTGAATCACCGCACTGGTCAAGCCCAGGCCCACCGCGCTGAACAATAGCAGCCATGAGAACCCCGGCAACCGCTCGCCCATCGGCACCACCATCATGAACGACAACACCGACGCCGTGGCCAGTTGCACCACCGTCACCCGGCGCACATCGACCTGCCCGGCAAATGCACTGATCAAAATAATCTCGGCGGCAATGGCGATTGCGCCGATCAACGTAGCGATTTCGCCGGGACTGAAATTCAGCGAGGCGCCCGCAGGCCCGGTCAACAGCATTAGCCCGGCAAACGCCAGCATGATGCCAATGCTCGGCATCAACCCCGGGCGACGGCCCAGCACCATCCATTGCAGCAGAGGCACGAACGGCACGTAGAGCGCGGTAATAAACGCCGACTGGCTGCTCAAGATGGTTTGCAAGCCAATCGTCTGCAGGCCATAACCAAACATGATCGCCACGCCGATAAACACGCCGGCCTTCAATTCAAACAGCGTCAGGTCACGCAGGGTGCGCAAGGAAAAGAAGCCCACCACAATCGCCGCTGCGGCAAACCGCAGGCCCACAAAAAACATCGGCCCGCTGACGGTCATGGCGTGCTGCACCAGCAAAAAGGTGCCGCCCCAGATCATGGTGATCACCACCAGAATGCATTCGGCTTTGCTGAAACGGTTGAAACGCGAAGGGGAGTTCGGGGCAGTCATGGCGGCTCGGTCTTGCAAGGGAAAGGCACGGACCGCACAATGCGCCGCACGCTGGGCAGTATACTGCGCACACCCACCCATTGAGCAATATAGTGCACAAAGAAAATCCACAACGGGCTTCGGTCCTGCAACACGTCAGCCAGAATGTCCGTCGGCTGCGCCATGCTGCGGACCTGAGCCAAACCGCGCTATCGGAAAAATCCGGCGTCAGCCGGCGCATGCTGGTGGCCATCGAGGCGGGCGAGAAAAACGTCAGCCTGTCCACCCTGGACCGCGTTGCCGAAGCTCTGGACGTGGCGTTCAGCGACCTGATCCAGGCCCCGGACGCGCCCGATCACAGCCGCATCAACGAACTGGCGTGGGCTGGTGATATTCCCGGCAGCAAAGCCGTATTGCTGGCCAGAGCCAATGCCAGGCGGGAAGTAGAATTGTGGGAAATGCGCCTGGAGCCGGGTGATCGCTACAGCCCCGAGCCGGACCCGGTAGGCTGGAGCGTGCAGCTGTTTGTGTTCGAAGGCAGCCTGACCCTGATCGTCGATGGCGACGAAAAACACGTCGCCGCCGGTGAGTTCTTTATGTTCGCCAGCCTTCACGCCCACGGCTATCGCAATGACGGCGAGGTGGCCGTGCGCTTCGTGCGCAATGTGGTGATCTAACTGTTCGCCCGGCAACAGTGGATCGACACTTTGCTGGTTTAACACGCGAATAACCGCCCGGTATTCACCGAACCCTCTGATTTTATTGCTTATTAAAATCGGGCACGACTCCTGCAATCCTCCGTTATCTCATTCGGAGCCTGGAGTCGGTCCATGTCAGCCCACCCTCAACACCCTGCCCATATCATCCGCTCGGACGCCGAAGCCATCGAGGTTGCCACGCGGTTAGCCGCGCGCTTTGCCCTCGACGCCAGCGTGCGCGACCGCGAGCGCCGCCTGCCGGTGGCTGAACTCGACGAATTTTCCGCCAGTGGCCTGTGGGGCATCACCGTTCCCAAAGCCTACGGCGGCGCCGAGGTGTCTTACGTGACCGTGGCCGAGGTGATCAAATTGATCTCCGCCGCCGACCCGTCTCTAGGGCAAATTCCGCAAAACCATCTCGGCGTGGTGGACATCCTCCTGCAGACCGCGACGGAGCAGCAAAAGCAGGATTACTTCGGCAAGGTCCTGCAAGGCTACCGGTTCGGCAACGCCTTCTCCGAAGCCAAAAGCAAAAACGCCGGCACCTTCGACACGCAAATTCGCGTCCACGGCGACACCGCGCAAATCAATGGCGAGAAGTTCTACTGCACCGGCGCGCTGTTCGCCCATATCGTGCCCACTGTCGGTAATAACGAAAACGGCCAGGCGTTTATCGCCTTCGTCGAACGCGATGCTCCGGGCCTCAACGTGATCGACAGCTGGGACGGCTTTGGCCAGCGCACCACCGCCAGCGGCGGCGTGACCCTCGACGGCGTCAGCGTGCCCCTGAGCGCGGTGATCCCTGCGCACCAGGCGTTCGACCAGCCCACCGCCAATGGTCCGATCTCGCAAATCATCCAGGCGGCGGTCGACACCGGCATCGCCGTCGGCGCCCTTGAACAGGCCAAGATCTACGCCCGCCAGGCGCGCCCATGGATCGACAGCCAACAGGATCACGGCTGGCAAGACCCGTTCACCATCGCCGCGATTGGCGACCTGCAGTGGCGCGTGCACGGCACCGAAGCCATCCTCGCCAAAGCCGGCAAGGCCGTGGACCTGGCCCTCGCCGAGCCGAATGAAGACACGGTGGCCAACGCGTCCTTTGTCGTCGCCCAGGCCAAAGTGTTGTCCGCCGAAACCGCGTTGCTCGCCAGCAGCAAACTGTTCGAACTGGCCGGTACCCGCTCGGTCACCGGCAAACACAACCTCGACCGTTTCTGGCGCAACGCGCGCACCCACACCCTGCACGACCCGGCCCGCTGGAAATACCACCTGATCGGCAACTTCGTGCTCAACGGCGTGAAGCCTGCGCGCCACGCCTGGAACTGAGGAGCTTGCCATGACTGCACTGAACCTAGCGCGCCAACTGCTGGACAGCACCCGACGCCACGTCGAGAACAGCGACGACCCTTACGTGATCAGCCGCTTCGGCGATTGGCAGATCCGCGTCGATGTAGCCGCCGCCTTGCTGGAACGCGCCGAAACCCACCCCAGCCCCGTCGCCGCCACCGAAGCGCAGATTGCCGCTGCCGAAGCCTTGCTGTTTGCCAGTGCCACCGAATTCGAATTGACCGGCCAGCGCACCGCGCTGCCGCCGACGCTGGATGACCCGCTGCGCCACAAATACAGGGTTGTCGGCAACTACCACCTCAACGGAGTGATTTGATGTCCCGTGAAATCCGCTTGAATGCCTTCGACATGAACTGTGTCGGCCACCAATCTCCCGGCTTGTGGGCGCACCCGCGCGACCGTTCGTGGCAGTACAAGGACCTGGAATACTGGACCGACCTGGCTAAAATCCTTGAGCGCGGCAAGTTCGACGGCCTGTTTATCGCCGACGTGCTGGGCATCTACGACGTGTACAACGGCAACGGTGACGCGGCGATTCGCCAGGCTACGCAAGTGCCGGTCAACGACCCGCTGTCCCTGATCGCGCCGATGGCGCTGGTCACCGAACACCTGGGGTTTGGCCTGACGGCTTCATTGTCATTCGAACATCCGTATCCGTTCGCGCGTCGTCTCTCGACCCTCGATCACCTGACCAAGGGCCGCATCGGCTGGAACATCGTCACCTCCTACCTGGAAAGCGGTGCCAAGAACCTCGGCCAGAAAGCCCAGACCGAACACGACGCGCGCTATGACTACGCCGAGGAATACCTGGAGGTGTGCTACAAACTTTGGGAAGGCAGCTGGGAAGAGGGCGCCGTGCTGCGCGACCGTGAACGCCGGATCTTCAGCGACCCGAGCAAAATCCATGAGATCCGCCACGTCGGCAAACACTTCCAGGTGCCCGGCATTCACCTGTGCGAGCCTTCGCCGCAGCGCACGCCAGTGCTGTATCAGGCCGGTGCATCCAGCCGTGGCAAGCAATTCGCCGCCGAGCAGGCCGAGTGCGTGTTCGTTGCCGCCCCGTCCAAGGTGCTGTTGAAAAAGACCGTCGCCGACATCCGCCGCCGCGCCGCCGAGGCCGGGCGTGATCCGAGGAAAATCCTGATTTTCAACTTGCAGACGGTGATCGTCGGCGAGACCGACGCACAGGCCAAAGCCAAGTTCGACGACTACAAATCCTACGTCAGCTACGAAGGCGCGATGGCGCTGATCTCCGGCTGGACCGGTATCGATTTCAGCCAGTTCAAGCCGGATGAGCCGCTCAAACACGTGCACACCAACGCCATCCAATCGGCGGTGGAAGCGTTCTCCACGGCCGATCCGAACAAGGTCTGGACGCCGAACGAACTGGCCGATTGGGTGGGCATCGGCGGCTTTGGGCCGCTGTTCGTTGGCGGCCCGCAAACCGTGGCGGATCTATTGCAGGAGTGGGTCGAAGAGACCGACGTGGACGGTTTCAACCTGGCCTACGCGCTGACCCATGAAACCTTTATCGACGCCGTTGACCTGCTGGTGCCCGAGCTGCAAAAGCGTGGCGTGTACAAGACCGAATACGCCCAGGGCACGTTGCGCGAGAAGCTGTTTGGCGACGGCGCACGCTTGGGCGCACATCACCCCGGTGCGAGCTACCGCGACCTCAAGGCCACCACGCTCTAACTGAAACACCTCGGTCACTGTGGGAGCTGGCCGTGTGCTGATCCAAATAATCCCGCCAGCGGACCGCCTTACGCTGGATACTGGGCGAGTGGCCTTGAGTGGAAGCGCCGCTGAACCGTTGGCGCGGGGCGATCTGCATGATATTTACCTGGGTAAACAGTAAGGGCCAGCCCTTTCAAGGTCTTCAGCTATAACAGGCGATAAGTACCCTGTGGCGAGCGGGCTTGTCCCGCGTTGGGATGCGCAGCAGCCCTAAAAAGGAAGAATGCGTTGAGTCAGATACTCCTCGGCCGCTGTTTTTGGGGCCGCTTCGCAGCCCAACGCGGGACAAGCCCGCTCGCCACAGGGATAGTGTTCGCCCTATCAGATAGATTTCCAAAGACCTTGAAACGGCTGACAGTAAGGGCGAACCTGCATGACTGAATCCATCCGCAACGCTGATGTGCTGATCATCGGCGGCGGCCTGAGCGGCACGATGCTGGCGGTGCAATTGCTGCGCCTGCCTGGGCAGCGGCATATCCTGGTGATCGAACCGCGCGCCGAGCTTGGCCGTGGCGAGGCCTACAGCGCGGTCGAACTGGGCCACACTTTGAACGGCAACGCCGCGCGCATGAGCGTTGACCCGGACAACGCCGACGACCTGACCCAATGGCTCACCGACTACATCGGCGCTGGCGGTTGGCCCGAGTCTTTCGAGCAACCTGTGCCGATCAGCGAACTGTTCCCGCCGCGCGGGATTTTTGGTGTGTATGCCCAGCAGCGTTTGGCGCAAGCCAAAGCGTTATCCGCGTCCACCGTCGAGCATGTGCGCGCCGAGGTGGTTGACCTGCAGGTGGACAAGACGTCCACGTTTCTGACACTTGATAACGGCGAGCAATTGCGTGGCGCTTACGCGGTATTGGCCACCGGTATGTTCCCGGCGGCGCGCACGCCACAGACCGAATCCAGCGGCTTGAACGCGGCGGCGGTGGACCCGTGGGACGTCAAGGCCATGGCCCATATCGACCCACAGGCGACCGTGCTGATCATCGGTTCCGGGCTGACCATGGTGGATGCCGTGGTGTCCCTGGAACAAGCGGGCCATCGCGGGCCGATCGAGATTTTTTCACGCCACGGCTTGCTGCCCCACGTGCGACGGCAGCCGCCGAGCTGGGTGGATTTTCTGGCCGAGGACCACAGCGTGCGCAGCCCTCGGCAACTGTTGCGTGAAGTGCGTCGGCAATGCCGGTTCGCGCAGGCGCAGGGCATCGATTGGCAAGCACCGCTGGACACCGTGCGGGCGCACATTGGGCGCTTGTGGAGCCAGGCCAGTGAGCGTGAACAGCGCCAGTTCGTGCGCCATGTGCGGCCGTGGTGGGAAAGCCATCACCATCGCTCGCCGCCGTTGAGCGCGCAGCTGGTGGCGCGCTTGCAGGGTGAAGGGCGGTTGCGGGTTCAGGCGGCGTCGTTCAAGGGCTTGGTGCCTTCGCAGGAGGGTGTACGTATCCGTCTGCGTCATCGCGGCGAGCAGGCGATGGTTGAGGTGTCGGGCGCGGCGCTGATCAACTCGAGCGGCATTGAGTACGACTGGCGCCGCGTCGCCAAGCCGTTGCCGCAGCAGTTGCTCAAGCGCGGGCTGATCCAGCCTGGGCCGCTGGCGTTGGGGATTGCGGCAGATACATCGGGGGCGGTGGTGGATGCTCAAGGTCGGGTGAGTCATCGGTTGTTTGCCATGGGCCCGCCGTTGCGCGGGGTATGGTGGGAAAGTACCGCGGTGACAGATGTGGCGATTCAAGCCAAAGCGCTGGCCGCCAAACTTGCACACCTCTAGCTGATGCAACGTCCGAACTCTCGTGGCATGCAGACTTCCTTGTGGCGAGCGGGCTTGTTGTGGCGAGCGGGGCTGTTGTGGCGAGCGGGCTTGCCCCGCGTTGGGCTGCGCAGCAGCCCCAAAACCCGCCGCCAAAGAGTCCCTGACACACCGCATTCGTCTTCACTGGGGGCGCTGCGCACCCCAACGCGGGGCAAGCCCGCTCGCCACAACAGCCCCGCTCGCCACAACAAGCCAGCTAGCCACAGAGGCCGCCCGCCGATCTTCAGGCCTTAAACCCCAGGCAAAAAAAAGCCCGCTGGGGCGGCGGGCTTGATGTGCAACGTTTGTAACGGATGAGGCTCTACCCTACGTCTCTGAATGTGAATAAAGCGTGAAAAATATGTAAGAGAAACTATGAAAGTAACGACGGGTGTAAACGCGGCGAAAGGCCATCTCCTAGATCTTCCAATGTCCGGCACTTTTGGCCAGTCGCTGGCGCATACCTTCCACATTCGCTGCCAGCTGTAGCGTCAACAACCGATACCCATCCAGAGCGCTGTAAACCGGCGTATCCAGGGTTGGCTCACCCGTTCCCACTGCGCTCGGCCGCTCCAACCGCTCCGTCACCCCAGACTTCAACGCCCGCGCCATCCCGACCAGTTGCACCCGAATCTGCCGGTGCTCAGCCTTCAACATCATCTGCATCCTTGCCATCGCCTGCTCATCCCGTGGGTCCGGCCGTGTATTGCCCAGAATCTCCAGCGTGCTGATGCACATCCTCAAATGCCGCTGGATAGCATCCAGCTCAGTCATGGAAATCCTCACTTCCTTGGACACCGACGGCATTAACGAACGCAATTGCACCATGGCCGCGTTCAGTCGGTTGAGCTGCTTGAGGTGTTCATCGTCGGTGACTGACTGGCCGCTGATGATGCGGCTGTAAATCGCCGCGCAGTCGCGCAAGGCGCTGGCCAGGTTGTAGCGCCACGAGTACACGGCATACAGCGGCAGGGCGAACGAGAAGGCCAGGGCCAGGGCGATGCCGATGAGAATGTCGACGGTGCGCCACAAGCCGTCCGATAGCGGGTTGTCGCCGTGGCCCGCGACGATAAACACGGTGATCGCCGACAGCAGCGCGATGTAGCCGCCTTTGCCGATGGCGTGATAGGAGAAAAACCCGCACACGATGGACATCAGTAAATAGGTCACCAGCGGTTGGCCCAGGTAGGCCTGTTGCGCCACGATCGCCAGGCCGACGCTGGCGCCGATCAGTGTGCCGTAGGCGCGCTCCACGGCTTTTTTGCCGATGTTGCCGTGGTGTTGTAAGCCGCCGATCACGATCAGCATAGTCACCGAGGCCCACTCACCGTGGGGCAGGTTGATGCCGGTGGTGAGCAGGATGGTGGCCAGCAAGCCGATGGACACGCGCACGGCGTGGATCAGCTTGGCGTTGCGGTAGCGGCGGTAGGGATCGAGTAGCGGGCGCAAAAGGCGCCGGGCGAAGAGGGGCAGGTGCAGGTTCATCGGTATTTAGGCGGCCTCGGTAGTCAGGGGCGAACGCGGTCCAGGTGTGGGAGGGGGCTTGCTCCCGATGGCGGTGTGTCAGTCAACTGATTGGTTTCTGATTGACCGCTATCGGGAGCAAGCCCCCTCCCACATTTTTTGATCAGCGTCATTTTTAGAAAATGTAATCGGTCGTCAAAAAGCTCGAATCGCGGTTGCGCAATATGTCGCTGACCAGCGCTTTGTTGCTTTCCTGGAACTTGGTCGCCACGAGTGTGCGGATCGAGAACACGCGCAAGGCGTCATGCACTGACAGCGTGCCTTCGGCGGAGTTCTTGCGCCCGTTGAACGGGAACGTGTCCGGCCCGCGCTGGCACTGGGCGTTGATGTTGATGCGGCCGACCTGGTTGGCAAACGTATCCACCAGCCGCCCAACTTCCACGGCATTGGTGCCGAAGATGCTCAGTTGCTGGCCGAAATCCGAGTCCAGCACGTAGTCGATCACCTTCTCCAGCTCACGGTAGGGCACGATCGGCACCACCGGGCCGAACTGTTCCTCGTGGTACACGCGCATTTGCGGGTTCACCGGGTACAGCACCGCCGGGTAGAAGAACGAACCGCGACTGGTGCCGCCATGGGCATTCACCACCTTGGCGCCGTGTAGCGCTGCATCGGCCACCAGCGCGTTGAGGTAATCCACTTTGCCGATTTCCGGCAGCGGGGTCAGCGACACGCCGTCTTCCCAAGGCATACCGGGTTTCAACGTGGCGAGCCTGGCGTTGAATTTCTCAATGAAGCTTTCGACCACGTCTTCATGCACAAACAGGATTTTCAGCGCGGTGCAGCGCTGGCCGTTGAATGACAGCGAGCCGGTCACAGCTTCGCTCACGGCATTGTCCAGATCGACTTCGGGCAACACGATGCCAGGGTTTTTCGCGTCCAGACCGAGCGCTGCGCGCAGGCGATGGGGTTTTGGATGCAGTTTTTTCAGGTCGCTGGCGGCCTTGTTGGTGCCGATAAACGCAAAAATATCAATCTTGCCGCTGGCCATCAGCGCGCTGACGGTTTCACGGCCGCTGCCGTAAATTACGTTGATCACGCCTGCCGGAAAGCTGTCGCGGAACGCTTCCAGCAACGGGCGAATCAACAACACGCCGAGCTTGGCCGGCTTGAACACCACCGTGTTGCCCATGATCAATGCCGGGATCAGTGTGGTGAAGGTCTCGTTCAGCGGGTAGTTGTAAGGGCCCATGCACAGCGCCACGCCCAGCGGTACGCGGCGGATTTGGCCGAGGGTGTCCTGCTCCAGCTCGAAGCGGCTGGAGCGGCGGTCGAGTTCCTTGAGGGCATTGATGGTGTCGGTGATGTAGTCGCAGGTGCGGTCGAATTCTTTCTGCGAGTCCTTGAGGTTCTTGCCAATCTCCCACATCAGCAGCTTGACCACCGCATCGCGTTGTTCGCGCATGCGCCGCAAAAAGGCTTCCACGTGCTGGATGCGGTCGGCCACGCGCATCGTCGGCCACTCACCCTGGCCCCGGTCGTAGGCGCGCACGGCGGCGTCGAGGGCAGTGAGCGCCGTCTCGGCATCCAGCAGCGGCGTGCTGCCGATGTGCACGCGTTCATCACCCAGTTGCACCGGGCTTTGCACGGTGGCCAGTGGGCCGTTCCACACCTGCAACTGGCCATCGACCAGGTAATCACGCTGTTCAATAGGCGCTGCCAGGCGGAACTGTTCGGGAATGTCGGCGGCGCAGGTGGGAAACAGCTGGGCGAGCAGGTCGCTGGTGGTCATGTCGCTACCCCAAGAATAGTTGCAAAACATGACTAGAGAGTCACCTATCAGAGGGCCGAATGGCAAGCGCCAGACGCATCACAGCAGCCCGCCGGCCAGGGCCACACCCAGCGCAGCGCCCAGTTGCCGGGCGGTATTGAGCATGCCGGCGGCGATCCCTGCGTGTTTTTGCGCGACCACGCTCATCAGCGTGGCGGTGGCGGCGGGGGTGATCAGGCCTGCGGCGAGGCCGATCATCGGCATTGCCATGATGATTGTGAAGCGCGAGGGCGTTGCCGCCGTCGCCAGCAGCAGGCCGAAGCCCGCCAGGTATAACACCAGCGCGCCACCGATCAGCCGTCCACTGCCCCACGCGCGAACCAGGCGCCCCGCCAGCAGGCTGCCAATGCTGACTGACACCGTCAGCGGCAGGAATGCGAGGCCGGTCCATAAAGGGCTAAAGCCCAAGGTTCGCTGGAAATACAGGCCCAGTAAAAACATCAGGCCGTACAGCAACAGTGCCGACACCAGGGACACTGCCAGGCACGCGTTGAATACCGGGTTACCGAACAACCGCAGAGCGCTCCAACCTCGTGCACGGGGGTGTGGAGGGCTGGCCGCAAGGCGCGCGGTGAGGGCGATCGCGAGCAGCCCCAAGGGCAGGTTGGCGAAAAAAATACTGCGCCAGCCCAAGGCCTCAATCAGCACACCGCCCACCAGCGGCCCGGTCGCCATGGCGATGCCGCCACAGCCGGCCCACACACCGATGGCCGACACGCGCCCGGCCGGGTTGTGGAGGTAGGCAGCGTTGATCAGCGCCAATGAAGCCGGCACCAGCAACGCCGCGCCGACCCCTTGCAGCACCCGTGCGGCCACGAGTGTGACGGCGTCAACGGCGAGGCCACACAGCAACGACGCGAAGGTAAACAGCAGCAAGCCGATGAGATACAGCCTGCGTGCGCCAAATCGATCTGCCAGGGCGCCACCGCCGAGCAATAAACCGGCAAAACTCAAGGTGTAGGCGCCGACCACCCATTGCAGCTCGGTGATGTCGCTGTGCAATGTGTTGGCGATGGGTGCCAACGCAACGTTGACGATGGACGTGTCGAGGATCACCAGCACGTAACTGAGGGACGTGGCGGCCAGGACGCGCCGTTGCGTCACGAAAGGGGAAAGCATCGCGGGTCATCCTTGAAAGAGGCAGGTGGCGAATCTAACGCGAGGGCATGCGCCGATGCTTCGATACAGGCCGAAGCATGCGGCTGTCCGACGCGTTTATACTCGGTGGCACTTGCCGGAGATGCGCCATGTCGACCCCACTCACCTTCACCGAAATAGCCGGTTTGATCGCTGAGCCCGCCCGCGCCGCGATCCTGTTGGCGCTGTTCGACGGGCGCGCGCTGCCCGCTGGCGAGCTGGCGTTTGCTGCCAGGGTGACGCCGCAAACCGCGAGTACGCATCTGTCCAAACTGGTCGCCGGTGGGTTGCTCGCCTGCGAAACACAGGGCCGTCATCGTTATTACCGATTGGCCGGCGCGCACGTGGCCCAGGCCATCGAATACCTCAGCGCCATCGCGCCGTTGCCGACCATCGCGGCCAAGCCCGCGAACCGTCAGGCCGAGGGGCTGCGCTTTGCGCGCTGCTGCTACAACCACCTCGCTGGGCAACTGGGCGTTGCAGTGACCCAGGCGCTGGAAAAAAATGGCTACGTGCGCGCCATCGGCGATAAGCACTTTGAGGTGTTCCCCGACGGGGCCACCTGGTTTCACTCGCTGGGTATCGAAACGGGTGCCTTGCAGCCGGCGCGTCAATGCCTGGACTGGACCGAGCGCACCCACCATTTGGCTGGGCCATTGGGGGTGCAACTGCTCAATGCTCTGTGCGCAGCCGATTGGCTACGCCGCTCGAAAGACTCCCGCGCAGTCTCTGTCACGCCCAAAGGGTGGGCGCAGTTCAAGACGCAATTGGGCCTGACGCCGCGTGATCTGGAAAACCCCGAGCACAAGCGCGCGTGCGCCGGGTAAACTGCGCGGCTTTCTTGAAGGAGTTCACATGAGTCACTACCAGCCGGGCATTCTTGCCGCACCGGTGCCGTTGCAGGCACGCCATCTGTTTTTCGCCGTTGATGTGCTCGCAGCTGTCCCCGCTGCGTTGGACGCGCTGGTGCACCTGACGGATTCGGCCGCAGTGGTGGGTTTGGGTGAGCCGCTGGTAAACGCATTGGGCGCGCAGGTTGACGGGCTGCGTGCATTCCCCGCCGTGAGTGCGCCGGGCGCGCACAACCCGTCGACTCAGCAGGCGTTGTGGGTGTGGCTGCACGGTGTGGATCGTGGTGAGCTGCTGTTGCGCAGCCGCACAGTTGAAAAGGCTCTGGCGCCGGCGTTTCGCCTGGTACAGATGACCGAAGGCTTTCGCTACAAGACCGGCTTTGACCTGACCGATTACGAAGACGGCACCGAGAACCCCCACGACAGTGCCGCCGTGGACGCCGCGTTGACCGACAGCGGCGCCAGCTTCGCCGCGATCCAGCAATGGCAGCATGACCTTGATGGTTTTGCCGCGTTGCCCGCCCACGAGCGCGACCACATCATTGGTCGTCGCCATGGCGATAACGAAGAGTTGGACGACGCGCCTGAGTCCGCGCACACCAAGCGAACGGCCCAGGAAAGCTTTACCCCGGAAGCCTTCGTGGTTCGACGTTCCATGCCGTGGGCGGAGAATGGTCAGGCGGGGTTGATGTTTCTTGCGTTTGGCCATTCGTTTGATGCGTTTGAAGCGCAGTTGCGGCGCATGAGCGGGTTGGAGGATGGGATTGTTGACGGGTTATATCGCATCAGCAAACCGTTGACCGGTGGGTATTACTGGTGCCCGCCACTGAAGGATGGGCATCTGGATTTGAGCGCTATTGCTGTTACACCAACACTCTAAAACTGTGGGAGCTGGCAACCAGCTCCCCTATTTGATTGAGGTTGGCTGTTAGATCACCCCCCCCACACCAGGCGCTCACCGCCGCCCAATATCCCAGGCAGATCAGCTGTTTTGCATATCCATCCGCACCGGCTGCATGGGCGCAAGCAGCGGCATCATGGCGGCGTCGCGGCAGTGTCGGCAGCCATACACGCCGAGCAACACTGGCTCTCTCACCGCCGGCTCCGGCGCACGCTCAAACCAGGTCGGCGCGACGAACCGGTAGCCCTGGCCTGCGGCCGTGGCGATGTAGAACGCGTCATCGTCGCCCAAGGCGCGTCGGATCGCCCTGATCTGCGCGCGTAAGTTGCATTCTTCCACCACCCGTTTGGGCCAGGCAATGTCGAGCAACTCGGTTTTGCCCATCAGCTCGCCGGGCCGCGAGGCGAGTGCCAAGAGCAGGGTCAGGGCGCGATTGCCCAGGGCCACGGGTTGCCCGTGCTTGAGCAGCAGACGACGTTGTGGCAGCAGGCGGAACGGGCCGAAGTGAATCTCAAGAGAAGCGTCATCGGTGAGGTGGCTGCGAGTCGAGTACGTCATGTGATTAAACCTTTTCTCGTTGGAAAAACAGCGTGGCGCGCTCCCTTTTGGGCCAGGCTGCCAGAGAGGATGAAAATGTCGCTGAGTAAGCTCAAGGTGCCTTCCTATATAAGCGCGTGCGAACTAACAGTTCCGGCTATTAGTGCAACTGCACTAATCGGTTGTTTGAAATTAGTTGCTCGAAGTCATTAAGGTCGTTCGCGCCGTGCTATCAAACGCGATGATTAAGTCGCTTTTGTTACAAATGGAAATATCTGGGAAGTTAGGCAAAAGGCTATTAGTGAAAAATGTGAACTCGACACGAAAAATGGTGCGCAGGGCGATCCGGATACCCCTCAACATCTGACATCATCCTGCAAGTTTGCTGTCCGTTGCGGTATCAAGAGCCAGTAAACATTGGGTTTTGCCGTGTTTTGTTTTTTTGATAAAAGTTCAACGCCTTCAACGAGAGGAGTTTTTCTCAACGCTAGGTTGAGCAACACTTTTCACGCCTTGTATCTGAAACGTTTCACAAGCTTTCACAACGAAGCCGTTTTGATCGTGAGTAGTATGGATCCCATGCAAACCAGCAACGGTTCGAAGGCTCACTGTCTGACGTGTTGGGCATTCACCGGTTTGCATACTTTCAGCGTGCTGTTGCGCAACTGAATAACTTCCCTATCGATGCAAGGAGATGAACATGGCTGATGTCCCACCAGTAAAAGCAGGCGGCGCCGACGACGCTATCGCGAAGATGGAAGCGACCTTCAACATGGCTATCGAGAAGTCGGCCAAGATCACCGAAATCAGCACCGCGAAAAAAGCTGAGCTTGACGCTACCAAACAGCGTCCGCAGAACTGATTTGCCAAACGGGCGGCGCCGGCGCTGCCCGTTTACCCATCGTTTTCGTTTCAAAAAAACCGAACTATAAAAAACGTTGCACCGTTGTTGATCCACGCAGGCGTGCATGCGGCCTGTGATTCTCAAGGGGGCAAACCCAAACATGACAGCCTTGATTTCCTTGGGCCCGGTCGCCGGTATTGGCGCACCGACCCTGACTGTGACCGGCGGTTTGCATCAGGGCAGTTCCCTGATGCTCGACCGGCCTGTCTACACCATCGGCGCGGACCTCGCGGCTGATCTTGTGCTCAGCGATCCAGGCATTGCCGGTGCTCACCTGCGCCTGCGGTTTTTTGAGGGCGGCCACGTGGCCGTTGAGGCCCTGGGCGGCGACGTGCTGCTCGGTGGCAACGTGCGTATTCCCCAAGGCAGCGGCCATCGCGCGCGGCTGCCATTGCAACTGCGCATTGGCTCGGCCAGTGTGAGCCTGGCCTTGCCCGAAGGTGCTGAAAAACCGTCGGATGCCCCGCGTAAATACACCCCCTGGATTGTCGCGACCGTGTTGCTGTTCATGTGTGCGGGTGCGTTGGCCTTTCGCAACGACCCACCGCCAAGCCCAGTCGCCGCCGCCGTCGATGCAGCACCCGTAAAAAAGACCTCCCGTGAGCAGGCCAAGGCCTGGCTGGAGCAACAACTTCAGGCCGCTCACCTGGACGCAGTAAAAGTCAGCAACAGCAACGGCCAGCTCAGCGCCGTCGGCAGTTTTGAACAATCACAAAAACCGCAATGGCTGGCCTTGCAACAAGCCTTTGACCAGCGCTACGGCCAGCAAATCGTACTCAACCCCAAGGTGGCCGTGCGCGCCGATGCCGCGAACCCGCGCGTGCGTTTCCAGGCCGTGTGGTTCGGCACCAACCCTTACGTGATCAACGACAGCGGCAAGCGCCTGTACCCCGGCGCGGCCCTGGCGGACAACTGGGTGCTGGAGCGCATCGAGAACAACCAAGTGATTCTCGCCCGAGGCGAGGAGCGCTTCACTTTCACGTTATGACCACGCTTTTTAGCTAAGGCCCTGGGATGAAAGTCGAACCCCGCCCGTTAATTCCCAGTGATGTGCGCAGCGCACCGGTCGAAGCCGTTCGCCCGGTCAACTCGCGCCAGGCTACCGCCTTCGAAGCGGTGCTGAAAACCCGCAAGACCCAAAGCCGCCGCTCCCTGCGCAGTGACCTCGAAGAACTCACCAGCGCCGCTGGCGTGGACTCGTTGCTGTTTGGCAGCGCCCGTTCCCTGGAGCTGCTGGAGCATGTGATGGAACACATCCTGCCGACGCTCGACGCCGAGCCGGAAATCAAAGCGTTGGCGCATGCCTTGATCAGTGAAGAGATCGAAGCCCGGCGCAACCTCGAACAGCAACGCTCGGAGGTACATGCCTGATGGCCCGCGAGAACCACGACGCCGTGCAACTGCTCAAGGGCATCGGCGAACTGTACCGTCGCAATGGCCAGTCCCAGCGCGCGCTGGTGATGCTGCTGATCGCCGTGAGCGTCGCGCCGCGCGACGGCGTTTTGCTGCGTTCGCTGGTGCTGGCGTTTACCGACAGCGGTGACGCCACCCGCGCCCTCGGCGCCCTCGACCGTTTGGTGGCGCTGGAAGGCGAGTCCGCCAGCCTGTTGCTGCTGCGCGCCCGCGCGTTGTGGTACGGCGAGCGCAAAGACGAAGCGCGTCAGTGCTTCAAACGCTATTTGACTGCACGCAGGGCCAACGCATGACCTTGCTCAACCGCCTGAACAACCTGGCGCGCATGGCCGCGCAGCGCACGGACGTGATCATCGTCGCGTTCATGCTGATGGCGATTGTGATGATGATCATCCCGCTGCCCACCTATTTGGTGGATGCGCTGATCGGTCTCAACATCGCCCTGAGTATCCTTATCCTGATCGTCGCGTTCTACATCGGCCACTCCGTGGAATTCTCCGCGCTGCCGCCGCTGATTCTGCTCAGCACGTTGTTTCGCTTGTCGCTGTCGATCACCACCACCCGTTTGATCCTGCTGCACGGCGACGCCGGCCACATCGTCAAGGCCTTCGGTGACTTCGTGATCGCAGGGCAAGTGGTGGTGGGCATGGTGGTGTTCCTGATCATCACCGTGGCGCAGTTCGTGGTCATCACCAAAGGTGCCGAGCGCGTGGCGGAAGTGGCCGCGCGTTTTACCCTGGATGCCATGCCCGGCAAGCAGATGAGCATCGATAACGACCTGCGCAACGGCGATATCGACCAGGCCGAAGCCCGTCGCCGTCGCTCGCGCCTGGAGCGTGAAAGCCAGATGTTTGGCGCGATGGACGGCGCCATGAAGTTTGTGAAGGGCGACGCCATCGCCGGTCTGGTGATTCTGGCGGTCAACCTGCTCGGCGGCATGATGATCGGCATGATCGAGCGCGACATGCCGTTCGGCGTGGCGGTGCACACCTACTCGCTGCTGACCGTGGGTGACGGCCTGATCGCACAGATCCCGGCGCTGTTGATTTCGGTGGCGGCGGGCACTGTAGTGACGCGCGTGAACAGCGATGGCGAAGCCGGCGACCTGGGCAGTGAAATCATCAAGCAACTGGGCGCCAGCTACCGCGCGCTCGGCTTGACGGCCTTGATTATGATCGGCGTGGGCCTGCTGCCGGGCTTTCCCACATGGGTTTTCCTCGGGTTGTCCCTGGCCTTTGGCAGTGCCGCCTTTGTGATGTATCGCCGCCACACCCGTCAGCCTGAGGGTGAGATGGAGGTGTTGGCTGAAGTGCCGGAACCGGTGGCGGACGTTCAGGCTGAACTGGACGACAACCTGTTGCCCGACACCCGCGTGTTGCTGACCATCGGCAATGGCGTGTCCCAGAGTGCGCCGCGTCAATTGCTGCGTCAGCGGATTGAAGCCTTGTGTCACGACATCCGTACCGAACTGGGCGTGGAGGTGCCGGTGCCGGGCATCTATATGGAAACCAAGGCGCCGCCGGGTGGTTTTCGCGTGTCCCTGGAAGGCGTGCCGGTGAGTGAAGGCGAGATGCCGGTCAACTGCCTGCTGTTGCAGGACGACCCGGTGCACGTGCAGTTGCTCGACATCGCCACGCTGCAATTCGATTCGCCGCTCAATGGCCGCAGCGCCCACTGGATTGAACGTCAACACGAAGAGACCTTGCGCAACGCCGGCATCGGTTTCCTGTTGCCCGATGAAGTGCTGCGCGGCGTGCTGGAGCGCAGCCTGCGCCGCTATGCCGCCGACTTCCTCGGTATTCAGGAAACCCGCTTGTTGCTCGAGCGCACCGAAGCCACCTACGGCGAACTGGTCAAAGAAGCCTTGCGCTTGGTGCCGCTGCAACGCGTCGCCGAAACTTTCCGCCTGTTGGTCGGCGAAGGCGTCTCCATCCGCAACCAGCGCGCCTTGCTCGAAGCCATGGTGGAGTGGGGCGCCCGTGAAACCGATGCCGGGCGTTTGGCCGAACACTTGCGCGCAGCGTTGGCGCGCCAGATCAGCCATCAATACGCCGACCGCAACCGGGTGATTGGTGCGTTGGTGTTGGCTCCGGGCCTGGAAGACCAATTGCGCGCCTCGTTGCGTCGCCAGGAACCCCAACGTGAATTGATCCCGGAAGACGTCAGCCGCGCGTTGCTCGTTCAACTGCGTCAAGCCTGTGAGAACACCCGCGAGGCCAACAGCGCCGTGTTGCTGGTCCACCCGGAACTGCGCCGCAGCCTGCGTCGCCTGGTGCTGCGCGGCGAGCTGGAATTGGCAGTGCTGTCGTTCCGCGAGCTGGCCACCGAGTACAACCTGCAAGCGCTGGTGACCATCAGCCTCACCGATATCTCCAACCGCCGCGCGCCTGCCGCGGCTTCCGTCACCCCCCTGGCGTCTGCCTCATGATGCGTTTTTGTGTGCTGTTGCTGAGTCTGTTTGCGTGCGTGTGCCAGGCTCAGGAGATTGCCGCCGGTGCCGGTGGCTCGATCAACTTGGCGTCCGGCGAAGGGCGCATCCTGCATTTTGTCGCGCCGGTGGAGTCGGTGCTGGTGGCCGAGCCTAACGTGGCCGACCTGCAAGTGGTGTCGCCGGGCACGATTTATATCTTCGGCAAGGCGCCGGGCGCGACCAGCCTGATCGCCCTGGGCGAAAACGGTAAGCAACTGGCGAGCTTGAACCTGTCTGTCAGCAGCGCTACCCAAGGCGTGAGCGCGCCGATGCAGGAACTGCATCCGGGTAACCGCGCGCAGATCACCGGCGCGGGCAACCGCCTGATTGCCAAGGGCAGCGTCGGCTCGGTGGCTGAAGCGACAGACCTGAATGCGCTGCTCAACCCTCAGGGCCAAGGCTTTCAAAGTGCGATCAACACCACTGAATACACAGGCTCCGCCCAAGTGAACCTGCGCGTGCGCTTCGCCGAAGTGTCGCGTTCCGAACTGCTGCACTACGGCGTGAACTGGAATGCGATGTTCAGCAACGGCACGTTCTCGTTTGGTCTGATTACCGGTGGCGGCTTGGCGGCAGCGACAGCCGGCGGCCTGGCCACCGCAGGCACCGGCTCCGGCAACGTGAACATCGACGGCATGCTGGATGCGTTGCAGGCCAACGGCGTACTGCAGATTCTTGCCGAGCCGAACATCACGGCCATGACCGGCCAGACCGCGAGCTTCCTCGCTGGCGGCGAAGTGGCGATTCCGGTGCCGGTCAACCGTGACCTGGTGGGCATCGAATACAAGTCGTTTGGTGTGTCGCTGCTGTTCAACCCGACCCTTTTGCCCAACGGCCGCATCGCCCTGCAAGTGCGCCCTGAAGTCAGCAGCGTGGTCAGCGGCGGCACCGTGGATTTCGGCAACTTCCATGTGCCGTCCTTCAGCGTGCGCCGCGCCGACACGCGGGTGGAAGTCGGCAGCGGGCAGACCTTCGCCATCGCGGGCCTGTTCCAGCGTGAAAGCAGCCAGGACATCGAAAAACTGCCGCTGCTGGGCGACTTGCCGATCCTTGGCAACCTGTTTCGCTCCAAGCGTTTTCAGCGCAATGAGACTGAACTGGTGATTCTGATTACGCCTTATCTGGTGGAGCCGGTGCGCGCTCGCACCCTCGCCACGCCATTGGACGCGCCACCGGTTACCGCAGCAGCCACCGGACCGCGCAGCGGCGGGGCGTTCGGTTTCTACATGAATTGAGGAGGGGCTTGCGATGACTGTTTTGCGTGTGTTGATGCTGCTCCCTCTGGCGCTGATGGGTTGCCAGACTCACTTGGCGCCGGTGTATTACTCCTCCGAGTTTCGCGCCGATGGTGTGCCGACTCAGTGTCAGCAGCCGCCTGCGACTGACACGATTGGGTTGGGCGAGGATTTCAAGCCGACTCTGGCGTTGGGCTGTGCGAATAATTTGAATTTGATGCAGATGGTGGAGCGTAAGCAGGACCTGGCCCAGGGCCGCGCCACGGGGCCTGCGATGGCGGCGCCGGTGGGGCGGGCGGCGCAGGTGTATATCGAGGGGTTTGATCGGGAGCAGTTGCAGCGGCGTAAGGATCAGCAAGAGGCCAAGGCGGGCGCTACCGGAGGTCAGCAATGACCCGTTCTACACTGATCTCCGGTGGGAGCTGGCTCCCAGCCGCCCCAAATCTACCTGGCACTCCCCAATCAAACTGTGGGAGCTGGCTCTCAGCCAAGCCATATCTACCTGATGCCCCACAGTCCAACTGTGGGAGCTGGCTTGCCTGCGATAGCGCCCTCCCAGCCAACCCATATCTACCTGATGCCCCACAATCAAAATGTGGGAGCGGGCTTGCTCGCGAAAGCTATGTGTTAGGCGATACATTTTTTGGGGCGGAGTACATATCCATTGTTGTGGTAACGGCCACCTATGGTTCCGCTCTTACAGCGGGTCACTTTTGGAAGGACCCAAAAGTAACCAAAAGGTCCTCGCCCCACCACTCGGCACCTCGCTTAGGCTCGGTGTGCCCTCACTCCGGCTTGAATCCGTGGGCCGCCGCGATGGGCCATCCTTGGCCCAGCGCGGCTAACCCGGCGTCCTGCCGGGTTGCCCACGGATTCAAGCCTGCGTTCGGCCAGCGTGGTTTTACGGGGCGACTGAGATCCAAAGCAGATCAACAGCCAAATCAAAAGCGGGAGAGCGGTTTGTCAACGCGGGTCAACCAAACCCAGTTCCTTGGCTTGCGCCACCGGGTCGCTGATGGCCTTGATGCGCTTTGCTTCCGTCATCAGCCGTTCGCGCTCGGCCGCTGGGATGTCGTCCAGCGGCAGGCCGGCAACCCGTTTTTCGTAACCGGCCAGCACCATCACCAGCAGTTCATTACGCTGATGCCTTGGCAGCGCACGGGGCGATTGGGTGACGGGGGCGATGGTGTCGAGGGCTTGTTGCGATTGCCCGCCGAGGGCGTAGGCCAGGGCGAGGTTGCAGCGGTTGTCGAGGTCGTCGGGTTTGAGGCTCAGGCTTTTGGCGAAGGCGGTTTGGGCTGCAGCGGCCTGGCCGTTGAGGATTTGCGCGACCCCCAGGCGGGTGTAGGCGACGGGCAGGTGGTTGATCTCGGCCGCCTGGCCCAGAGCGGTGACGGCGCGTTGGGTCTTGCCCAGTTGCAGTTGGGCAGTGCCGAGGCCGAGCAGGGCGTCGGCGCTGTGGGCGTCAACGCCAAGGGCTTGCTGGAAGGCGCGTTCGGCGCCGAGCGCGTCTTTGGCGTCGAGCCTGGCTTGGCCGAGCTTGAGCCACAGGTCGAGGCTGGCTCCCGGTTGCTGGGTGGCGCGCTCGTACAGCGCGGCCGCGCTGGCGTAGTCGCCGCGTTTGCTCAGGTCATCTGCCAGTTGCAGGGACTTGTCGGAATCGCTCGCCGGTTTGCTGGAGCAGGCGGCGAGAAGCAGGGTACTGGCAAGCAGAAAATTCTTGGACATCGTCACAACTCGTCTGGCGAAGGCGGAGGCCATGTAAGCATATTTTTGATGGCCGTCCTATGCCTGGTCGGAACACGTTTGGCCAACGCCGCCGAAGAGCCCGCGTGGTTTTCGCAACCCTACGCCTACGTGCTGGTGGACCAGGATGTGCGCAGCGCCCTGGAAGAATTCGGCCACAACCTCGAGGTGCCGCTGGTGCTTTCGGAGAAGGTGCGCGGTAAGGCGCGCAGCACCGTTCGCGCGGCCACCGCCGGTGAGTTTCTGCAAACCCTGTGCAGCACCAACGGCCTGACCTGGTACTTCGACGGCAACCTGCTGTACCTCAATACCAGCGACGAAATCACCACCAAGTTGTTCAAGTCCAGTGCCTTGAACCTGGATCATTTGCAGGCCTACCTGAACAACCTCGATGTGTTCGGCCAGCAGTTGTCCATGCGCAATGGCCCGGAGGGCGATGAAGTATTCGTGTCCGGACCACCGCCGTATCTGGCGTTGGTGCAACAGCACGTGGATCACCTGCAACCCACACGCGTGGCCGCCCCGGTGGCGCGCGTGCAGGGTGTGCGGGTGTTTCGCGGTGCGCAAGTCAGTACTGAAACCCCCAACTGATAAAGGAGCAGCACCATGTCTGTAACGGCCGTAGACAGCAACCTCGCCCCGGGTGGCGCCAGCCCTGAAGCCAAGTTCAATGCCGCGGTGGATAACGCCAAGGCTGCCGACAAACCGACGGAAACCACGGACGCGGAATTCAACGATGCATTGATCACCCAGGCCGTCACCATCGGTGGCCAGTTCATCATCATGCCGAAGATGCAGGAACTGCTGAACGACGCCATGTCCGATGACGACGAAGAGTAGGAAACGCCCATGACTATCAGTCTCGCCGCTGGCGCCTCGGCCTTGCCGCCGTCCGCCGGCGCGGGGCCCGCCGGGGCCTCGCAGAATCTGTTCGAGCACATGGCCAATACCGCCAAGGGCATGCCCGAAGGCGCGAGCCCGCACCAGATCGGCTCAGGCTTGATGGAGCGCATGAACAGTTTTATCGACCGCACGCGGGCGTTTTCCGAGCGCGCCGATGTGCTCACCAACAACCCGTCGGCGCCACCACCGGCCTCCGCGGAAATTCGTACGGCGAGTGCTTCGCCGCAAGCTGAACCGGGAAAAAAAGTCGGCGAGCAACAGGTCGATCAGATCGTCCATTCCCTGGGCAAGATGTTCGACTACTCCATCGAAACCCAGATGGTGGTGCGCGGTGCGACGCAGATTTCCGGTTCCGCCAACACGTTGCTCAAGGGTCAATAACGCCATGCCAAGCCAAAACCGTGCCCTGCGCCTGTTGCTGATTGGCTTGCTCGCCAGCCTGTTGCAGGCGTGCAACACCGACCTCTACACCAACCTCAGTGAGCGCGACGCCAACGCCATGGTCGCAGTGCTGCTGCGCGGCGGCATTCCGGCGGAGCGCAAGACCCAGGACAACGGCCAGCTCAAGGTCGTGGTCGATGAGGAGCGCTTCGCCGAGGCCATGACCCTGCTCGACAACGCTGGCCTGCCGCAGCAAAGTTTTTCCAACATGGGCGAGGTGTTCAAGGGCAATGGCCTGGTGTCGTCGCCAGTGCAGGAGCGGGCGCAGATGATCTATGCCCTGAGCGAAGAACTGTCGCACTCGGTGTCGCAGATCGACGGCATCGTCGCCGCCCGTGTGCACGTGGTGCTGCCAGACAATGACTTGCTCAAACGCGTGATTTCGCCGTCGTCGGCCTCGGTGTTGGTGCGCTACGACCCCGGCACCGATATCAATACGCTGATCCCGCAAATCAAGACGCTGGTGGCCAACGGCATCTCCGGCTTGAGCTACGACGGCGTCTCGGTGACGGCGATCAAGGCCGCCGTTGCCATCAGCCAGAACCCCGCGCAGCCGCGACTCGCACGCTTTATGGGCCTGTGGATGCTGGAAGACAATGTGCCCCAGGCGCGCTTCATGTTTGGTGGCTTGTTGCTGATCGCCCTTGGCGCACTGGGCGTGTTGGCTCGCCAGCACTGGGCGCGGCGCCAATCCCAGGCGCTGTATGTGCTCAAGGAGGGTGAATGAGCCCTTTTGAACGCTGGCGAGGGCTGATCGCCGAGCCCTTGAAGTTTGTGCGCGGGTCGAGCCTGGGCGCGTGTTTTGCCTATGACCTGCCGGATGAGGCACTGCAGGCCATGCAGGCCCAGCCACGGTTTCGCCAGCGCCTGGAAAAATTGCTGGTCAGCCATTACCAGTTGGCGCCGCTGGAGCGGCTTGTTTCACCATTGGCCGCTGACTTGCCGGTGTTGCTGCTGTCGCACGCGCAGTTTGCCCGCCTGCCGAGGTTGTGCGGTGCCATCTGGCATGCCTCGACCTTGAGCCGCGAGATCCGTCGTGATGTGGTCAACGAGTTGCGCGCAGGCCTCGGCGCCGAGGTATTCAGTCAAGCCCTGGCGCTGCGGCAGCTGGGTGGCGCGGCGGATTTGCTGCGCGACCCCGCCGAGCTGATCGAAGCCATCGACCGCGACGGTCAAGGCTGTGTCGCCGCCTGGCTGCAGGCTCAGCACGCCGATTTTCAGGGCTGGCTGCGTTTGCGTTTCGATTTTCCCCAGGGCCACAGCGCACGCCTGCCCCGCGACCTGGAGATCGTTCAGGCCGCTGCCGCGTGCCTTGCCGCCGAGGACATTGCCCGATGAGTGAGTTACCGAGCCGCCCGACCGCGCGCATCTTGCGCGCTGAAGACGCCGCGCTGTGGACGGAGGGTTTTGCCTTTCTGCAAGCGGCCAAAGACCAGGCCGCGCAGGTCAAGGCCGACAGCGACGAATGGCTGCAAGCCGCCCGCGCCGAAGGGTTTGAGAGCGCACGGCAAGAGGGCGCCGAGCAGGTTGCGCAATTGCTCGTGCAGACTCAATCCCAGGTGCAGCACTACTTGAGCAGCCTGGAAACGTCACTGGCCGACCTGGCCTTGGGCATCGTGCGCGAGGTGCTCGGTGAACTGGACAATGCCGACCGCGTGGTGCGCTGCACGCGTCAGGCGTTGAGCGCGTTTCGTCAGGACCAGGCATTGACCCTGTGGGTTGCGCCCGCTGAAGTGGACGCCTTGCGCCAGCGTCTCAAGCTCGAAGGCCTGGCCATCGCCGTGGACGCCGATGAACAGTTGAGCGCCGGTCAGGCGCGACTGAGCAGCGCCGCCGGTTCCGTCGAACTGGGCGTTGAAGCGCAGTTGCAAACCCTGCGCCGCAGCCTGTTGCCGTTCGCCGAAGAGGGTGTGGCATGAACCTTGAGCAGTTGCTGCCGCGCTTGAATGAGCGCCTGGCTCAGGCGCGGCTGCGGCCGATGCACGGCACGGTATTGAGCATTCGCGGCGTGTTGCTGCGCGCCAGTGTGGCCGGCGCGAGCATCGGTGAGTTGTGCCAGCTGCGCGACCCGGGCAGTGGTCGCAGCCTCAGCGCCGAGGTGATCGGCTTTGATGGCGACGAAGCAATCCTGTCGCCCATCGGTTCCATGGAAGGCCTGTCGACCCGCACGCAAATCACCGCCACCGGCGAGACCCTGGGTGTGGCGGTCGGCGATGCGCAGCTCGGGCGGGTGATCAGCCCCATGGGCGATTTCCTCGATGGCGACGGCACTCCACCGACCGTGGCCTTGCAGCGCTACCCGTTGCACGCCGAACCGCCTGCGCCGTTTTCGCGGCAGTTAATCGTGCGTTCGATGGCGTTGGGCATCCGCTCCATCGATGGCTTGCTGACCCTGGCCCAGGGCCAACGCATGGGCATCTTTGGCGAGCCCGGCGTGGGCAAATCCTCATTGCTCGCCAGCATCATCCGCAACAGCGAAGCCGACGTGATCGTGATCGGCCTGATCGGCGAGCGGGGCAGGGAAGTGCGCGAGCTGCTCGACGTGCAACTCGACGCCCAGGCCCGCGCGCGCACCGTGGCGGTGGTCGCCACGTCGGACCGTCCGGCGGCCGAGCGCGTGCGGGCCGCGTTTGTTGCCACCACGCTTGCCGAATACCACCGCGATCAGGGGCGCAATGTGCTGCTGCTGATGGACAGCCTGACCCGTTTCGCCCGCGCCCAGCGGGAAATCGGCCTGGCAGTGGGCGAACCGCCAACGCGGCGCGGTTACCCGCCGTCGTTCTTTTCGGCCTTACCGCGCCTGCTGGAGCGCGCCGGCCCTGGCCCCACCGGCAGCATCACTGCGCTGTACACCGTGCTCACCGAAGGCGATGCCGCCAGTGACCCAGTGGCTGAAGAGGCGCGGTCGATCCTCGACGGGCACATCGCCCTCAGCGCTGAATTGGCCCAGCGCAACTACTTTCCGGCGGTCGACGTGCTGCGCAGCCGTAGCCGCTTGATGGAGCAGGTTGCCGGTGAAGAACACAAACGCCTGGCCATGCGCATCCGTGAACTGATGGCGCGTTATGGCGAGATCGAGATGCTGATCCGCGTGGGTGAATACTCCGCCGGCAGCGACCCGTTGGCCGACGAAGCCATCACCCGCCATGGGGCTATCGAAGCCTTTTTGCGCCAGAACGCCGGCGAGCCGAGCAGTCTGGAACAGACCCTGATCCGCATGCGCCAGGTGTTGGCATGAGACCCCAGGGATGTACCTCGACCCTTTGTGGGAGCTGCATGGGTTTACAGAATTGTTGTGCCGGCATGAAGAAGGAGCTAATCCAATGAAAACCAGTGAATTGCGCACCCTGCAAACCCTGCGGGTGCTGCGCGAACAACGCGCCGCCAGCCAGTTGGCAGCCCAGCAACAGCGCTGCGAGCAAACCCACGGCGTACTCACCGACGCCAAGGAGCAACTGCGCCTGCACCGCGAAGCCATCGCCGAGGAAGCGCGTCAGGTGTATGCGTCCCTCACCGAAGGGTTGTCGGTGGCCAGTTGGCAGGCCGCGCAAGACCGCCTGCGCGGGCTGTCGGATGACCAGCAAGTGCTGGAAAACGACGTCACCCACGTGTCCACCACCCTGCAAAGCCAGGAGCGCGAGCGTGACCTGTTTCGTCAGGAGCGCCTCAGCCGCCAGCGCCAGTCCGACGCCTGGCAAAGCCTGGTCGAAGGCCGCGAAAGCGATGAGCGCCGCATCGGTGAGTTGCGCGATGAAGGCGTTGGCACATGATCGCAGCCCTTGCCGACTCACTGTCGCCGTGGCTGACCCACTACGATCCGGCGTTGCTGGCGCTGCATAACCAGCTGCACCGCCGCCGTCGCGCCTGGCAGGGCCGTTGCGCCGGGCAGGACCTGCGCGTGAGCTGGGCCGCCGAGTCGCACAGCCTGAATGCGCCGCGCGATGTGCTGTTGTTGCTCGGCCGCGCCCCGGTGCGCCTGCGCGTGTCGGCGGCCGCCCTTGAACAGGTGATGGTGCCGCTGGCGTTGCAGTTCGATGCGCAGCAACTGCCGTCGTTGCCGCGCTCGTTGCTGCTGGAGCTGGCGCTACTCGACCTGATCGAGACCCTGGAGCCGCTGCTCGGCCACCCGGTGCAATTGCTCGAAGCCACCGAAGGTCTGGAACAACGGCCCTTTGCCGTGCACCTGGCCCTGCAATTGAGCTTCGGCAACGGGCCTGCCATGAGCGCGCAACTGGACCTGAGCGAAGGTGCCGCCGTGCTGGTGGCGCAGCTGCTCGCGCACTACGGCGAAATTGAACCCGACCCGCTGCCCGCGCTGCGCCAGACCCTGGCCGTGGTAGCGGGGCGGCAGTGGCTGAGCCTCGGCGAACTGCGCAGCCTGCGCCCCGGTGATGTGCTGATGCTGGAACAAGGCTCGGGCTTGCTGCTCGACCTGGACGGCCGCTTGCAGGCCCGCTGCGAACACCAAAGTGACGCGTTGCGCCTGCTGGAAGAATTGAAAGCGCCCCTTTTGGACATGGAGAACACGATGACTGACGTTGATGCGAGTGCGGCCCTGGATGACTTGCCGCTGAAACTGGTGTGTCAGGTGGGCAGCCTGGAACTGACCCTCGCGCAATTGCGCGAGCTGGGCGCCGGCAGTCTGTTGCAGCTCAACAGCCACGGCGTCGATAACGTCGACCTGATGGTCAACGGCCGCCGCGTCGGCCAGGGCCAACTGGTAAAAATCGGTGACGGCCTGGGTGTGCGCCTGCTGAGTTTTGCCACTCCATGACCGGTTATCAGCCGAACCTGATCGAGATCATCCTGGTTGTTGCGACGATCGGTCTGATCCCGTTGGCGGTTGTGACGCTCACCGGTTTCATGAAGATCTCGGTGGTGCTGTTCCTGATCCGCAACGCCCTTGGCGTGCAACAGACGCCGCCGAACCTGGTGCTGTACGGCATCGCATTGATCCTGTCGGTGTACGTGACCACGCCGTTGATTGGCGACATGTACCGGCAAGTGGAGGGCCGCGACCTCAACATCGAGCATGTGGAGCAGCTCAAGGATTTGGGTGATGCGCTGCGGCCACCGTTGCAGGCGCACCTGAAGCGCTTCGCGAATGAATCCGAGCGCGGCTTTTTTGTGCAGGCCACCGAGACCATCTGGTCGCCGCAAGCCCGCGCCGACCTGCGTGACGATGACCTGGTGGTGCTGATCCCGGCGTTTGTCAGCTCGGAACTGACCCGCGCGTTCGAGATTGGCTTCCTGCTCTATATCCCGTTTTTGGTGGTGGATTTGCTGGTGTCCAACGTGCTGATGGCGATGGGCATGTCGATGGTCTCGCCGAACCTGATCTCTATCCCGCTGAAGATCTTTTTATTCGTGTCGTTAAGTGGCTGGTCGCGCCTGATGCACGGTTTGATTCTGAGTTACGGCGGCTGAACCCTGCAGGGTGAGTGTGCATTGAAGGGGTGAGTGATGGGCCAGGACGTTTTCTTATCGTTGATGAAACAGGCGCTGATGACGGTGCTGATGCTCTCCGCCCCGGCGCTGGGCGTGGCGATTATCGTGGGCTTGAGCGTGGGTCTGTTCCAGGCACTCACACAGATTCAGGATCAGACGTTGCCCCAGGTGGTGAAGCTGGTGGCGGTGCTGCTGACCATCGTATTCCTCGGCCCGGTGCTTGCCGGGCAGGTCGCCGAACTCGGCAGCCAGGTGCTGGATAACTTCCCGATGTGGACGCGCTGACCGCCCATGGATGCCAGCCTGACCGCGCAGTTTCTGGAAGTCGCCTACCCGGTGATCAGCTCGGCTTCGCTCGCCGCCTGCCGCGCCATGGGCGTGGTGGTGATCACCCCGGCGTTCAACCGTTTGGGCCTTACCGGGATGATTCGCGGCTGTGTGGCCGTGGCCATTTCCATTCCGATGTTCTTTCCGGTGTTCGAAGCGCTGACCGCCATGCCCGAACACGGCAGCGTGTTTATTGCCGGGTTGCTGATCAAGGAGTTTTTGATCGGTATTTTGATTGGGCTGCTGTTCGGTATTCCGTTCTGGGCCGCCGAGGTGGCGGGGGAGTTGATCGACCTGCAACGCGGCTCGACCATGGCGCAACTGGTGGACCCGTTGTCGTCCGGGGAGTCCAGCGTGATGGCGACCTTGCTGACGGTGATGCTGATCACACTGTTCTTCATGTCCGGCGGTTTTATCCTGATGGTCGACGGCTATTACCACAGCTACCAGCTATGGCCGGTGACCTCGTTTACTCCGGTATTTGCCAGCTCTGCGCTGCTGGCGGTGCTGTCGATCCTCGACCAGATCATGCGCGTCGGTGTGCTGATGGTGTCGCCGTTGCTGATTGCGTTGCTGATCACTGACCTGATGTTGGCGTACCTGTCGCGGATGGCGCCGAACCTGCATATTTTTGACCTGTCACTGCCGGTGAAGAACCTGTTTTTCAGCATCCTGATGGTGATCTACATCGGCTTTTTGATCCCGTTGATGCTTGATCAATTGGCAGAATTTCGCGGCACCGTCGAGCTGCTCAAAACCCTGGCAGGCATGGAGTAGCCCATGGCCGATACCAGCGAAGAGAAATCCCAGCCGGCCACGGACAAAAAGCTCAAGGACGCGCGCCAGAAAGGCCAGGTCGCCAAGAGCCAGGACCTGGTGTCGGGCATGGTGATTCTGTTCTGCACCCTGTGCATTTCCATCCTCGCGCCGCGGGCCAAGGCCCAGGTCACGGCGCTGATCGACCTCACCGCGCAAATCTATGTCGAACCGTTCGCCACCGTGTGGCCGCGCGTGCTCGACCATGCCGAGCAACTGGTGATAGGCATCACCCTGCCGGTGATGGCGGTGACCACCGGCGTGGTGATTCTGACCAACATCATCACCATGCGCGGCTTTGTGTTCTCGGTGGACCCGATCAAACCCGAGTTCAAACGCATCAACCCGGCGGAGGGCATGAAGAAGATCTTTGCCCTGCGCAACCTGGTGGAGTTCATCAAGGGTTTGATCAAGGTGCATGTGCTGGCGATCGCGTTTTACGTGATTGGCAAACACGCATTGCAGGCACTGATGGAATCGTCGCGCTGTGGTGCCGAATGCATGGAGTCGACGTTTTTTCTGGTGCTCAAGCCGCTGGTGTTCACCGTGCTGTGCGCGTTCATCCTGGTGGGCGCGGTGGACGTGATCATGCAGCGCTGGCTGTTTGGCTGCGACATGAAAATGACCCGCAGTGAAACCAAGCGCGAACGCAAAGACATCGACGGCGACCCGCTGATCAAGAGCGAACGCCGCCGCCAGCGCAATGAAATGCAGGCCCTGGCCACCAAGCTCGGCTTGGGTCGCGCCTCGATGATGATCGGCACCACCGATGGCTGGGTGATTGGCGTGCGCTACGTGCGCGGGGAGACACCGGTGCCGGTGATTGTCTGTCGAGCGTCACCCGAGGAGGCGTTGTTGATGCTCCAGGAAGCCTACGACCTCGGCATTCCCCATGCGCCGGATAAAACGTTGGCGGCAGAAATTGCCCGCCGGACCGTACCCGGCGACCCCGTGCCGGATGCCTCGTTCCAGGCCGTGGCAGATTGGCTCGTCGCCGCACGCTTGATCTGATTCAACCACATTGAAATCGTGGGGCCGGCTGTAAGAGCCACCCCTTTCAAGGTCTTTGGAAATCTGTCTGATAGTGCGAACACTGTCTCTGTGGCGAGCGGGCTTGCCCCGCGTTGGGTTGCGAAGCGACCCTGGAAAGGAAGAATGCGGTGAGTCAGACACTCCTCGGCCGCTGGTTTTGGGGCCGCTGCGCAGCCCAACGCGGGGCAAGCCCGCTCGCCACAAGGTACTTATCGCCTGTTCTGCCTAAAGACCTTGAAAGGGACGGCTGTAAGAGCGGAACCGATTTCAGCCGTTACCTGAACCACGGATAGGCACTCAGCGATGCTGAAACCGAGGAAGCGAAGCAATCCTCAACTTGGGCTCCTGCAACCGCGCCAGATCCGTAGCAATCTGCGCCCGCCAAAAGTGCGCCCCTGCCAACTGCGCATCCACCCAGGCCTGACGCAACAATACCTTGGCCTTGTCCACCGACCCATAATGCCCCTGACGCAACGTCAGCTGCGCCTTGATCCGCAACATCTGCGGCCCAAACCACCGCTCGTGCCGCCCAAGGGCCAATTGCAGCGTGTCTTCCAACATTTCAAGCGCCAGTTTCTCCAGGCCAAGGCGCGCCAAACCCAGCGCATATTCACACCGCAGCATGCTATAGAGCTGGCTGTCACCCTGGCCCTGCAACTGGTGCAGTGCCTCACCCAGTTGCGGTACGCCTTCCTCCGGCGACCCTTCGCGAATCAGCAAAATGCTTTCAAAGCACCGGCGAAACTGCCGCCAGATATGCAGGTCCTGGCCAGTCGTGCTGTCTTGTAGCAGCCCCAGGTAATGGCGAGCTTTGGGCAGGTTCGAGGCCAGTAATGCAAGGGGAATGGCGCCCAGGCACAGGGTGTACCAGAGGGTTGCCGGATGATCGAGTGAGATGGCTTCATCCACGCAGTTGCCGATCAGGCGCAACGCCGGGTCGACGTCGCCCTCCAGCAGCAGGACCTTGGCCTTGAGGCAGCGCGCGGCGATGCGTTGGTCGAAATGCACGTCAATGATGTGCGAGCGGGGCGCCGACGGTGCGCCGAGGGCTTCATCGATATTCTGCCGGGCGCCGGCCAGGTCACCCATATGGAACAAGGCCACGGCGCGCATGCGTTTGCCGAGCAATTGCTGGTTACCGCTGTTGCTCAGGGCAATGTAACGCTCGGCCAGTTCCAGCGCTTCGGTGTATTGGTTGCAGCCGCAGCGGTCGGTCCACAAGCCCCACAACGCGCGCAATTTGTGCTCGGCGTCACCGATGTCGCAGGCGTCTTCGCGCACCTGGCGCCAGGCTTCGCGCATCGGGCCGCCGGTGCCGTAGGTCAGCATCAGCACGCTGGCCAAGGCGGTCTGCAACAGCATGCGCTGCCGCACCGGTAACGGGGTTTCGGCGTCGCTCGCCAGGCCTTTATCGACCCACGTGCGGCACTCACTGACCAGTGACAGGCGCAACCACAACGGTACGCCGCCCAGGGTCAGTTCAATGGCAACGGGCAGATTGCCGGTGGGCGAATAGGCCCACTCCAATGCCGAGCGAATGGTGTTGCTTTCGGGGCCGTAGAGGGCGATCCAGGTTTCCGGGGAGAGGCCGTCGAGGGTATCGCCGGCTTCCTGCAATACACCGAGGGCGTAGTGGGCGTGACGCTGCGCGGTGGAATTGGCCTCACCGTGCTCGTTGAGTTTTTCCAGGGCATAGGCGCGGGTGGTTTCCAGCAGGCGATAGCGCTTGAGCAATTGCGATTCACCGGCGATCAGCAGCGATTTGTCCATCAGGCTTTCGAGCAAGGGCAGGGCGTTGCGCGGGTCGAGGGTGCTGCTGGCGGTCATGGCCTTGACCGCGTCGAGGGTGAAGGAGCCGGTGAACACCGCCAATTGGCGCAGCATCGCCTGCTCATCGTCGCTGAGCATTCCATAGGTCCAGTCCAGTGTGGCACTGAGGGAGCGATGGCGGGCGAGGGCGGTGCGTCGGCCAGTCATTTGCAGACGAAAGCTGCCGTCGAGCAGGCCGACCAGGTCCTGGATGCCAAAGGTGCGCACGCGCGCGGCGGCGATTTCGATGGCCAGCGCGTTACTGTCGAGTTTGCGGCAAATGGCGCAGACCGCCGTCACGTCGGCGTCGTTGAATACGAAGTCGGGATCGAGGGCGCGAACGCGCTCCACAAACAGGCGCACGCCGGACCAGGCCAGGGCTTCGCAGGCACTGAGGCTGGCGTCTTCGTCCGGCACTTGCAGCGGCGCCAGGTCGTGCACGCGTTCGCCGTCGGCGCGCAGCGGTTCACGGCTGGTGGTCAGCACGCAGCAATGCGGTGCGCTGCGCAGCAGGGTTTCCACGGCGTCGGCGGTGGCGGGCAGCACGTGTTCGCAGTTGTCGAGCACCAGCAGCAGGCGGCGCTCGGCCAGGGTGGCGGCAATGCTGTGCAGCGGGTCTTCGCTGATGGCCTGAATGCCCAGGGCGCTGGCGAGCATATGGGCGACCCATTGCCCGCCGGTGGCGGGGGCCATGTCAACGAAGCAGGTGTCGAGGTTGAACTCATTGGCCAGGTGATGCGCCACGGCCATGGCCACAGTGGTCTTGCCGATGCCGCCGGGGCCGGTGATGGTCACGAAGCGCTGGCTGATGACTTGGCCGGCAAGTTGGGCGATCAACGGGTCACGGCCGATCACTTCGCCGGCAGGCGCCGGAAGGCTCGGTTCTTCAAGCTTCGCAATGGGCAGCGGCACGCTCTCTTCGCCCACGGCCTGCACGGTGATTGGCGCCACAAAGCGGTAACCCCGACCCGGCACGGTGACGATGTAGCTGAAGTTGCCATCGTCGCCCAGGGCCCGGCGCAGGGCGACGATCTGCGCCCGCAGGTTGCATTCCTCCACGACCACTTTGGGCCAGGCAAAGGAAATCAGTTCGGCTTTCTCCAGCAACTCGCCGGCACGGCTGACCAGGGCGATCAGCAGGTAGAGGGCGCGGCTCCCCAGGGTGACGGGCTCGCCATTGCGCAGCAACACGTGCTGGCGTGCCAGTAACAAAAAGGGGCCGAAAGCGATAGCGCTCTCGGCCAAGGCCAGGGTTGAATGGTCTGCGTCCATGGAGGACACAGCATGGTGCTTGCTTGAGCTCATCAGTTCGTCCTTTTTATAGTCGGGCTTGTTATTGGCAATCACGCCATTCGCCCTTTTGGGTGCAGATGTGCAGCAGCAGTCTTGGAAAGTTGATGTCGATCAAAGTGTCGAAGAGCCTGCCCTTCTTTGGGGCATGTCGTTTTTATTGGGGTAACGCGCATCAGGTTTCAGTGGATGAGACTGTCTCAAACCTGAAACATTTTATTACTAGAAACATGGATAAAGCAGAATGTATGCCAGTTGGCATGTAACGAACTTGATAACAACCGCATGAAATTCATGGTGATTTTTGTGGTCCTGGGAGGCCAGAACAGGTAGTCGTTCGGAAAGGCGAATATTTCCAATTGTGTCGTTCGGGATGCCGAATAAAACGGCGGTGATTTGGCGTGGTTTTATTGGCTGGGGGACGGACTGTAACCCCGCACCAGCCTGATGCACGTGCATGACGTTCTGTCGTGTTTGCGACACAAACCGGATACATGCCCGGCGTTTAACGCTGTGGCGGTTGCATTGGACGTGTTGGCCGAACTGGGTTGGGTTGGGTTGGGTGAGTTTTTGGTGGCGAGCGGGCTTGCCCCGCGTTGGGCTGCGAAGCGGCCCCAGGCATTTTCAGGAAACTGAGGTGACTGGAGTGGGAGCGCTGCGCACTCCAACGCGGGGCAAGCCCGCTCGCCACAACAAGCCCGTTCACCACAGCAAGCCCGCTCGCCACAGCAGGCCTGATCACCACAGGGGGAGATGTGCTCCCAGGTGAACATGAAAATATTGACAGCCAGGCAATAGGCCACTGAAAAAAATTTCGTCTGCCCGTACTCTAGTGGCCTTCGTTATTTGCGTGGATTGTTCATGTCTTCTGTTGCCGATGGGTTGCCCTCCAATAAACGCTGGCCTGCGGTGATCGCCCTGTCTTTGGGGATCGGCATGGCCACGCTGGACACGGCCATCGTCAACACGGCGTTGCCGACCCTGGCCGAAGGCATTGGCACCGATTCGGCCTCGGTGATTTGGGTGGTCAACGCCTATCAGTTGGCGATTATCGCCACGGTGCTGCCGTTTGCTTCTTTGAGTGACGTGCTGGGGCACCGTCGGGTGTACCTCGGTGGGTTGCTGCTGTTTATTGTCTCGTCGCTGCTCTGTGGGCTGGCCGGGTCGCTGTTGACCTTGACGGCCGCGCGCGTCGCTCAAGGGCTTGGCGCGGCGGCACTGATGAGCGTCAACACGGCGTTGCTGCGGCATATCTACCCCTCGAAAATGCTTGGGCGGGGGCTTGGCTATAACTCGCTGGTGGTGGGGTTGGCGTTTACGCTCGGGCCGACCGCCGCGTCGGCGATCCTGTCGGTTGCGACCTGGCATTGGCTGTACCTGATCAATGTGCCGCTGGGGCTGTTGGCGCTGGGCCTGGGCGTGCGTGCGTTGCCAATACTGCCAATAACCGGGCATGCCTTCGACCGTCTCTCGGCTGTGTTGTGTGCCGGGTTGTTTGCCGCGCTGGTGTTGGGCCTGGGCACGGCAGTGCATGGTGCGCAAGGTGCGCTGACCCTCGGGTTGATCGCCGCTGCGCTGGTTTGCGGCGCTCTGTTGTTGCGCCGCGAGGCCGGGCACCCGGCGCCGATGCTCGCCGTGGACCTGTTCAAGCGCCCGGTGTTTGCGCTGTCTTCCCTCACCGCTATCTGCGCCTTCAGTGCTCAAGGGCTGGCGTTTGTGTCGTTGCCGTTCCTGTTGCAGGCAGTGCTGGGGCACAGCCAAGTGGAAACCGGTTTTCTGATGACGCCGTGGCCGGCAGTTGTTGCGGTCATGGCGCTGGTGGCCGGGCGCCTGGCGGATCGGCTGTCGCTGGGCATGTTGTGCGGCATCGGGCTGTTGATGCTCAGCATTGGCATGGCCGCGCTGGCGAGCCTGGGCAATGACGCCTCGGCCTTTGATATCGGCTGGCGCATGGCGCTGTGTGGCGCCGGTTTCGGTTTTTTCCAGTCGCCCAACCTCAAAGCCATCATGACCAGTGCACCGTTGGCCCGCAGTGGCGGCGCCAGCGGCATCGTGGCGATTTCGCGCCTGCTGGGGCAGACGCTGGGGGCGTCGTTGGTGGCGTTCTGTTTCCACCTGTCGTTGGGCAGCGGCCCGGAGTACGCGCTGTGGCTGGGTTGCGGGTTCGCGCTGGTGGGCGCCGTGGCCAGTGTGTTGCGTCTGTTGCCCTACGGCAAAAAGGCGTGATTGATCGGTGTAAAACCTTGCTCGGGAAGGTTTCCAACTGATGGACATCAGGTCGCGTGTGCCCCATCAAGAAAACCTCGCAGGCGGGGTCGCTTAAACGCTTTTAAGGCTTTCCAGCCAGGCGGGGTCGAGCCGGGTTTGCTCGGTGTCGATCCCCAATGCCTGCATCTTCGTCTGGTGCGCCTCGATTTCGCCGACCAGTTGCGCCTGGGCACTGGAATTGGCGTCCAGCGCATGCATTTGCGTCAATCCCAAATGGTAAAAACGCAGCACCTTGATGGCGGTCGGGTCGTTGGCCTGTACCCGTTCGGTGACCTTGTGCATCACATTCGTCACGCTCATCAGGCTGCGCTTGAGCTGCCAGCCATACACCGCCGGCGCGAACCACGGCTGCGTCCAGAACGGGCCACGCACCAGGGCGAGCGTGATCAACACCCCGGCAAACACGCCGCCGACATTAAAGCGAAAATTGTCACCGCCGGGCTCACCGAACAGCAGCACCGCCAGGCTCGACAGCAGCATGGCCAGGGCGATAAACAGTGCGGCGACGATGAGGGTGCTGCGGCGGGTCTGCTGGCGAAAGGTGACGGGGTCACAGGGTTTGAGCTCGAACATCCGGGTCTGGTCTCAGCGTGGGGCGGGGTGGCATCTTCGCATGCTTGTGGCAATCAAGTTGAACGATGGCTCACGGCGGTTTCTCTAAATCTGTGTAGACCCATTGAGGTGAACCATCATGAGTGAATACAAGCAGCCGCCGCCCGGCACCCCGAATCCTGACCGTACACCCGGTGAAGAGGAGCGCGACAACGATGCGTTGCGCCCCAACGACCCGGCAGAGCGTCATGACGATGATGTGGAACGAGTCGAAGAAGACCTGGAAAACCTGCACGACAAAGCCCGCCCTTTGTAACCGAGGAGATCGCCGTGAGTAATCCACCAGAAGGCCCGCGTTCAGGCGAGCATGGCAGCGGGAAGGATGAGCTGGGCTTCGACCCGGATTCACCGGATGTGGCCGACCCGCAGGTCGACCCCATCGGCGCTGCTATCGCGCCGCTGGACAAGGATAAGGATAAGAAAGAAAAAAAGCCGCCCTACGATCCGTTGGGCGACTTAAAGAAATGATCTGAGCCCCGCCCATGTGCGGGGCTTTGTTTATTTGGGTGCAATCCAGGTGACGTCGGTAATACCGAACTTCTCCGCCCAGGGCCGGGTGGTTTTCTTCACTTGTTCGTGACCCACGCGGCCGATACGGCTGACGTGCGCAATGTCGGCGTCAACGGCCGCCCAGTGCCAGGCCTCGGCGTTGTTCATCACTTCGGCGCGCACCACGAATGTTTTTGGTTGACCGTGCAGCTGATAGTTAATGGTGTAGATTTTTGCGGTACTCATATTGCCTCCCTGTCTTGTTATAGATGGATAGGTTGGCGCTTAAAAAGGTTCATTCCAAAAATGACAAATCCCCGGCGAGCGCGGCATAGTCACGTTCTCGCCACGCGCCCAAGGCCACGGCCCACGAACCGTCTCGGCTGACCTTCTACGAAGGTACGTACACCTTGTGGGCCCAGGTGAACGGCATACTTTGAACGGTGCCAGCTACGCGACTCACTGGTTGGACCGGCCGAGTGACAAGCGTGTCATCGAGAGTGCCGACGAGTTGCTGACCTTGCTGCAAGCTACGTTTGGCATTTGCGTGCCGATGCATCCGTGGCTTCGCGAGACGCTGGATGGCTTAATCGTGGCTAATGTTCAGGAGCGTTGAGTCAGAAGCTTTGGCAAGTTTTTTCCAGGGCGATGCAGAGTGGTTCGAATCTTTTGCGCACGATAGGCCGCTGTGGCGAGCGGGCTTGCCCCGCGTTGGGCTGCGTAGCGGCCCCAAAAAGAGCGGGAGCGCTGCGCACTCCAACGCGGGGCAAGCCCGCTCGCCACAACAGCCCGCTCGCCACAGGAAGCACCGCTTGCCACAGGAAGTACCGCTCATCACAGCAGGCCCGCTCACAGCTCGTGCATTGTTTTTCAGCTCAAGGCTGCCAGTTGTGCAACGGTTTCCGGAAACTGCGCCACCAGCCGGATCAAGGTGACGGCCTGGGCATTGGGTTTGGCGCGGCCTTGCTCCCAATTCTCCAGGGTGCGTGTATTGGTGCGCAGGTACATGGCGAACACCGACCGCGAGAGGTTGAGTTGTTGGCGCACCGCGACGACTTCCTCGGCGGTGAGCGGCTCCAGTTTGTTGAGATGAACTTTGTGGGTCCGCAGGGTGATTTTTCCCTGGCGTGCGTCCGCCAGGGCGTCGAAGCCTTCGACCAGCTCGGAAAAGATTTCACGTTTCATGATGTGTTCTCGCTTTGATTTCCCTGTCCAGCATGTGTTTAAGCGCTTTTTTGTGGTGTGGCGCCAGGTCGTCCTGTTCATGCTTGCCGTACAGGGTGAATAACCAGAACTGCGTGCCTCCTGACCACCAGTAGTAAATGACCCGCAGGCCACCGCGCTTGCCTTTGTTTCGTCGTTCATCAACGAAGCGAACCTTTCGCAGCCCGCCTGTTCCTTCGATCACGTCGCCAGCTTCCGGGTTTTTCATCAGCTCCTGCTGAAAACCGTGGAAAAGCTCGTCGCTCAGATAGTCCTTGCGATGCCGCTCGAAGGCCGGCAGTTCGATAAATAGAGCATCCATGTTCTGTACGTAGCCTGCGTATATTTTGTGGGCCCACGCACCTGAGGTCAAGTGACCGTGTTGTGGGAACTTTCCTAAAACACAAACACCATACGGCGGCCTTTATCGGGTGGATGCCAGATAAGGAGTCAGACCGAGGAGGAAATTTCCGTGAGTCGGGGAGGGTAAAAGCAGCGGCCGCTTAAACGCAAAACGGCGCCCGAGGGCGCCGTTGTGTTTACTACGTTTTGCTAAGCGATCAAACGCCCAACACCGCGTGCTGCACCAGGGTGAGCAACGGTTGTGGGTACACACCCAGGAAGAACGCGAGCAGGGCGATGGCCAGCAGCATTACGCCGCCAGCTTTCTGTTCCCAGTGCAACTCGGCATCCACACGGCGCAGGTTTGGCTCGATCAGGTACAGGGTCACCATCACGCGCAGGTAGTAGAACACGCCAATCGCGCTACCCAGCACCAGGGACGCAACCAGCCACCATTCGTGGGCTTCAACACCTGTAGCGACGATGTAGAACTTGCCGATAAAGCCCGCCGTCAGCGGAATGCCTGCCAGGGACAGCATCATCACGGTGAGTACGGCGGTCAGGTACGGACGGCGCCAGAACAGGCCGCGGTACTCGTACAGGGCATCGGCGTCACGGCCTTTGAACGGCGAGGACATCAGCGTGATCACGCCAAACGCGCCAAGGCTGGTGATCACGTAGGTGACCAGGTACACGCCCATGGCTTCCACGGCCAGGCCTTTGCTCGCCACCAGGGCGATCAGCAGGTAGCCGAAGTGAGCGATGGAGGAATAACCGAGCAGACGCTTGAGGTTGTTCTGGGTCAGGGCCAGCAGGTTACCGAACAGGATCGACGCAATCGCGATCACCGTCAGCACGTCGCTCAGCACGCCGGTGTTGGCGGCAGGCGAGATCTGGAACAGACGCACCATTACCGCAAACACAGCCACTTTCGACGCGGTCGCCAGGAACGCGGCGACTGGCGCCGGAGCGCCTTCGTACACGTCAGGGGTCCACAAGTGGAACGGCACCAGCGAGAGCTTGAACGCCAGGCCGATCAGCATCATGGCCAGGCCCAGTTGGGCGATGGGCGCAGGCATGCCGGTAGCCGCCAGGGCGTGACCGATACCGGTGAAGCTCAGGCTGCCGGCTTCTGCGTAGAGCAGGGCCATACCAAACAACAGGAACGCGGAACCGGCAGCCGACAGCACCATGTACTTGATGCCGGCTTCCAGCGAGCGCTTGTTGAAGAAGGCGTAAGCCACCAGGCCGTAGGTCGGGATCGACAGCAGTTCCAGGCCGATAAACAATCCGGCCAGGTGCTGTGCGCTGACCAGCACGATGCCGCCGGCCGCAGCCAGCAGAATCAGCAGGTACAGCTCTTCCTTGTTGCCCGGGTAGCCGGTGCCGCCTTCGCCGAGGTAGGCGTGGGCGAGGGTGACGCAGGCCAGTGTCGCCACGAGGATCAACGCGATGTACAGCAGCGCGAAGTCATCGATCATCATCAATGGCGTCACCGCCAGTGGCGCGACCTTGAGGGCCGGAATGATCGACAGCAGGGCCAGGTTCAAACCGGCACACGACAGCAGGAACGTTTGTGAGTGATTGCGGCGCCAGGCGATTGCCAGCATCACCGCCACAACGGTGAGGCTGGTAATCAGCAGCGGCGCAAGCGCGATAAAGTGTTGGATCGTGAATTCCATAGCGCTCTTACCGGGCCGAAGCGAGTTGAGAGAAGGCGGTGCCGAACCACTGCTGCACGCCATGCATCGTCGCGGCAGAAGTGTCCAGGAACGGTTGCGGGTACACGCCGATGTAAATCAGCAGTACCGCAAGGCCGAGCACCATGATCAGTTCGCGAGCATCCATCCCTTGCAGGACGGTGTCGGACTTGGCCGGGCCGAAGTAGGCGCGGTGGATCATGATCAGCGAGTAAACCGAACCAAACACCAGGCCGGAGGTAGCAATGGCGCTGATCCACGGTGTTTGCACGAAGGCACCCATCAGGATCAGGAACTCGCCAATGAAGTTACCGGTGCCCGGCAAGCCCAGGGATGCGGCGGCGAAGAACAGGCTGATCGCCGGCAGGTACGCGATGCGCGACCACACGCCACCCATTTCACGCATGTCACGGGTGTGCAGACGCTCGTACAACTGACCACTCAGGATAAACAGGGCCGCAGCCGAAACACCGTGGGCCAACATCTGGATCACGGCGCCTTGCAACGCCAGCTGGCTGCCGGAGTAGATACCGATCAGTACGAAACCCATGTGGGAAACGGACGAGAAGGCGATCAGACGCTTGATGTCGGTTTGCGCGAACGCCAGGAACGCACCGTAGAAGATCCCGATCAGACCCAGGGTCATGGCGATCGGCGCGAACTCGGCCGAGGCGTTCGGGAACAGCGGCAGGGCGAAACGCAACAAACCATACGCAGCGGTCTTCAACAGGATACCGGCCAAGTCGACCGAACCTGCTGTTGGCGCCTGGGCGTGAGCATCCGGCAGCCAGGAGTGGAACGGTACGACTGGCAGCTTCACCGCGAAGGCGATGAAGAAACCGAGCATCAGGATGTACTCAGTGGTGAGCGACATCTTGGTTTTCAGCAGGTCGGCGTAGTTGAACGTGATCACGCCGGTGCTGTTGAAGTTGACCAGTACCAGGCCGACGATCGCCACCAACATGATCAGGCCGGAAGCCTGGGTGAAGATGAAGAACTTGGTCGCCGCGTAGATCCGGGTTTTCTTGCCGTCCGAAGAACTGTGACCCCAGAGCGCGATGAGGAAGTACATCGGCACCAGCATCATTTCCCAGAAGAAGAAGAACATGAACAGGTCCAGCGCAAGGAACACGCCGACTACGCCGCCCAAAATCCACATCAGGTTCAGGTGGAAGAAGCCCACGTGACGCTGAATTTCTTTCCAGGAGCAGAGTACCGAGAGGATACCCAGCAGGCCGGTGAGCAGGATCATCAACAGCGACAGGCCGTCGAGGGCCAGGTGCACGTTGATGCCGAAGCGCTCGATCCACACGTGCTTGAATTCAAGCGCGAAGGTGGGATCGGCACCCGGTGCCGGCGCGAATGAATAGTCACCATGGGCCCACAGCCAGAGGCCGAGTGCGAGTTCCAGGGACATGGTCAGCAACGCAATCCAGCGGGGCAGGGTGGCGCCGAAGCGTTCACCCATCCAGCAGAGCAGGCCGCCGATAAAGGGGATCAGGATTAGCCAGGGCAGAATCATGACGGGCTCGTTTCCTTTCGCAAGTTCGCAAAGTTCATATCAGACTGCTACCACTACGATGGCGCCGATCACCAGCACGGCACCCACGGCCATGGAAGCTGCATACCAGCGCAATTGGCCGGTCTCGCTGCGGCTCAAGGCGGTGTGACCGGCCTTGGCGGCACGCGGGATCAAACCGATGGTCTGGTCGAGCGGGTCTTTGCGCAGTACATGGCTGATGGCAAGGTAGGGTTTGACGAACAGTTTGTCGTAGATCCAGTCGAAGCCCCAGGCAGCGAACCACCAGGCCGAAAGGAAACGGCCGATGCCGCTGTTGGCAACACCCGTAACGAAGCGACGTTTGCCGAGGAACAGCAGCGCTGCCAGCAGGATCCCGGCCAGGGCAATGGCACCCGAGGCGATTTCCAGGCTGTGCTTGTCTGCGCCACCGGCGTGACCGACGCTCTCCGGCAGCACGCCAGCCAGTGGTGGAGTGATCATGGCGCCAATGAAGGTCGACAGGATGATCAGCACCGACAATGGCAACCAGTGCGAGATGCCATGGCCTGCGTGCGCTTCGGTCTTGGCTTCACCGTGGAACGTGATGAAGATCAAACGGAAGGTGTACAGCGAGGTCATGAACGCGCCCACCAGCCCTGCGTAGAGCAGGTTCTGGTTACCGCTGGCAAAAGCTTCCCAGAGGATTTCGTCCTTGGAGTAGAAACCTGCGGTCACCAACGGCAAGGCTGCCAGCGCGGCACCACCGACGATGAAGCTGGCGTAGGCCAGCGGCAGTTTTTTCCACAGGCCGCCCATCTTGAAGATGTTCTGCTCGTGGTGGCAGGCAACGATCACCGCACCGGACGCGAGGAACAGCAGGGCCTTGAAGAAGGCGTGGGTCATCAGGTGGAAGATCGCCGCGTCCCAGGCGCCAACGCCCAGGGCCAGGAACATGTAGCCGATCTGGCTCATGGTCGAGTAGGCGAGGATCCGCTTGATGTCGGTCTGTACCAGCGCAGCAAAACCGGCCAGCACCAGGGTCACGCCACCGACGATGCCTACAAGGTGCAGGATGTCCGGTGCCAGGGTGAACAGGCCGTGGGTCCGTGCGATCAGGTAGACACCGGCCGTTACCATGGTTGCCGCGTGAATCAGTGCGGAAACCGGGGTAGGGCCGGCCATCGCATCCGCCAGCCAGGTTTGCAGTGGCAGTTGCGCCGATTTACCGACAGCGCCGCCCAGCAGCATCAGGGTGGCCAGGGTGATCCAGAAGTCGCCGACCTGGAATTTCTGCGGTGCCAGCACCAGCAGTTCCTGGATGTTCAGCGTGCCCACCTGTTGAAACAGGATGAACAGGCCGATGGCCATGAACACGTCGCCGATGCGGGTGACGATAAAGGCCTTGAGTGCCGCGTTACCGTTGTTGCGGTTGCTGTAGTAGAAACCGATCAACAGGTACGAGCACAGGCCCACGCCTTCCCAGCCGAAGTACAGGAACAACAGGTTATCGCCGAGCACCAGAAACAGCATGCTTGCGATAAACAGGTTGGTGTAGGCGAAGAAGCGCGAGTAACCGGCCTCACCGCGCATGTACCAGGACGCGAACAGGTGGATCAGGAAGCCCACACCGACGACCACGCCAAGCATGGTGATCGACAGGCCGTCGACGTAGAGGGCGAAGTTGGGCTTGAAGCCCTCCACCGACATCCACTGCCACAGCACCAGGGTGTAGTGGCCGCCTTCCGGTGGCGCCACGTTGAATTGCCAGATGACATAGGCGGCAACAATCGCCGACAGGCCAATCGAGCCGACGCCGATCAGCGCCGAGAGGTTTTCCGAGAAGCGGCCGCGAGAGAACGACAGCAGCAGGAAACCGATCAGGGGAAATACGAAAGTCAGAAAGATCATGTTCATCCGCGCATCTCACTGGCAGCGTCGATATCAAGCGTGTGGAAGCGACGATACAGTTGCAGCAGGATCGCCAGGCCAATACTGGCCTCGGCGGCTGCCAGGCTGATCACCAGGATGAACATGACTTGTCCATCCGGCTGGCCCCAACGTGCACCCGCCACAATGAACGCCAATGCCGCGGCGTTCATCATGATTTCCAGGCTCATCAACACGAACAAAATGTTACGGCGAACCATCAGGCCGACCAGGCCAAGGCAGAACAGGATGCCGGCAACCGCCAGACCATGCTCCAAAGGGATAGCAGGCATCGTCATTGCTCCTTGGCTTCGTTGCGGCCCAAGTGGAAGGCGGTGATGGCTGCAGCGAGCAGCAGCATCGAAGCCAGTTCGACCACCAGCAGGTACGGGCCGAACAGGCTGATGCCCACGGCCTTCGCGTCTACGGTGGTGTGGCCGATGGCCTGGCCGCTCTGGTGAGCGAACAGCACATACAGCAGTTCACCCAGCAGCAGGGCTGCCAGGATTACCGGGCCGAGCCAGATGCCGGGTTTGAGCCAGACGCGTTCCTGGGCGACCGAAGCCGGCCCGAGGTTGAGCATCATCACCACAAACACGAACAGCACCATGATGGCGCCGGCGTAGGCGATCACTTCCAGCACACCGGCGAACGGTGCGCCGAGAGCGAAAAAGGTCATGGCCACGGCGATCAACGAAATGATCAGGTAGAGCAGGGCGTGCACAGGATTGGTGTTGGTGATCACGCGAAGCGTGGACACTACTGCAATACCGGACGCGAAATAGAAAGCGAATTCCATCTTTCTTCCTTAAGGCAGCAAGCTCTTCACGTTGATCGGCTCGGCTTCGTTTTGTGCGGCGCCTTTGGGCTTACCGGCAACGGCCATACCTGCAACACGATAGAAGTTGTAATCAGGGTTTTTACCGGGACCAGAGATCAAAAGATCTTCTTTCTCGTACACCAGGTCCTGACGTTTGAACTCGGCCATCTCGAAATCCGGTGTCAGCTGGATTGCGGTGGTCGGGCAAGCTTCCTCGCAGAGGCCGCAGAAAATGCAGCGCGAGAAGTTGATGCGGAAGAAGTCCGGGTACCAGCGACCGTCTTCGGTTTCAGCTTTCTGCAGGGAGATGCAACCCACCGGGCACGCCACGGCGCAGAGGTTGCAGGCTACGCAACGCTCTTCGCCATCGGGGTCGCGAGTCAGTACGATGCGGCCGCGATAGCGCGGCGGCAGGTACACCGCTTCTTCCGGGTATTGCAGGGTGTCGCGTTTGCGAAAGCCGTGACCGAACACCATCACCAGGCTTCGCAACTGGGTACCGGTACCCTTAACGATGTCGCCAATATATTTGAACATGGGTCAAATCCTCACTGAACCGCGACCGCTGGCGTGTTCAACAACACAACGGCAGCAGTCACCAGCAAATTGATCAGGGTCAGCGGCAGGCAGAATCTCCAGCTGAAATCCATCACCTGGTCATAGCGCGGGCGCGGAATAGAGGCGCGCAGCAGGATGAACAGCATGATGAAGAACGCCGTCTTCAAGAAGAACCAGAAGAACGCCAGTTGCGGCAGGATGTTGAACGGGCCATGCCAGCCGCCGAAGAACAGCGTGACCAGCAGGGCCGAGATCAAGATGATGCCGATGTATTCGCCAACGAAGAACATGCCCCATTTCATGCCGGCGTATTCAATGTGGTAACCGTCAGCCAGTTCCTGTTCTGCTTCCGGCTGGTCGAACGGGTGACGGTGAGTCACGGCGACGCCAGCGATGAAGAAGGTACAGAAACCGAAGAACTGCGGAATGATGAACCACAGGTTCTGCGCCTGGTACTCGACGATGTCGCGCATGTTGAACGAGCCGACCTGCACCACGATGCCCATCAGCGCCAGGCCCATGAACACTTCGTAGGACACGGTCTGGGCCGAAGCCCGCAAGCTGCCCAGCAGGGCGAACTTGTTGTTACTCGACCAACCGGCGAACAGCACCGCGTAGACCGACAGACCGGCCATGGCGAAGAAGAACAGCAAGCCGATGTTCAGGTCCGCCACGCCCCAGGTCGGGGTGATCGGGATGACCGCAAAGGCGATCAGCAAGGCGCTCATGGCCACGACCGGTGCCAGGGTGAAAATCACCTTGTCGGCAAACGGCGGGGTCCAGTCTTCCTTGAAGAACATTTTCAGCATGTCGGCAGCGATCTGGAACATGCCGAACGGGCCAACGCGGTTCGGACCGTAACGGTCCTGCCACCAGCCCAGCAGGCGACGTTCGACGAAGCTGAGCAGGGCGCCCGCAACGACCACGGCCAACAGGATCACGATGGCCTTGACGACCGAGATGATCACGTCGATCACTTCAGGGGTGAACCAGGTCATTGCGCTGCCTCCTGCAGACCGTCAACGGTTTTGCCAAAGATGGCCGCTGGAATACCGGCGATGCCTTTAGGCAGCGCGACCAGGCCGGCACCCAACTCATTGTTGATGCGCAGCGGCAGACGCAGGGTCTGGCCGGCTACGGTCAGGCTGAGCAGGGCACCGTCATTGACGCCCAGGCGATCGGCTTCGGACTTGGCTACGGACACATAAGCCGCCGGGATGCGTTCCTGAACCGGCGCGGCTTTGGAAGAAGTCTCTTCACTGCCGAACAGGTGGAAGAACGGCACAACCTGCCAGGTGCCCTGAGCCGGGTTGAACGGACGCGGTACGGCGGCGAACCAGTTCAGCGAATCACCGGTGCTTTCGATCAGGCGGGTGCCCGGGTCGCCAGCGCGGATATGACCACCGACTTCGTCCTGGAACTTGTTCCAGGCCTGCGGCGAGTTCCAGCCCGGCGACCAGGCAAACGGCACCTGCTGACGCGGCTCGGCCGAACCTGAATAACCTTCCATGGAGAAGTTGAATGCGGTGTCGATGTCCTGCGGCGTGCGCGGTTCATGCACGCTGATGTTGGCGCGCATGGCGGTACGACCGGAGTAACGCAGCGGTTCACGGGCCAGTTTCAAGCCCTTGATGCGGAACGCGGCGGACGGTGCAGCATCGACGATACGCGCCAGCTGCGGTGCACTGGCGGCAACGGCGGCGGTGACGTGGTCGAGCTGGGTCCAGTCGATCGGCTGATTCAGCAGGGTCGCGCGCAGGGCATGCAGCCAGCGCCAGCCTTCGTGAACCAGGATGCTGGCGTCCATGTACTTCGGATCGAACACCTGGAAGAAGCGCTGGGCGCGGCCTTCCTGGCTGACCAGGGTACCGTCGCCTTCGGCGAAAGTGGCGGCTGGCAGGACCAGGTCGGCGCGTTCGCTGGTGGCGGTTTTCTGGTGGTCGGCGACGATCAGGACTTTGGCGGCGTCTAGCGCTGCGTCGACCTTGGCCGAATCCGTGCGGGTGTACAGGTCGTTTTCCAGTACCACGATTGCGTCGGCTTTGCCGTCGATCACCGCTTGCAGGGCTGCGTCCAGTGACTCGCCACCGAGCATGGCCAGGCCGAGGCTGTTGGCTTCCGGCACGACCAGGCTGATGGAGCCGTTCTTGTCACGCAGCTTCAAGGCTTTGGCGATGTTGGCAGCGGCTTCGATCAGCGCCTTGGAACCCAGTGAGGTACCGGCAATGATCAATGGGCGCTTGGCGGCCAGCAGGGCGTCGGCGATGCGCTGGGCCAGTTCCACCGCTTCAGCGTCCAGGCCTTCGACGGCAGGCGCGCTGGCGTCGAGGGCGTGGGCCACGGCGAAACCGAGGCGAGCCAGGTCGTCCGGTGCGGCGTGCACACATTCTTCGGCGATGTCGTCGAGCTTGGTTTCTGCCAGGCTTGCGATAAACAGCGGGTTCAGCGCGTGTTGGCCGATGTTCTTCACGGCGGCGTCGAGCCAAGGCTGTACGCGCATGGCGTCGGCCATGTCTTCAGCCTTGCCTTTGACCGACTGGCGCAGCGACAGGGCGATACGCGCAGCGGTCTGGGTCAGGTCTTCGCCAAGGACGAAGATCGCGTCGTGGTCTTCGATGTCGCGCATGTTCGGAACCGGCAGCGGGCTGTCGTTCAGCACTTGCAGGACCAGACGGATGCGCTCCAGCTCAGCGGCTTCGATACCGCAGTAGAAGTGCTCGGCGCCAACCAGTTCGCGCAACGCGTAGTTGCTTTCGAGGCTGGCACGCGGCGAACCGATACCCACGATGTTGCGGCCGCGCAGCAGGTCGGCGGCTTTATCCAGCGCGTCGTCCAGGCTCAGCTTGGCGCCACCGGCCAGCAACGGCTGGCGTGGGCGGTCTTCGCGGTTGACGTAGCCATAGCCGAAACGGCCACGGTCGCACAGGAAGTACTGGTTCACCGAACCGTTGAAGCGGTTTTCGATGCGACGCAGTTCGCCGTAGCGTTCGCCCGGCGAGATGTTGCAACCGCTGGAGCAGCCATGGCAGATGCTCGGCGAGAACTGCATGTCCCACTTGCGGTTGTAACGCTCGGAGTGCGTCTTGTCGGTGAACACACCGGTCGGGCAGACCTCGGTGAGGTTGCCGGAGAATTCGCTTTCGAGCACGCCGTCTTCAACGCGACCGAAGTACACGTTGTCGTGGGCGCCGAAGACGCCCAGGTCAGTGCCGCCGGCGTAGTCTTTATAGAAGCGCACGCAGCGGTAGCAAGCGATGCAGCGGTTCATTTCGTGGGAAATGAACGGGCCCAGTTGCTGGTTCTGGTGGGTGCGCTTGGTGAAGCGATAACGCCGCTCGTTGTGGCCGGTCATCACCGTCATGTCTTGCAGGTGGCAGTGACCGCCTTCCTCACAGACCGGGCAGTCGTGGGGGTGGTTGGTCATCAGCCATTCAACAACACTGGCGCGGAACGCCTTGGATTCTTCATCTTCGATGGAGATCCAGGTGTTGTCAGTGGCGGGCGTCATGCAGGACATGACGATACGACCACGGGTGTCGTTCTCGTCGGTGTATTGCTTGACCGCACACTGGCGACAGGCACCGACGCTACCAAGCGCGGGGTGCCAGCAGAAATACGGGATGTCGAGGCCTAATGAGAGACATGCCTGTAACAGGTTGTCTGCCCCATCGACTTCGAGCGCTTTGCCGTCTACGTGGATAGTGGCCATGGTTCAAAGTTCTTCGTTGGCCCGTTGTCAGCGGGCGTGGCTAATGGAATCTTGTTATTCATGTGCATCTACACAGCCATCAAGGCGTCAGCACATGAGAAAGCGAGGGGCACGGACCCTTCGCCTTTTTAAGCGTTACGCGCCGACCATGGTCGGTGATGCCACCTGATTGAGATCGCCCGCGCGGGTTGGCGCGATGCCTGCCTCGAATTCAGAGCGGAAGTATTTGATTGCGCTGCCCAATGGCTCCACGGCGCCCGGTGCGTGAGCACAGAAGGTCTTGCCAGGACCGAGGAAACCGACCAGACCCAGCAGGGTCTCGATGTCGCCGGGCTGGCCTTCGCCTTTCTCGATCGCCATCAAGAGCTTCACGCTCCACGGCAAACCGTCACGGCATGGGGTGCAGAAGCCGCAGGACTCACGGGAGAAGAACTGCTCCATGTTGCGCAGCAGCGAGACCATGTTCACGGTGTTGTCCACCGCCATCGCCAGGCCAGTACCCATGCGGGTGCCGACCTTGCCGATGCCGCCGGCGTACATTTGTGCGTCAAGGTGCTCGGGCAGCAGGAAGCCAGTACCGGCGCCGCCTGGTTGCCAGGCTTTCAAGGTGTAGCCGTCGCGCATGCCGCCGGCGTAGTCCTCGAACAGCTCGCGTGCGGTCACGCCGAACGGCAGTTCCCACAGGCCAGGGTTCTTGACCTTGCCGGAGAAGCCCATGAGCTTGGTGCCCATGTCTTCACTGCCTTCGCGGGCCAACGATTTGTACCAGTCAACGCCGTCGCCAATGATCGCCGGCACGTTGCACAGGGTTTCAACGTTGTTCACGCAGGTCGGCTTGCCCCACACGCCCACGGCGGCAGGGAAGGGCGGCTTGGAACGCGGGTTGGCGCGGCGGCCTTCGAGGGAGTTGATCAGTGCGGTTTCTTCACCGCAGATGTAACGCCCGGCGCCGGTGTGCACGAACAGTTCGAAGTCAAAACCCGAACCAAGAATGTTCTTGCCCAACAGGCCAGCGGCCTTGGCTTCTTCCACGGCACGGGTGAGGTGCTTGGCGGCGGTGGTGTACTCGCCACGCAGGAAGATATAGCCACGGTAGGTTTTCAGCGCGCGGGCGCTGATCAGCATGCCTTCGATCAGCAGATGGGGCAGTTGCTCCATCAGCATGCGGTCTTTCCAGGTGTTCGGCTCCATTTCATCCGCGTTGCACAGCAGGTAGCGGATGTTGATGGATTCGTCTTTGGGCATCAGGCCCCACTTAACGCCCGTGGGGAAGCCTGCACCGCCGCGACCTTTAAGGCCTGCGTCTTTCACGGTCTGGACGATGTCGTCCTGGGCCATGTCGGCGAAGGCTTTACGCGCCGCCGCGTAACCGTTTTTGGCCTGGTACTCGTCGAGCCACACCGCCTCGCCGTCGTCACGCAGACGCCAGGTCAGCGGGTGAGTCTCTGGCGAACGCTTGATCAGGTTGGCCGGGCCGAAAGATGTAAGGGTCATGGGTAGCCCTCGAGCAATTGGGTGACGCCAGCAGGCTGCACGTCACCGAATGTGTCGTCGTCGATCATCAACGCCGGCGCCTTGTCACAGTTGCCCAGGCAGCACACCGGCAGCAGCGTGAAGCGGCCGTCCGGAGTGGTTTGGCCAAGGCCAATGCCCAGCTTGTTCTGAATCTCGCTGACCACGGACTCGTGGCCACCGATGTAGCAGACCATGCTGTCGCACACGCGAATGATGTGACGGCCTACCGGCTGGCGGAAGATCTGGCTGTAGAACGTGGCCACGCCTTCAACGTCGCTGGCGGGAATACCGAGCATCTCGCCGATGGCGTAGAGGGCGCCGTCGGGCACCCAGCCACGTTCCTTCTGGACGATCTTCAAGGCTTCGATCGACGCCGCGCGCGGGTCTTCGTAGTGATGCAGCTCGTGCTCAATGGCCGAGCGTTCGGTTTCACTCAAGGTGAAACGGTCTGTCTGGATAAGCGTGCTATTCATGCTTAGCGGTCCACGTCGGCCATAACGAAATCGATACTACCCAGGTACGCAATCAAGTCCGCGACCATCTCGCCTTTGATCACCGAAGGGATCTGCTGCAAGTGCGGGAAGCTTGGGGTGCGAATCCGAGTGCGGTAGCTCATGGTGCCGCCATCGCTCGTCAGGTAATAACTGTTGATACCCTTGGTCGCTTCAATCATCTGGAAGGATTCGTTGGCCGGCATGACCGGGCCCCACGAAACTTGCAGGAAGTGCGTGATCAGGGTTTCGATGTGCTGCAGCGTGCGCTCTTTGGGCGGCGGCGTGGTCAGCGGGTGATCCGCCTTGTACGGACCTGCCGGCATGTTGCGCATGCACTGCTCGATGATCTTCAGGCTCTGGCGCATTTCTTCGACGCGCACGATGCAACGGTCGTAGGCATCGCCGTTGGCCGCCAGCGGCACTTCGAACTCGAAGTTCTCGTAGCCGGAGTATGGGCGCGCTTTACGCAGGTCGAAATCGCAACCGGTCGAACGCAGGCCAGCACCGGTGACACCCCATTCCAAGGCTTCCTTGGTGTTGTACTGCGCAACGCCAATGGTGCGGCCCTTGAGGATGCTGTTGTCGAGCGCGGCTTTCTGGTACTCGTCCAGACGCTTGGGCATCCAGTCGATGAACTCTTTGACCAGACGCTCCCAGCCGTTCGGCAAGTCGTGTGCTACGCCGCCGATGCGGTACCAGGCCGGGTGCAGGCGGAAACCGGTGATGGCTTCGATCACCTTGTAGGCGCGCTGACGGTCGGTGAAGGTGAAGAACACCGGGGTCATGGCGCCGACGTCCTGGATGTAAGTACCCAGGAACAGCAGGTGGCTGGTGATGCGGAAGAACTCGGCCATCATGATGCGGATGGTGTCGACGCGATCCGGTACCTTGATGCCGGCAAGCTTCTCCACCGAAAGCACGTACGGCAGGTTGTTCATCACGCCGCCAAGGTAGTCGATACGGTCGGTGTACGGGATGAAACTGTGCCACGACTGACGCTCGGCCATCTTCTCGGCACCACGGTGGTGGTAACCGACGTCGGGCACGCAGTCGACGATTTCTTCGCCGTCCAGTTGCAGGATGATGCGGAAGGCACCGTGAGCCGAAGGGTGGTTCGGGCCCAGGTTGAGGAACATGTAGTCCTCATTGGTGCCGGAGCGCTTCATGCCCCAGTCTTCCGGACGGAAGCGTGCAGCCTCTTCTTCAAGCTGTTGCTTGGCGAGGTTGAGGCTGAACGGGTCGAATTCGGTGGCGCGCGCAGGGAAGTCCTTGCGCAGCGGGTGACCTTCCCAGGTCGGCGGCAACATGATGCGCGTCAGGTGCGGGTGGCCCGGGAAGTCGATGCCGAACATGTCCCACACTTCACGCTCGTACCAGTTGGCGTTCGGCCAGATACCGGTCACGGTCGGAATGCTCAGGTCGCTCTCGGAGAGCGCCACCTTGATCATCACGTCGCTGTTACGTTCCAGCGACATCAGGTGGTAGAACACGGTGAAATCGGCGCCGCTTGGCAGGCCCTGGCGCTTGGTGCGCAGACGCTCGTCCACGCCATGCAAGTCATAGAGCATGACGTACGGCTTGGGCAGGTTGCGCAGGAAGGTCAGGACTTCGACAAGCCTGGCACGCGCCACCCACAGCACCGGCATACCGGTGCGTGTGGCCTGGGCGGTGAAGGCGTCAGGGCCAAAACGGTTATTGAGTTCGACAACCACATCCTGGTCGTCTGCCTTGTAAGGCGGGATATACAGAGCACTGCCTGTAGTCATGGTTTTTTATCGCTTTCGGTCAACGTAAAGAATGAAGCCAGGTTTTCGTTCTATAAAAGAAGCGGGGCTGGATCAGACTTCGTCGGGGCTGCGCAGGTTGGTGACTGCGATACGCTGTTCGCGGCGCTGTTCCTTTTGCGAAGGCATCTCGGCGCGGTACACGCCTTGATCGCCGACGACCCAGGAAAGCGGACGACGCTCCTTGCCAATCGATTCCTGCAACAGCATCAAGCCTTGCAGGAATGCTTCAGGGCGAGGCGGGCAGCCAGGCACGTAGACGTCCACGGGCAGGAACTTGTCCACCCCTTGAACGACGGAGTAGATGTCGTACATGCCACCGGAGTTGGCGCACGAACCCATGGAGATAACCCACTTTGGTTCGAGCATTTGCTCGTAGAGACGCTGAATGATCGGCGCCATCTTGATAAAGCAGGTACCGGCGATAACCATGAAATCCGCCTGACGCGGTGATGCCCGGATAACTTCGGCGCCAAAGCGCGCGATGTCGTGGGGCGCCGTGAAAGCGGTGGTCATTTCCACGTAGCAGCACGACAGACCGAAGTTGTAAGGCCACAGGGAGTTTTTACGCCCCCAGTTGACCGCGCCACTCAGCACGTCTTCGAGCTTGCCCATGTAGATGTTTTTGTGGACTTGATCTTCTAACGGATCGGAAACGGTTTCGCGTTCGCCGATAGGGTACTGATCGTTAGGAGCATCCGGGTCGATCCTGGTGAGATTGTATTGCATCGCCAAAGCCTCATTGTTTCAGCTTCGCTTGCCGCTTACGACGAGCTTCCGGAGCCCAGTCAAGGGCGCCCACTCGAAATAGGTAGACAAGGCCTGCCAACAGAATTGCTATGAAAACGAGAGCTTCGACGAATCCGGTCCAGCCGCTTTCGCGGACGGACACAGACCAGGCAAAGAGAAAAAGGGCTTCGATATCGAAGATCACGAAGAGCATCGCGACCAGATAGAATTTGGCTGAGAGCCGCAAGCGGGCGCCACCTGTAGGCAGCATGCCGGACTCGAACGGTTCATTTTTGCTGCGGCCCCAGGCTTTTGACCCGAGGAGGCTGGAGACACCGAGCATGAAGGCACAAAGGCCGACAACACCGAGGAGGAAAATGGCAAAGCCCCAGTTGTGGGCCATGAGTCCTGTCGCTTCGGTCATGCTGGAAATCCTTAACAGAGAGCAAAGGTCTCTGAGCTCGAAAAAGTAACGATGCAGTGACGATATGTCGCACTGCAATCAATCGCGGTGATTTTATGGCTAAACACCGGGCAAGTAAAATTCCTATAGCGAAATTATTCCGTGGAATAACCACATAGTGCACCTTCTTGGGGCTGCGGCCCTTGCGGGGCGGGGATTAGCGGGCATTTGGCCAATTCTGTTTTGTTTGAGCGGTAACGAAGTTTTCATGGGCTAAATGATAATGAATGTTGTTTGCGTGGGGTTTAAGCGAATGTTTCTCGTGTGGCGGGGGAAGTTGTTGTTACTTGCTCGATTGCCGCTAGTTGCTGGAACAGATCTTTTAACCGATTTGATCGGTGGGAATACCGCTCTGGATCAATGTTTTGCACAAAACTCTCAGGTTGAGTGCATTCCCCTTGTGGGAGCGGGCTTGCTCGCGAAAGCGGTGGGGCGGTCAGCACATCAGTGTCTGAACCAGCGCTTTCGCGAGCAAGCCCGCTCCCACATTTTGATCTGCATTGTGTCAGGGCGGTCTTTCCTTGGCGCAAAAAAACGCCCCGAACAAGTCGGGGCGTGATGGTTGTGCGGCACTGCGGTTAGGTCTTCCCTGAGGCCGCAGTGGCCGTGTACTCGCGATTACTCAGTGAAACTGCTCTTCTTCAGTCGAACCCTTCAGTGCAGTCACCGAAGAAGACCCGCCCTGAATCACGGTAGTCATGTCGTCAAAGTAGCCAGTGCCCACTTCCTGCTGGTGCGCCACAAAGGTGTAACCCTTGGAAGCGTCAGCGAACTCCTGCTCCTGCAGCTTCACGTAAGCCGTCATGTCGTTGCGGGCGTAGTCGTGCGCCAGGTTGAACATGCTGTGCCACATGTTGTGAATGCCAGCCAGGGTGATGAACTGGTGCTTGTAACCCATGGCAGACAATTCACGCTGGAACTTGGCGATGGTCGCGTCGTCCAGGTTCTTCTTCCAGTTGAAGGAAGGCGAGCAGTTGTAGGACAGCAACTGGTCCGGGTATTCCTTCTTGATCGCTTCAGCAAAGCGACGCGCTTCGTCCAGGTCCGGCTTGGCGGTTTCGCACCAGATCAGGTCGGCGTACGGCGCGTAGGCCAGGCCGCGGGCGATAGCCTGGTCGAGACCGGCGCGCACTTTGTAGAAACCTTCCTGAGTACGCTCGCCCGTCACGAACGGCTGGTCGTACGGGTCGCAATCCGAAGTCAGCAGGTCTGCCGCGTTGGCATCGGTACGCGCCAGAATGATGGTCGGCGTACCGGCAACGTCAGCGGCCAGGCGGGCAGCGGTCAGCTTTTGTACGGCTTCCTGGGTGGGCACCAGTACCTTGCCGCCCATGTGGCCGCATTTTTTCACCGACGCCAGTTGGTCTTCGAAGTGCACGCCGGCAGCGCCTGCCTCGATCATGCTTTTCATCAGCTCGTAGGCGTTGAGTACGCCGCCGAAACCGGCTTCCGCGTCGGCCACGATCGGTGCGAAGTAGTCGATGTAGCCTTCATCGCCCGGACCTTTACCGGCTTTCCACTGGATCTGGTCGGCACGGCGGAACGCGTTGTTGATGCGCTTGACCACGGTTGGAACCGAGTCCACCGGGTACAGCGATTGGTCGGGGTACATGGATTCAGCGGAGTTGTTGTCCGCTGCCACTTGCCAGCCGGAGAGGTAGATCGCCTGGATACCGGCTTTCACCTGTTGCACTGCCTGGCCGCCAGTGAGGGCGCCCATGCAGTTGACGAAATCTTTGTCGGGACGGAAGGAAGGCTTGGCACCTTGGGTCACCAGGTTCCACAGCTTCTCGGCGCCGAGTTTTGCAAAGGTGTGCTCAGGTTGAACCGAGCCACGCAGGCGGACGACGTCAGCAGCGGAATAAGCGCGGGTCACGCCTTTCCAGCGTGGGTTTTCAGCCCAGTCTTTTTCAAGGGCTGCAATTTGCTGTTCGCGTGTCAGTGCCATGGAGATAAACCTCGTCGCGTTTAGAAGATCCGTTTTCCAGCCGTGCATTCAATGCGTGGGCGGGGCTGCTCGCTTACCAGAAGCTTAGGCGGTCATGTCGGGTTTGGCGGGGAATGCGACGGGATGAACGTGTTGCGAGAGGGGAGCAGGTAGCAGGCACACCGAGAACAGTCTTCGGGCATCGTGGGCCCTCGGGTATTCGTCAGTGTGTAGCCGGGTTACCTGGATAGCTTCCGTCCCTCGGGACAACTTCGTTCCAGTCGCAACCTCGTCAAACACACCTTGTGGGCGGTACAGACACGAATCGGCTCAGGTGGGTAGCTTAGAGCGACGATCCGAAGGCCCTTGCCAGGGCCCCTGATTAGCGGGAGCGAGGCCATCATGCCCATGCTTTTTTCGATCGTCAAACGTTTTGTAGTGCTTTTTTTGAAGCACTACATCTTTAGTCTAATACGACCCGCCAGTCAGTTTTTGGTGCTTCAGTTCAGGGTGTCGACCTTGACCCGCAACGTCAGGTCATCACGGCCCTGAGTAGAGTAGCTGCGGGTTGTAGAGGATTTATCGGCCTGGGTCTCGCGATTGATGCCGGCCAGAGGAATCCATTCACCCAAGCGCCCGCTGACCGTTGTGTCGGTACTTTGAACGTTCACTACATCGGGACGTTCCTGGCTCATGCGGTCACGGTTGGTACTGATAGCCAGGTGAACGGTCTCGCCGGTGACACTGGCGGTGACGTAGAAGCCTTGGGTTACGTTGCGGTACTGGGTCTGATTTTGCGGGCGACCGTAGGCGTCAGGCTGCGTGGTGGTGAGCGGCACGCTCTGACCGACCTGAATCAATGCCGGCACACCTTCGCTGGCCTGGATCTGCTGCACGCCGCCGTCACGGCTGGTGGTACCGTAGCTGATGATGCGGGTTTGGCTGTCGCCGGTGTTTTGCTGATTGTTCTCGTTGGTGTCGACGGTGATCAGCAGGCGCTTGGCGGGCGTGTCGAGCTGAGAAAGCAGTGCGCGCAGGTCCTGGATCTTGCCGGGGTCGGCATTCACGATCAGCTGATTGCCATAGGCGCTGACGGTGCCGTCCTTGCCAATAAAATTCTGCGCCACCGGCAGCAAGTCGGTGCTGGTGCGGTTGCTCAGGTTGACGACTTCAGTGTCGGCCATGGCTGAGGCGCTGGCGGTCAGGAGGAGGGCGGTGAGCAGGGTGCGTAGGGACATGTCCGTTATCTCTGCGAGTCATTTAGCGTGATAGTGCCAGTTTGTCGGCCTGGCATGTCGCAAGTTTAGTGGCGAGCGGACTTGTTGTAGTGAGCGGGTTTGTTGTGGCGAGCGGGCTTGCCCCGCGTTGGGCTGCGCAGCAGCCCCATAAAAAAACGCCGCGTTCTTTCAGAAAGAACGCGGCGTCTCAGTTTGGGGCTGCTGCGCAGCCCAACGCGGGGCAAGCCCGCTCGCCACAGCCTCAGCCACAGCCACAGCGAGTCAGGTCAGCCCTCGCGCACCATGTCTACATGCGGGATGCCGACTTCAAGAAACTCATCGCTGACAATCTTGAATCCCAGCCGCTCATAAAACGGCGCCGCATACACCTGCGCGCTGAGAAACTGCGTGGTTTGCCCGCGCTTCTCGGCCACTCCGATCACGGCTTCCATCAGCTTGTCGCCGACATGTAGCCCGCGCCAGTCCTTGAGGACCGACACGCGACCAATCTCGCCGGTGGGCAGCAACCGCGCGGTCCCAATCGGGAAGTCGCCTTCAAACGCGAGGAAATGCACCGCGCCTGCGTCTTCGGCATCCCATTCCAGCTCGGGTGGAACCGATTGTTCAGCGATAAATACCGCCTCACGAATGCGCCGAATCTCGTCGATATCCTTTCGCCAGTCCGCGACACTTACGTGAAGTTTATTCATCAGCAAATCCCAGGCTTCCTTGCTTGACCAATTCGCACAGCAGGTCGCGGCCGTCTTCATCGGCGAGCCATTCGCCGAGGTTGTCGCTGTGCAAGGCGTCGGCGGCGCAAATCAGTTTCAACAGCTCGCGCAGCTTGCCTGGCAGGTAACGGCTCTGGCCGCTGGCGAACAGCAACACGTCGTCGTCGACTTCAGACCACGCCAGGCGTGCGCTTGGGTTGCGGATCAGTACGGCGCCGTCTTCCAGGCTGGCGACTACGTCCGCTTCCTGCAGTTCTTCCGGGCCGGCCACCAGTTCCGGGTAGCGCGGCTCGGTCATGAACTGGCCGAACCAGGTCAGCAGCATGCGCTCGTCGCTCATGTGCTCGGCCAGCAGGCTTTTCAGGCGGCCGAGGGCATCGCTCTGAATCTGGTGCGGGTCGCTGACCGGCTGGGCGTCGGCGTCGGTGTAACGCTCTTCGTCCGTCAGGTATTGGCTGAGGAAGTCGGTGAAGTGGGTCAGCACCTCAGCGGCGCTCGGTGCGCGGAAGCCGACCGAATAGGTCATGCAATCATCTTCGGCAATGCCGAAATGCGCCAGGCGTGGTGGCAGGTAAAGCATGTCGCCCGGTTCCAGTACCCATTCAGCGCTCTCTTCAAAGTCGGCGAGGATGCGCAGGTCGGCGTGTTGCAGCAGCGGGCTTTCGGAGCTGCACATCTGGCCGATTTTCCAGTTGCGCTTGCCCTGGGCTTGCAGCAGGAACACGTCATAGTTATCGAAGTGTGGGCCCACGCTGCCGCCGGGTGCGGCAAAGCTGATCATCACGTCATCGATACGCCAGCTCGGCAGGAAGCGGAACTGCTCCAGCAGCTCGGCGACTTCCGGCACGAACTGGTCGACGGCCTGTACCAGCAGGGTCCACTCACGCTCGGGCAGGGTGCTGAAGGCATCTTCAGCGAACGGGCCGCGACGCAGTTCCCAAGGGCGCTCGCCGTGCTCGATTACCAGGCGCGATTCGACTTCTTCTTCCAGCGCCAGGCCGGCCAGTTCGTCGGCGTCGATCGGGCTTTCGAAATCAGGGATGGCCTGACGGATCAGCAAGGGTTTTTTCTGCCAGTAGTCGCGCAGGAATTCCCGTGCCGTGATGCCGCCCAGAAGTTGAAGAGGGATATCAGGATTCATGTGTAACCTATTGAAAAAAAGTACTTTTCAGACTGGAATAAAAACGCCCGGCGCTGCCGGGCGTCTCAAAGGGGCTTGCGCTGATCAGATGCGCTTGGCTTGCTCTACAGCGTTGCCGATGTAGTTGGCCGGGGTGAGCAGTTTCAGCTCGGCCTTGGCGGCGGCTGGCATGTCCAGGCCGTCGATGAAAGTTTGCAGCGCTTCGGAGGTAATGCCCTTGCCGCGCGTCAACTCTTTGAGCTTCTCGTAGGGGTTTTCGATGTTGTAGCGGCGCATTACGGTCTGGATCGGCTCAGCCAACACTTCCCAGCACGCGTCCAGGTCAGCGGCGATTTTCTGCGCGTTGAGCTCCAGCTTGCTGATGCCTTTGAGGCTGGCTTCGTACGCGATCACGCTGTGAGCGAAGCCCACGCCAAGGTTGCGCAATACGGTGGAGTCGGTCAGGTCGCGCTGCCAGCGGGAGATCGGCAACTTGCTGGCCAGGTGCTGGAACAGGGCGTTGGCGATGCCGAGGTTGCCTTCGGAGTTTTCGAAGTCGATCGGGTTGACCTTGTGCGGCATGGTCGACGAACCGATTTCACCGGCAATGGTGCGCTGCTTGAAGTAGCCCAGGGAGATGTAGCCCCAGATATCGCGATCGAAGTCGATCAGGATAGTGTTGAAGCGCGCAATCGCGTCGAACAGCTCGGCGATGTAGTCGTGCGGTTCGATCTGCGTGGTGTACGGGTTGAAACCCAGGCCCAGCTCGTCTTCGATGAAGGCGCGGGCGTTTTCTTCCCAATCGATTTCCGGGTAGGCGGAGAGGTGGGCGTTGTAGTTGCCCACGGCGCCGTTGATCTTGCCCAGCAGCGGTACGGCGGCGACTTGAGCGATTTGACGCTCCAGGCGGTACACCACGTTGGCCAGTTCTTTACCCAGGGTGGTCGGCGAAGCCGGCTGACCGTGGGTGCGCGACAGCATTGGCACGTCAGCAAAACGGATCGCCAGTTCGCGGATGGCGTTGGCGGTCTGGCGCATCAGCGGCAGCATCACGTCATCACGGCCTTCGCGCAGCATCAGGGCGTGGGACAGGTTGTTGATGTCCTCGCTGGTGCAGGCAAAGTGGATGAACTCGCTGACCTGGGCCAGTTCCGGCAGCTTGGCCGCTTGCTCTTTGAGCAAGTATTCGATGGCTTTTACGTCGTGGTTGGTGGTGCGCTCGATCTCTTTCACACGCTCGGCGTGCTCCAGGGAGAAGTTTTCCGCCAGAGTGTTCAACACAGCGTTGGCTTCGGCAGAAAACGCCGGCACTTCGCTGATGGCAGGGTGAGCGGCCAGGCGCTGGAGCCAGCGCACTTCAACCAGTACACGAGCACGGATCAGGCCGTATTCGCTGAAAATAGGGCGCAGGGCCTGGGTTTTGCCGGCGTAGCGGCCGTCAACAGGGGAAACCGCAGTGAGCGAAGAGAGCTGCATGGGGTGTTCTCGGACAGTCGGGCAACGAAATGGGGCGCGTATCATACATGAAAAAATTCGCCGGTCCGTTGCCAACTGACCGGCGTATTACGCGTAACGGCTTGAAAATGCGCAGTCGATGCGACTTATTCGTTGCGCATCAACGGGTAAAGTTCTTTAAGCAATTTGCGCCGGCTGATCACCAGCTGCCAGCGATGACCGCCCAATTGGCGCCACAACCGCGCCGAACGAATACCGGCCAGGAGCAGGGCGCGGATTTTCGAGGCGTTGTTCGGTTGTTGCAGGTTGCGCATGTCGCCGTGCACCTGAATGCGCTGGCGCAAGGTGCTCAAGGTGTCCTGGTACAGCGCACCACAGGCTGCGATCACGTTTTCATGGGCCGGACCGAAGTGTTCCACCTGGGACTGAATCTGCGGCAGGCGCTTGCCGATGGTTTCGAGCATGTCGTCGCGTTTGGCCAGTTGGCGCTCAAGACCCAGCATCGACAAGGCGTAGCGCAATGGCTCGCGTTGCAACGTGCTGGGGTCGCGCTCCAGGGCGCCGATCAGCGCGCGGTAACCTTCGCGCAGCGCCAGGTCATCGCCGCCGTAGACTTCCAGGGTGTCCTTGGGGTCGCGGATCAGCAGGCTGCCGAGCATGCAGGTCAGGCCGGCTTCGGTGACCTGGCCGGTCTTGGCGATCTTGTCCACCAGTACGGCGGCGAGGAAAACCCCGCCGAGCGCCGTCAACTGCTCCTGAGTCGGGCTCATGCCGGGTTGCTCCAGGCTTCGGCGATTTCAATCACGCCGCCGCCCAGGCAGATCTCGCCGTCGTAGAACACCACGGACTGGCCAGGCGTGACCGCGCGTTGCGGGTCATCAAACGTGGCGCGGTAGCCGCTGGCGGTTTGTTCCAGGGTGCACGGCTGGTCGCTCTGGCGATAGCGCACTTTGGCGGTAAGGCGGCGCGGGGTCGTCAGGTCGATCGGGTTGACCCAGTAGATGTCCGAGGCAAGCAGGGCGCCGGAGAACAGCAGCGGGTGCTCATTGCCCTGGCCGACGATCAGCTCGTTGTGCTCCAGGTCCTTGATCAGCACGTACCACGGCTCTTCGCCAGCGTCTTTCAAACCGCCTATGCCCAGGCCCTGGCGCTGGCCGATGGTGTGGTACATCAGGCCATGGTGGCGGCCGATGACATCGCCTTCGGTGGTTTTGATTTCGCCCGGTTGTGCCGGCAGGTATTGCTTGAGGAAGTCGCTGAAGCGGCGCTCGCCAATAAAGCAGATCCCGGTGGAATCCTTTTTCTTCGCGGTGGCCAGGCCGTGTTGCTCGGCGATCCTGCGCACTTCGGGTTTTTCCAGCTCGCCGACCGGGAACAGCGTCTTGGCGATTTGTTCACCGCCGACGGCGTGCAGGAAGTAGCTCTGGTCCTTGTTCGGGTCCAGGCCCTTGAGCAGTTCGGTGCGGCCATCGACGTCGCGACGGCGCACATAGTGGCCAGTGGCGATCAGGTCGGCGCCAAGCATCATGGCGTAGTCGAGGAACGCCTTGAACTTGATTTCGCGGTTACACAGGATGTCCGGGTTCGGCGTGCGACCGGCCTTGTATTCGGCCAGGAAGTGCTCGAACACGTTGTCCCAGTACTCGGCGGCGAAGTTGGCGGTGTGCAGCTTGATGCCGATTTTGTCACACACGGCCTGAGCGTCCGCCAGGTCGTCCATGGCGGTGCAATATTCCGTTCCATCGTCTTCTTCCCAGTTCTTCATGAACAGGCCTTCCACCTCATAACCCTGCTCCATGAGCAGAACGGCGGAAACGGAAGAATCCACGCCGCCGGACATGCCGACGATGACGCGCTTCTTTTGTGTGTCAGAAGGGGCTGGATCACGCATAGGGTTTCAACGGGTGTCTTGAAAAAGGACGCGATTCTATCAGGCTCGCGCCTTCAAGGCTAAAGAGAAGGGCGGATCAATTCGAGGCTGTGGCACTGGCCGGCCAAATAATCATCAATGCAGCGGATGATCAGTTCGCTGCGCCAGTCGCCGCGCAAGGCCATCAGCTCGTCGCGGGTCAGCCAGCGGGCGCGGATGATGCCTTCGTCGAGTTGATAGTCCGGGTGGTGTTTCAGCGCCTTGGCGATAAAGCAGACGCGCTGGTAGGTCACGCCGTTGCTGGGGGCGGTGTACAGGTAGATGCCGACGATGCCGGTGGCTTCGACGTCCCAGCCGGTCTCTTCAAGGGTTTCGCGCACGGCGGCGTCGGTCAGGGTTTCGTGCGGGTCAAGGTGGCCGGCAGGCTGGTTGAGCACGGCGCGGCCGCCCTTGAGTTCTTCGACCATCAGGAAGCGGCCGGCGTCTTCGACGATGGTGGCGACGGTGATGTGGGGTTGCCAGGTCATTTAAAATCTCGATTCAGAGGGTGGCGCGGTCAGTGTGGGAGCGGGCTTGCTCGCGAAGGCGGTGTGTCAGTTGATAGATAGGTTGACTGACACACTGCCTTCGCGAGCAAGCCCGCTCCCACATTTTGATCCGGTTTTTTCAGTTAAAGAGTAAAAACAAAAACCCCGGCACGGGGCCGGGGCTTCTTTGCATCCTTACAACCTTACACCAGCGCAGCAATCGCCGCGTTGAGGGTGTTGCTTGGGCGCATGGCTTTGCTCGTCAGCTCCGGGTTCGGCGAGTAGTAGCCGCCGATGTCCACTGGCTTGCCTTGTACTGCATTGAGCTCGGCAACGATGGTTGCCTCGTTCGCGGTCAAGGTTTCAGCCAGTTTGCTGAAGCTCGCCTGCAGCGCAGCGTCTTCGGTCTGGGCGGCCAGGGCTTGAGCCCAGTACAGCGCCAGGTAGAAGTGGCTGCCGCGGTTGTCGATGTTGCCGACTTTGCGCGAAGGCGACTTGTTGTTGTCGAGGAACTGGCCGGTGGCCTGGTCCAGGGTCTTGGACAGTACCAGGGCTTTCGGGTTGTTGTAGTTCACACCCAAATGCTCAAGGGACGCGGCCAGGGCCAGGAACTCGCCCAGGGAATCCCAGCGCAGGAAGTTCTCTTCCACCAGTTGCTGCACGTGTTTCGGAGCCGAACCGCCGGCGCCGGTTTCGAACAGGCCACCGCCGTTCATCAGCGGCACGATCGACAGCATCTTGGCGCTGGTGCCCAGTTCCATGATCGGGAACAGGTCGGTCAGGTAGTCGCGCAGCACGTTGCCGGTCACCGAGATGGTGTCCAGGCCCTTACGGGTGCGTTCCAGGGTGAACTTCATCGCGTCGACAGGCGACATGATGCGGATGTCCAGACCTTCGGTGTTGTGGTCTTTCAGATAAGCCTGAACCTTCTCGACCACGACGCCGTCGTGCGCGCGCTGTGGGTCCAGCCAGAAAATGGCCGGGGTGTCGCTGGCGCGGGCGCGGTTGACGGCCAGTTTGACCCAATCCTGGATCGGCGCGTCTTTGGTCTGGCACATGCGGAAAATATCGCCGGCTTCGACTTTCTGTTCCATCAGCAGGTTGCCCTTGCTGTCGGTGACGCGAACAACGCCGTCAGCCTTGATCTGGAAGGTCTTGTCGTGGGAGCCGTACTCTTCGGCTTTTTTCGCCATCAGGCCAACGTTTGGCACGCTGCCCATGGTGGTTGGGTCGAAAGCGCCATGGTCCTTGCAGTCTTCGATGACCGCCTGGTAAATGGTCGCGTAGCAGCGATCCGGGATCACGGCCTTGGTGTCGTGCAGTTGGCCGTCGGTGCCCCACATTTTGCCGGAGTCACGGATCATGGCCGGCATCGAGGCGTCGACGATCACGTCGCTCGGCACGTGCAGGTTGGTGATGCCTTTGTCGGAGTTAACCATCGCCAGCGAAGGGCGAGCGGCGTAGACCGCCTGAATGTCAGCTTCGATCTGCGCTTGCTGCTCGGCCGGAAGGGCCTTGATGCGCGCGTACAGGTCGCCGATGCCGTTGTTCAGGTTAAAGCCGATCTGTGCCAGCACGTCAGCGTGCTTGGCCAGGGCGTCTTTATAGAACTCGGCAACGATCTGGCCGAACATGATCGGGTCGGAGACCTTCATCATGGTGGCTTTCAAGTGAACCGACAGCAGCACGCCTTGTTTCTTGGCGTCTTCGATTTCAGCGGCAATGAACGAACGCAGGGCTTTTTTGCTCAGCGTGGCGGTGTCGATGATTTCGCCGGCTTGTACCGAGGTTTTTTCTTTCAGGACGGTCGCAGTGCCGTCTTGAGCGATAAGCTCGATTTTGACAGTGTCAGCGGCTTCGATCTGTACGGCTTTTTCGCTGCCGTAGAAGTCGCCGTTGCTCATGTGCGCGATGTGCGACTTGGAGTCTGCAGCCCAGGCGCCCATTTTGTGTGGGTGCTTGCGTGCGTAGTTCTTGACCGACAGCGGTGCGCGACGGTCGGAGTTGCCTTCGCGCAGTACCGGGTTCACGGCGCTGCCCTTGACCTTGTCGTAACGTGCGCGGGTTTCTTTTTCCGCGTCGGTGGTTACGGTTTCCGGGTAGTCCGGCAGGGCGTAGCCCAGGGCCTGCAGTTCCTTGATCGCAGCTTGCAGCTGAGGGGTCGAGGCACTGATGTTAGGCAGTTTGATGATGTTGGCTTCAGGCGTGACGGCCAGGTCGCCCAGTTCGGCGAGGTGGTCCGGTACGGCTTTGGCGCCCAGTTGCTCGGGGAAACTGGAGAGGATGCGCCCGGCAAGGGAGATGTCGCGGGTTTCCACAGCAATATCAGCTGAAGCGGTGAAGGCCTCTACGATAGGCAGCAGTGAATAGGTGGCGAGGGCTGGGGCTTCGTCAGTGAAGGTATAGATGATCTTCGAGCGGGTGGGCATATTCGGATTAACTCTCTTCTTTGCTGAAAGCGTGCGCAGAAACTCGAGATGCGCCGGGTGGAGCGCGTTCGTTCAAAGTCATCCATGAGCGAAATGTCGAGGTTCTTCGCGGTGATGTTGGGTTGCATCAGTCGAGCGTCAAGCGGGTGGACTATTGTAATAGTCCTGCTTTCTGGCTGAGGGCTCGGTTCTAGAGCGGTCCGCCGTCGTGACTCTTGGGTCAGCGGCAGCATTATACATAGGTCACTATGCTTACGCCGAGCCTTCATACAAAAGGTGCGTCGTCCATTGGTCTAAAGGTCGCAGGTGCCCGTTGCTGCCAGCGCGGGCACGATGTGCTCAAGATTGGCGATTTTGCCGTCTGTATAAAGCCAATAGGCGACTAAACGTGCTGTTTTCGATGCAAATGAGCATGGCGTGAGGTTTCAGTCGTCATTTATGTGGAGTAGGCTCGAACGCAGCCAGATGTTCAATCCATAGATGGAGTCCAACATGGGATACAAGAAGATTCAGGTTCCGGCAGTCGGCGCAAAAATCACCGTCAATCCAGACCACTCTCTTAATGTTCCTGATAACCCGATCATCCCCTACATCGAAGGCGACGGCATTGGTGTCGATATCAGCCCGGTGATGATCAAGGTTGTCGATGCTGCTGTTGAAAAGGCCTATAGCGGTAAGCGAAAAATCTCCTGGATGGAGGTTTACGCCGGCGAAAAGGCCACTCAGGTTTACGATCAGGACACGTGGCTGCCCCAGGAAACCCTGGATGCGGTCAAGGATTACGTGGTGTCCATCAAGGGCCCGTTGACCACCCCGGTCGGTGGCGGTATCCGTTCGCTGAACGTGGCCCTGCGTCAGCAACTCGACCTGTATGTGTGCCTGCGCCCGGTGCGCTGGTTTGAAGGCGTGCCCAGCCCGGTCAAAAAGCCCGGCGATGTTGACATGACCATCTTTCGTGAAAACTCCGAAGATATTTACGCCGGGATCGAGTGGAAGGCCGGCTCGCCGGAAGCGATCAAGGTCATCAAGTTCCTGAAAGAAGAAATGGGTGTGACCAAGATCCGCTTCGATCAGGACTGCGGGATTGGCGTGAAGCCGGTCTCCAAAGAGGGCACTGAGCGTCTGGCGCGCAAGGCTCTGCAATATGTAGTGGATAACGACCGCGATTCGCTGACCATCGTGCACAAAGGCAACATCATGAAGTTCACCGAGGGTGCCTTTAAAGAATGGGCCTACGGTATTGCCGAGAAGGAGTTCGGCGCGACCCTGCTCGACGGCGGGCCGTGGATGCAGTTCAAAAACCCAAAAACCGGCAAGAATGTGGTGGTCAAGGATGCAATTGCTGACGCCATGCTCCAGCAAATTTTGCTGCGCCCGGCCGAATATGACGTGATCGCGACCCTTAACCTCAATGGCGACTACCTTTCCGATGCCCTGGCGGCAGAAGTGGGCGGTATCGGTATTGCGCCGGGGGCCAACTTGTCCGACACCGTGGCGATGTTCGAAGCCACCCACGGCACGGCACCGAAATATGCAGGCAAGGACCAGGTAAACCCGGGGTCGTTGATTCTGTCGGCGGAAATGATGTTGCGGCACATGGGTTGGACCGAAGCGGCCGACTTGATCATCAAGGGCACCAATGGCGCGATTTCGGCCAAGACTGTGACCTATGACTTCGAGCGCCTGATGGACGGCGCCACCTTGGTGACGTCTTCGGGCTTTGGGGATGCGTTGATTTCGCATATGTAGAATGGGTACATAAGACGCCAGCCACCCCTATGGATAGGGGTGGCTGGCGTTTTATGAGTGGGCGCTCGGTGCTTGATTAAGCCGGTTGTTCTTTTGATTCTCGCGTGCGCTTTTCTTTTTTCGCTGTGCCGCCTGAAGCGGGCGCAGTGATATTGACGGCGTGCTTGCCCTTGGGCCCTTGAATAATATCAAAGCACACCGGTTGGGACGCCTTCAGCGTTTTATAGCCTTCCATCTGAATCTGTGAGAAATGCGCAAACAGGTCTTCGTCCTTGCCGTCTTCAATAATGAAGCCGTAACCCTTGGCATTGTTAAACCACTTGACCGTCCCGCTTGCCATAGCCATATCCCTCAGCACCAGACTCCATCACTGGAGTATCATCCAGATTATCCGTCCTAACCCGAATAAATAAGGTTGACTGCGCGGACCTTTTTTACCCACTGTGGGTTCTATTGGTTGTAACACCGTTCTACCGATAGTCAAGGTGACCAGTCAGTCAGAGTTGAATTTCTGACAGGTTGCCCCCATCACTGAATTTGAACCACTGACGAACCATTCTTTCCATGCATGCAAACAGCCAGATTCGACTAACATTCAATCAGGATCGCCCGGATCAGGAACATGATGACGACGGTTCTGCAGGCATTGCTGTTCAGGAGGCCAAACCTGCGTTACAGGCGCCGCCGATGTACAAGGTGGTTTTGTTCAATGATGACTACACACCGATGGATTTCGTCGTCGAAGTGCTCGAGGTGTTTTTTAACCTGAACCGCGAGTTGGCGACCAAGGTAATGCTGGCCGTTCACACAGAAGGACGGGCAGTATGTGGAGTGTTTACCCGCGACATCGCCGAGACAAAGGCCATGCAGGTCAACCAGTACGCCAGGGAAAGCCAGCATCCGCTACTCTGTGAAATCGAGAAGGACGGTTAACGCCGACCACTTGGGTATGAGGTGAAGCTATGTTAAACCGCGAGCTCGAAGTCACCCTCAATCTTGCCTTCAAGGAGGCCCGTTCGAAGCGTCATGAATTCATGACCGTCGAGCACCTGCTTCTGGCACTTTTGGATAACGAAGCTGCCGCCACCGTATTGCGTGCGTGCGGCGCCAACCTCGACAAACTCAAGCATGACCTGCAGGAGTTTATCGACTCCACTACGCCACTTATTCCCGTTCACGATGAAGACCGTGAAACCCAGCCAACCCTGGGCTTTCAGCGGGTGCTTCAGCGTGCCGTTTTCCATGTGCAGAGCTCCGGTAAGCGAGAAGTCACAGGCGCCAATGTGCTTGTGGCGATTTTCAGCGAACAGGAAAGCCAGGCAGTGTTCCTGCTCAAACAGCAGAGCGTTGCCCGTATCGATGTCGTCAACTACATCGCCCACGGTATCTCCAAGGTGCCGGGGCACGGCGATCATTCCGAAGGTGAGCAGGATATGCAGGATGAAGAGGGCGGTGAGTCTTCTTCCTCCAGCAACCCGCTGGATGCCTATGCCAGTAACCTGAACGAGCTGGCGCGCCAGGGGCGGATCGATCCGCTGGTGGGGCGTGAGCTTGAGGTTGAACGCGTAGCGCAGATCCTCGCGCGTCGTCGCAAAAACAACCCGTTGCTGGTGGGTGAGGCGGGCGTGGGTAAAACCGCGATTGCCGAAGGCCTGGCCAAGCGCATTGTTGATAATCAGGTCCCGGACCTGCTGGCCAACAGCGTTGTCTACTCCCTTGACTTGGGCGCGTTGCTCGCCGGGACCAAGTACCGTGGCGACTTCGAGAAGCGCTTCAAGGCGTTGCTTGGCGAGCTGAAAAAGCGCCCGCAGGCGATCCTGTTTATCGACGAGATTCACACCATCATTGGTGCCGGTGCGGCCTCCGGTGGCGTGATGGATGCGTCCAACCTGCTCAAACCATTGCTGTCGTCGGGTGATATTCGCTGCATCGGTTCGACCACGTTCCAGGAATTTCGCGGCATCTTCGAGAAAGACCGTGCCCTGGCGCGTCGCTTCCAGAAGGTTGACGTCTCCGAGCCTTCGGTTGAAGACACCATCAGCATCCTGCGCGGGCTCAAGGGGCGCTTTGAAGCGCACCATGGCATCGAGTACACCGATGAAGCGTTGCGCGCGGCGGCTGAGCTGGCATCGCGCTACATCAACGATCGCCATATGCCGGACAAAGCCATCGACGTGATCGACGAGGCGGGCGCCTACCAGCGCCTGCAGCCGGTCGAGAAGCGTGTGAAACGCATCGATGTGCCTCAGGTCGAGGACATTGTGGCGAAAATCGCGCGTATTCCGCCTAAGCACGTCAACAGTTCCGATAAAGAGCTGCTTCGTAACCTGGAGCGCGACCTCAAGCTGACCGTATTCGGTCAGGATGCGGCCATCGACGCCTTGTCCACCGCGATCAAGCTTTCGCGTGCGGGCCTCAAGTCGCCGGACAAACCAGTGGGTTCGTTCCTGTTCGCAGGCCCGACCGGCGTCGGCAAAACCGAAGCAGCGCGCCAGTTGGCCAAGGCCATGGGCATTGAGCTGGTACGTTTCGACATGTCCGAATACATGGAGCGCCACACCGTGTCGCGCCTGATCGGTGCGCCGCCGGGCTATGTCGGCTTCGACCAGGGCGGCCTGTTGACCGAAGCGATCACCAAGCAGCCGCATTGCGTGTTGTTGCTCGATGAAATCGAGAAGGCGCACCCGGAAGTCTTCAACCTGCTGCTGCAGGTCATGGATCACGGCACGCTGACCGACAACAACGGGCGCAAGGCGGACTTCCGCAACGTTATTGTGATCATGACCACCAACGCCGGTGCCGAAACGGCCGCGCGGGCCTCGATCGGCTTTACTCATCAGGATCACTCTTCCGATGCAATGGAAGTGATCAAGAAGAGCTTTACGCCAGAGTTCCGTAACCGTCTGGACACCATTATCCAGTTTGGTCGCCTCAGCCATGAGGTCATCAAAAGCGTGGTGGACAAGTTCCTTACCGAGCTTCAAGCGCAGTTGGAAGACAAGCGCGTGCAGCTGGAAGTGACGGAAGCGGCGCGCAGCTGGATCGCCGAAGGGGGTTACGACGCGGCAATGGGCGCCCGCCCAATGGCACGTCTGATCCAGGACAAGATCAAGCGGCCATTGGCCGAAGAGATCCTGTTTGGCGAGCTTTCCGACCATGGCGGCGTGGTGCATATCGACCTGAAGGACGGCGAGCTGACCTTCGAGTTCGAGACCACGGCTGAAATGGCCTGATCGACAGCTGAAAAAGCAAAGGCGCCGAAAGGCGCCTTTTTGCTGTCTGCATGATCAGAGGGATCGCTGCCTTGTGATCGCTGAACAACCAATGTGGGAGCGGGCTTGCTCGCGAAGGCGGTGGGTCAGTTAATAGATTTATTAGCTGACCCACCGCCTTCGCGAGCAAGCCCGCTCCCACACAAGCCAGTTCCCGCAGAGTTAACGGGTGGCTGTTAAATCATGCACACACAAAAACGCCCGGCATAACCGGGCGTTTTGTATTGACTTGATTAACGCGCGCGGTAAGTGATGCGCCCTTTGCTCAAGTCATAGGGCGTCAGCTCGACGCGCACTTTGTCGCCGGTAAGAATACGAATGTAGTTCTTGCGCATCTTGCCGGAGATATGCGCGGTTACGACGTGCCCATTTTCCAACTCCACACGAAACATGGTGTTGGGCAGGGTGTCGACGACAGTGCCTTCCATTTCGAAGCTGTCTTCTTTCGACATGCAGTAAAGCCCTCGGTATCCAGTGAATGGCCCGGTGCAACTGCGCCAGGCAAAAGCGGCGTGCATTGTGCCCGAAAAAGGGTGTTTAAGCCAAGGGGTTCTAGTTAAGCGTGACCCATCTTTGATTAATCAGCAGTTCTATGGGCCGATATTGGGTCTTGTAATTCATCTTTTTGCAGTTTTTGATCCAGTAACCGAGGTACACCGCCTCCAGTTCCAGGCGTATCGCTTCGCCGATTTGCCACAGGATCGCGAAGCGTCCCAGGCTGCGACGCTCTTCGGCCGGTTCATAGAAGGTGTAGACCGCCGACAGGCCGTTGGGCAGCAAATCGGTCACGGCGACCGCGACCAGGCGACCCTCAAGGCGAAACTCATAGAAGCGCGAAAACGGCAGGTCGCGTACCAGAAACGTCGAAAACTGATCGCGGCTCGGTGGAAACATGTCGCCGTCAGCGTGGCGTTGCTCGATATAGCGCTGGTACAGGTCGAAATATTCTTCGCTGAAGTGCGGTTTGGTTGCGGTCACCGTCAAGTCGGCGTTGCGCTTGAGGATGCGCTTCTGGTTGCGGTCCGGCAAAAACTGCGCAACCGGGATGCGTGCCGGAACGCAGGCGTTGCAGTTCTGGCAGTGCGGGCGGTAAAGGTGATCGCCGCTGCGCCGGAAACCCATTTCCGAAAGGTCGGCGTACACATGCACGTCCATGGGCTGGCTGGGGTCGAGGAACAGCGTGGTGGCCTGCTCTTCGGGCAGATAGCTGCAAGCGTGGGCTTGAGTGGCATAAAACTTCAATCGCGCCAGCTCGGTCATGATCAACCCTCGGGATAAGCTTTGAAATAAGTGTAAGCCAGGTGCGAGGAAGTCGCCTAGGAAACCCACGGTCCAGAGCTTGGTTGGTCCAAATGGTTGTGTAAAAAGCCCACGAAGTCATCCCGTGGGATGGCGCGGGCGCCGAGGCTGTGGAGGTGGTCGTTGGGCATCTGGCAGTCGATCAGCACAAAGCCCCAGGCCTGCAGCTGTCGGGTGAGTGTGGCGAAGCCGAATTTGGAGGCGTTGTCGGCGCGGCTGAACATGGACTCGCCAAAAAACAGGTGGCCCATCGCCAGGCCATACAGGCCGCCCACCAGCTCGTCGTTGTCCCACACCTCTACTGAGTGCGCATGGCCGCGCCGATGCAGCTCGAGGTAGGCGTTCTGGATGCTTTCGGTGATCCAGGTGCCGTCGGCATACGCACGGGGTGCCGCGCAGGCCTGGATGACGGCCGCGAAGTCTTTGTCGAAGGTGACGGTGTAGCGCTGCTGACGCAGGAGTTTGCCGAGGCTGCGCGACACATGCAGTTCGTCGGGGAATATCACCGTGCGCGGGTCGGGCGACCACCACAGAATCGGCTGGCCCTCCGAAAACCACGGAAAGCAGCCGTGACGGTAGGCCTGGATCAGACGTTCGGCCGACAGGTCGCCACCGGCAGCCAGCAGGCCATTGGGTTCGCGCATGGCCTTGGCCAGTGGCGGAAATGTCAGGGAGTGGCGTTGCAACCAGGTCAGCATGGCATCCAGGCTTACGGTAGGGGAGGGGAGTGGCAGAACTGTCGCCTGCCGCACAGGGAGTGATTATTGTCGACGCAGCGCTGTGGGGCCAGCCCGAATCGGGCATTGGCGAGCTTTAGCGTGAACGGGTGTTTCTGCAACTCTGTGCCGAAGGCGTGGTCGTAAACGGGTCTGCACCATGCAGGCCATTTGCCAAGCTTGCGCTGATTGGTAAATACAGCTCATAAGCCTTTGTCAGCAAAGACAATGCATGCTCAAATTGAACAGGCTGTGATACCTCAATTGTCTAGGCTGCCGGGTGAAGGGCAAGTACGTGGCATCGCGGACGCAAACCCGTACAATGCGGCCATTATGGCGTAATCGCCATTTCGCCGAACCATTATCCGGTGTTAAAAGTAGATTCAACGACGCTCGTTCATTTTTCAGCTGCTCGGATTGGGCAGTATTTGCAGTCATTCAACAGATGGACGCGCTACAGGCGCAGGAATAGACCCGTTTTGAAGAAATCCGCCGCAACACCTAAAGCAGCAGTCGTGCCGGCCTGGCGCCAGCACCTGCATTATCGACTCAAGGAAGGCGCGCTGATCGCGATCGGCGCCCTGTGCCTGTTCCTGATGATGGCCTTGCTCACCTATGGCAAGGACGATCCGGGCTGGAGCCACAACAGCAAGATCGAAGACGTGCAGAACTTCGGCGGTCCTGCCGGCTCCTACAGTGCCGACATCCTGTTTATGGTGTTGGGTTACTTCGCTTACATCTTCCCGCTGTTGCTGGCGATCAAGACCTGGCAGATCTTTCGCCAGCGTCACGAGCCGTGGCAGTGGAGCGGCTGGCTGTTCTCCTGGCGCCTGATCGGCCTGGTCTTTTTGGTGTTGTCCGGCGCCGCGCTGGCACATATCCATTTCCACGCACCTACTGGCCTGCCAGCGGGCGCGGGCGGCGCTTTGGGCGAAAGCCTTGGCGACTTGGCGCGCAAGAGCCTGAATATCCAGGGCAGCACGCTGATGTTCATCGCGCTGTTCCTGTTTGGCCTCACCGTGTTCACCGACCTCTCGTGGTTCAAGGTGATGGACGTGACCGGCAAGATCACGCTCGACCTGCTGGAGTTGTTCCAGGGCGCTGCCAATCGCTGGTGGTCGGCCCGGGTTGATCGCAAGCGCATGGTTGCGCAGTTGCGTGAAGTGGACACCCGCGTCAACGAAGTGGTAGCCCCGAGCACGCCGGACCGGCGCGAGCAGGCCAAGGTCAAGGAGCGCTTGATCGAGCGCGAGCAGGCCCTGAGCAAGCACATGTCGGACCGCGAGAAGCAGGTGCCGCCAGTCATCGCCCCGGCGCCGCCCAAAGCGCCCGAGCCGAGTGCCCGCGTGCAGAAAGAGAAACAGGCGCCGTTGTTTGTCGACAGCGCCGTCGAAGGCACTTTGCCGCCGATCTCGATTCTCGACCCGGCCGAAAAGAAACAACTCAACTATTCCCCCGAGTCGCTGGCGGCTGTCGGCCACTTGCTGGAAATCAAGCTCAAGGAATTCGGCGTCGAAGTGACCGTGGACTCGATCCACCCCGGCCCGGTCATTACCCGTTACGAAATCCAGCCGGCGGCTGGTGTGAAGGTCAGTCGTATTTCCAACCTGGCCAAGGACTTGGCGCGTTCCCTGGCCGTGACCAGTGTGCGTGTGGTGGAAGTCATCCCTGGCAAGACCACCGTGGGTATCGAGATTCCCAACGAAGACCGCCAGATCGTGCGCTTCTCCGAAGTGCTGTCGACGCCGGAATACGACAACTTCAAATCGCCGGTCACCTTGGCCCTCGGTCACGACATCGGCGGCAAGCCGGTGATCACAGACCTGGCGAAAATGCCGCACTTGCTGGTCGCCGGTACCACCGGTTCCGGTAAGTCGGTGGGCGTGAACGCGATGATCCTGTCGATCCTGTTCAAGTCTGGCCCGGATGACGCCAAGCTGATCATGATCGACCCGAAGATGCTTGAATTGTCGATCTACGAAGGCATTCCACACCTGCTGTGCCCGGTCGTCACCGACATGAAAGACGCTGCCAACGCCCTGCGCTGGAGCGTGGCCGAGATGGAGCGTCGCTACAAACTGATGGCGAAGATGGGCGTGCGAAACCTGTCCGGCTTCAATGCCAAGGTCAAGGAAGCCCAGGACGCCGGTACGCCGCTGGTCGATCCGCTGTACAAGCGCGAAAGCATTCACGACGAAGCGCCGCTGCTGACCAAGCTGCCGACCATCGTGGTGGTGGTCGACGAATTTGCCGACATGATGATGATCGTCGGCAAGAAGGTCGAAGAGCTGATCGCGCGTATCGCCCAGAAAGCCCGTGCCGCCGGTATTCACTTGATTCTCGCCACCCAGCGTCCATCTGTGGACGTGATCACTGGCCTGATCAAGGCCAACATTCCGACGCGGATGGCGTTCCAGGTGTCGAGCAAGATCGACTCGCGAACCATCATCGACCAGGGCGGCGCCGAGCAACTGCTGGGCCACGGCGACATGCTCTACATGCCGCCCGGCACCAGCCTGCCGATCCGCGTTCACGGCGCCTTCGTCTCCGATGAAGAGGTTCACCGTGTGGTCGAGGCCTGGAAGCTGCGTGGCGCGCCCGAATACAACGACGACATCCTCGCCGGCGTTGAAGAGGCCGGCAGCGGTTTCGACGGCGGTAGCAGCGGTGATGACGATGCTGAAACCGATGCGCTGTACGACGAGGCCGTGGCCTTCGTACTGGAAAGCCGCCGCGCGTCCATTTCTGCGGTGCAACGCAAACTCAAAATCGGCTACAACCGCGCCGCTCGCATGATTGAATCCATGGAAAACGCCGGCGTCGTGACTGCGATGAACACCAACGGCTCGCGTGAAGTCATCGCCCCCGGGCAGATGCGCGACTGAGCCCGTGCCGCGTGACTGCACGCGGCGCGCCCAAACAACTCAATGAGGACTCCCATGCGTCTTATCCGCATGCTGTTGTTGCCGGCACTGGCCCTGACCGCTGTTTCGGCGCACGCCGACCCGGCCTCCGTTGCCAGCCTGACCAACCTGCTGGACAAATCCAAGACCCTGACTGCGCGCTTCTCCCAGCTCACCCTGGACGGCGGCGGCACTCAGTTGCAGGAAACGGCCGGTGAAATGGCCGTGCAACGCCCAGGTTTGTTCTACTGGAAAACCGACGCGCCGAACGAGCAGACCATCGTTTCCGACGGCCAGAAAGTTACCCTCTGGGACCCGGACCTGGAACAGGCGACCATCAAAAAGCTCGACCCGCGCCTGAACCAAACCCCGGCGCTGCTGCTGTCGGGCGATGTGTCGAAGATCAGCGACAGCTTTGACATCACCTCCAAGCAAACCAGCAACGTGATCGAGTTCACCCTCAAGCCGAAATCCAAGGACACGCTGTTCGACAGCCTGCAATTGTCGTTCGGCAACGGTGTGATCAATAACATGCGCCTGATCGACAGCGTCGGTCAGCGCACCGACATCCTGTTCTCCGGGGTCAAGGCCAACGGCGTTGTCGATGCCTCCAAGTTCAAGTTCGTCATCCCCAAGGGTGCCGACGTGATCCAGGAATAACCCGCTTAGAGGTTTCAAACGCTGCCCATGGACCTGTTTCGAACTGACCCGATCTCTCAACCCCTGGCGGCGCGTTTGCGTTCGACCAATCTGGATGAGTACGTCGGGCAAGAACACCTGCTCGCTCGCGGCAAGCCATTGCGCGAAGCCCTGGAGCAGGGCGCGCTGCACTCGATGATTTTCTGGGGGCCGCCGGGGGTGGGTAAAACCACCCTCGCGCGGTTGCTGGCAAAGGTCTCGGATGCGCACTTCGAAACGGTCTCGGCGGTACTCGCCGGGGTCAAAGAAATTCGCCAGGCCGTTGAAGTGGCCAAGCAGCAGGCCGGGCAATACGGCAAGCGCACCATCCTGTTCGTCGACGAAGTGCACCGCTTCAACAAGTCGCAGCAGGATGCGTTTCTGCCTTATGTGGAAGACGGCACGCTGATCTTTATCGGCGCCACCACTGAAAACCCTTCGTTTGAACTCAATAATGCGTTGCTGTCGCGGGCGCGCGTCTATGTGCTCAAGAGCCTGGACGAAGCGGCGATGCTCAAACTGCTGCAGCGCGCCTTGAGCGAAGACAAGGGCCTGGGCAAGCGTCAACTGAGCCTCGGCGACGAAGGCTTCAAGATTCTGATGAGCGCCGCCGACGGCGACGGCCGCCGCTTCCTCAACCTGCTGGAAAACGCCTCCGACCTGGCCGAAGACAGCAGCGAGATCGGCGTCGACCTCCTGCAAAGCTTGCTCGGCGACACGCGCCGGCGCTTCGACAAGGGCGGCGAAGCCTTCTACGACCAGATCTCCGCGCTGCACAAATCCGTGCGTGGCTCCAACCCGGACGGCGCGTTGTACTGGTTCGCGCGGATGATCGACGGCGGCTGCGACCCGCTGTACCTCGCGCGCCGCGTGGTGCGTATGGCCAGCGAAGACATCGGCAACGCCGACCCGCGCGCCCTGAGCCTGTGCCTTGCCGCCTGGGAAGTGCAGGAACGCCTCGGCAGCCCCGAAGGCGAACTGGCGGTGGCCCAGGCCATTACCTACCTGGCTTGCGCGCCGAAAAGCAACGCGGTGTACATGGGCTTCAAGTCCGCACTGCGCGCGGCAGCCGAACACGGTTCGCTCGAAGTGCCGCTGCACCTGCGCAACGCACCGACCAAGCTGATGAAACAGTTGGGCTATGGCGACGAATACCGTTATGCCCATGATGAGCCGGACGCCTATGCCGCCGGTGAAGACTACTTTCCCGATGACCTTGAGCCGCAGCCGTTCTACCAGCCGGTGCCCCGTGGCCTGGAGCTGAAGATCGGTGAAAAGCTCAACCATCTCGCGCAACTCGATCGACTCAGCCCCAAACAGCGGAGAAAGTAGTGCTCAAGACAATTCTTGCCGTGTCCGTAGCCGGCATCGCTGGTACATTATTGCGTTTCGCCACCGGTACATGGGTCAGCGCCAATTGGCCGAAGCATTTTTATACGGCGACCCTGGCGGTCAACCTGGTGGGCTGTTTGATCATCGGCTTGCTGTACGGCTGGTTCCTGTTGCGCCCGGAAGTGCCGATTGAAATTCGCGCCGGCTTGATTGTCGGCTTTGTAGGCGGTCTGACGACCTTTTCATCCTTTTCACTGGACACGGTGCGCCTGCTCGAGAGCGGGCAAGCCCTGGTTGCTTTCGGGTACCTGGGCATCAGCGTGTTCGGCGGGCTGCTCGCCACCTGGGCTGGCCTGTCCTTGACCAAACTTTGATAACGAGAGACCGACATGCTCGATTCCAAACTGTTACGTAGCAACCTTCAGGACGTAGCGGACCGCCTGGCATCCCGTGGCTTTGCCCTGGACGTTGCGCGCATCGAAGCGCTGGAAGAACAGCGCAAGACCGTCCAGACCCGCACCGAAGCACTGCAGGCTGAGCGCAATGCACGTTCCAAATCCATCGGTCAGGCCAAGCAGCGCGGCGAAGACATCGCGCCGTTGATGGCTGACGTTGAGCGCATGGGCACCGAGTTATCCGATGGCAAGGTCGAGCTGGATAAAATTCAGTCCGAGCTGGATTCGATCCTGCTGGGCATCCCCAACCTGCCGCACGAATCGGTACCGATTGGCGCAGACGAAGACGGCAACGTCGAAGTGCGCCGCTGGGGCACGCCAAAAGCCTTTGATTTCGAGATCAAGGACCACGTCGCCTTGGGCGAATTGACCGGCGGCCTGGATTTCGAAACCGCAGCGAAAATGTCCGGCGCACGCTTTGCCTTGCTGCGCGGCCCGATCGCGCGCATGCACCGTGCCCTGGCGCAGTTCATGATCAACCTGCACACCGCCGAGCACGGCTACGAAGAAGCCTACACGCCGTACCTGGTGCAGGCGCCGGCATTGATGGGCACCAGCCAGCTGCCGAAGTTCGAAGAAGACCTGTTCAAGATCAGCCGCGACGGCGAAGCCGACCTGTACCTGATCCCGACCGCCGAAGTGTCGCTGACCAACATCGTCGCCGGCGAGATCCTCGACGCCAAGCAACTGCCGCTCAAGTTCGTCGCCCACAGCCCGTGCTTTCGCAGTGAAGCCGGCGCATCGGGCCGCGACACCCGCGGCATGATCCGCCAGCACCAGTTCGACAAGGTCGAGATGGTGCAAGTGGTTGAGCCGTCGACCTCCATGCAAGCCCTGGAAGGCCTGACCGCCAACGCCGAGCGCGTCCTGCAACTGCTTGAGTTGCCATACCGCGTACTGGCCCTGTGCACAGGCGACATGGGTTTCAGCGCCGTGAAGACCTACGACCTCGAAGTGTGGGTGCCGAGCCAGGACAAGTACCGCGAGATTTCGTCGTGCTCCAACTGCGGTGATTTCCAGGCCCGTCGCATGCAGGCGCGTTTCCGTAACCCGGAAACCGGCAAGCCGGAGCTGGTGCACACGCTCAACGGTTCCGGTTTGGCCGTAGGCCGCACGCTGGTTGCCGTGCTGGAAAACTACCAGCAGGCTGACGGTTCGATTCGCGTACCTGAGGTGCTCAAGCCTTATATGGCGGGCGTTGAGGTCATCGGTTAAATGGAATTTCTGCCGCTGTTTCATAACCTGCGCGGCAGTCGTGTGTTGGTCGTCGGTGGCGGGGAGATTGCCTTGCGCAAATCCCGGCTGCTGGCCGATGCCGGTGCGTTGCTGCGGGTAGTTGCTCCCCAGATCGAAGACCAGTTGCGTGAACTGGTGCTGGGCAGTGGCGGAGAACTGATTTTTCGCGGTTATCAGGAGGCTGACCTTGACGGTTGCACCCTGATCATCGCGGCAACCGACGACGAGCCACTGAACGCGCAAGTGTCCAGCGAGGCCAAGCGCCGTTGCGTGCCGGTGAATGTGGTGGATGCACCGGCCTTGTGCAGCGTGATCTTCCCGGCGATTGTCGACCGCTCACCGCTGGTGATTGCGGTGTCCAGCGGCGGCGATGCGCCAGTGCTGGCACGCTTGATCCGCGCCAAGCTGGAAACCTGGATTCCGTCCACTTACGGCCAATTGGCCGGGTTGGCGGCGCGTTTTCGTGCCCAGGTCAAAGGGTTGTACCCGGATGTGCAGCAACGTCGTGCGTTCTGGGAAGAGGTGTTTCAAGGCCCGATTGCCGACCGCCAGTTGGCCGGGCAGGGCGCTGAAGCCGAGCGCCTGTTGATCGAAAAGGTCAACGGCGCGCCGCCTCATGCACCGGGCGAGGTCTACCTGGTGGGTGCAGGCCCGGGTGATCCGGACCTGCTGACCTTCCGCGCCTTGCGCCTGATGCAACAAGCCGACGTGGTGCTGTATGACCGCCTGGTAGCCCCGGCAATTCTTGAACTGTGCCGTCGAGACGCCGAGCGCGTGTATGTGGGCAAGCGTCGCGCCGAGCACGCCGTGCCGCAGGACCAGATCAACCAGCAGTTGGTCGACCTGGCCAAGCAAGGCAAGCGCGTGCTGCGCCTCAAGGGCGGCGATCCATTTATCTTTGGGCGCGGTGGCGAAGAGATCGAGGAACTGGCGGCCCATGGCATCCCGTTCCAGGTGGTGCCCGGCATAACGGCGGCCAGTGGTTGCGCGGCGTATGCCGGGATTCCGCTGACACACCGTGACCATGCACAGTCGGTGCGCTTTATCACCGGGCATTTGAAAAACGGAACCTCGGACCTGCCCTGGCGGGACCTCGTTGGGCCGTCACAAACCCTGGTGTTTTACATGGGCCTGATCGGCTTGCCGATCATCTGCGAACAGCTGATCAAACACGGCCGTTCGCCGGATACCCCTGCGGCGTTGATCCAGCAGGGCACCACGTCCAACCAGCGCGTGTTCACCGGTACTTTGGCGGACTTGCCGCGCATGGTGGCGGAGCATGAAGTGCATGCGCCTACATTGGTGATCGTGGGTGAAGTGGTGCTGCTGCGCGAGAAGCTCAAGTGGTTTGAAGGCGCGCAGTCTCAGGTCTAATACGGCTGGTATGACGAGTGCGCCTGTTGTGGCAAGTGGGCGCCCTGTGGCGAGCGGGCCTTTGTGGCAAGTTGGCTTACTGTGGCAAGTGGGCCTTTGTGGCAAGTTAGCTCCCTGTGGCGAGTGGGCTTGTTGTGGCGAGCGGGCTTGCCCCGCGTTGGGCTGCGTAGCGGCCCTGAAACCAAACACCGCGTTTTGCCTGGCAGAACGCGGTGTTTTTTATTGGGGCCGCTACGCAGCCCAACGCGGGGCAAGCCCGCTCGCCACAGAAAGCCAACTTGCCACAGAGATACAGTGGTATCAGTTACACACACCCTCGCCGATCAACCGCTCCCGATCATGCGGTCCATCAAACCCTTGCAACGGGCCTTTGGGCACAATTCCCGTCGGATTGATCGTGCGGTGGCTCGCGTAGTAATGCCCCTTGATATGCGCGAAATCCACCGTCTCGGCCACGCCTGGCCACTGATACAGCTCCCTTAACCAGTTCGACAGGTTCGGGTAATCCGCGATTCTGCGTAAATTGCATTTGAAGTGGCTGTAATACACCGCATCAAAACGAATCAGCGTGGTGAACAGCCGCACATCGGCTTCGGTCAGGTACTCGCCCGCCAGGTACCGATGGTCAGCCAGATGCTGTTCCAGGTGATCCAGCTCGGCGAACACATCATCAAATGCGCTCTCATACGCTTGCTGCGACGTCGCGAAACCCGCGCGATACACGCCGTTGTTCACGGCGGGGTAGATGCGATCGTTCAGCGCATCAATAGTCGAGCGCAAGGCCTCGGGGTAGAAGTCCAGGGTATTGCCGGTCAATTCATCAAACGCGCTGTTGAACATGCGGATGATCTCCGCCGATTCATTGCTCACGATGCGGTTGAGCTTTTTGTCCCACAGCACCGGCACGGTGACGCGCCCGGTGTAGTCGGCAGTGTCAGCGGTATAGCGCTGGTGCATGAAGGTGAAATCATCGAGAGCGTCGCCGGTAGAGCCGTGGGCCTTGTCGAAGGTCCAGCCGTTTTCCAGCATCAGCCAACTGACCACGGACACATCGATCAGGTTTTCCAGACCCTTGAGTTTGCGCAGGATCAAGGTGCGATGAGCCCACGGGCAGGCCAGGGACACGTAGAGGTGGTAGCGGCCAGCTTCGGCCTTGAAGCCGCCTTCGCCGCTTGGGCCAGGGCTGCCGTCGGCGGTCACCCAATGGCGGCGTTGTGCCTGTTCGCGCTGGAATGCGCCATCAGCGCTACTTTCGTACCACTGGTCTTTCCAGTGTCCTTCGATCAGCAAACCCATGGCTGGCTCCTCAACTAATAAGCGTTGGAGCCCAGTCTAAAGGGATGAGTTCGAACTAAAAGCGCAAAGAGCAGGGTTTAATCATCGATTAAATCGATTTATCCCGCGCATCCCAATACTGTTGGGCCAGTTCGAACGCCTGTTCCCGCGAGCGACCGAGGCCGCGCAAGGCCAACGCCATGGTGGCGATCAGCGCCAGTTGCGGGTAGCTGTCTTCAACATCGCCACGCCACAGCGCCTTCAAATGCTCGGGCTCCAGGCTGGCCGGTTTGACGTGGCGCTGGGCGGAAAGGGCGGGCCACTCTTCATCCCAGCTTTGGCCGCCGGTGGTGCCGTACAGGTGACTCGGGGAGTCCGGGTTAATCTCGATTTCGCCGCCATCGCCCTTGACCACAATCACGTTGTCGCCGAGCAGGCCGCTGGCATCGCGGTGTACGCCCTGGTAACCCGGGTGGAAAATGCTTTGCAGGCCAAGGCGTGCATTGAGCGGGTTAAGCAGGCGCGCCAGCGAGTGAATCGGCGAGCGCAGGCCCAATGTGTTGCGCAAGTCGATCATGCGCTGCAATTGCGGCGCCCAGTCGCCCAGCGGGATAAACGCCAGGTTGCCGTGCTCGAAAGCTGTTTCTACGTGTTGCCAGTTGCGGCACAGCGGAATCTGCAAACCTTCCAGCAGTTGCTCGGTATAAAGCCGCCCGGCCGTGTGCGCGCCGCCACCGTGCATGAGGATGCGCACACCGTTTTGCGCCAGGCACTTGGCGGCCAGCAGATACCACGGCAGGTGGCGTTTTTTGCCGGCGTAGGTCGGCCAGTCAACGTCCACGTTCAGCGCCGGAGCGTTGAGGCGCTCACGCACGGCTTCAGTGAAACCGGCGAGTTCTTCCGGGCTTTCTTCCTTGTGGCGCAGCAGCATCAGGAAGGCCCCGAGCTGGGTGTCTTCGACCTTTTCGTCGAGCAACATGCCCATGGCCTCGCGGGCTTCCTCACGGGTGAGGTTGCGCGCGCCGCGCTTGCCTTTGCCGAGGATGCGCACGAATTGAGCAAAGGGATGCTCGGCAGGGGTTTCAAGGGTCAGCGGGGCAAAATCGGTCATAAGCAATTCGTCGGTCTGGGCAGGCCCGCCAGTTTGGCGGCGAGTTTGGCGGGAGTGCCGTTGAACAGTTTATTGAGGTGCAGGCTGTTGCCCTTTTCCACGCCCAGCTTCAAGGCGGTGTACTTGATCAGCGGGCGGGTGGCGGGGGACAGCTGGAATTCGGCGTAGAACCCGCGCAGCAGTTCGAGGATTTCCCAGTGGGCCGGCGTCAGTTCCAACGCTTCGGCGGCGGCCAGGGCGTTGGCGACATCGGCGGACCATTGATTCAGGTCCACCAGGTAACCGTCCTTGTCCAGCTCAAGGGTGCGCTCGCCTACGGTCAAGGTGTTCATAGCCAACTGTTGACCTTGTCGTAATCGATCGACAGTTGCACAAAGCCGGGGTAGTCAACGCTGTCGGCCCAGTCCGGCAAGGGCAGGTTGCGCGCCTGCATGTCTTCGGCCAGCACAAAGACTTTAACGCCCTTGAGTTGCAGGGCCGGGTTGTGAAGGCCGTAGGCGCCGTCGCCACACAGAAGGATTGCGTCTTGAGCGCCGCACACGCGCAGGCAACTGGCCAGACGGCTGTCGGTAAACGGGGAATGGGACACCACATGTAAAGTCGACATCAGAGGGTCATCACCTGGTCGTAACGGTCAATCAGCGTGGAAATTTCGTCGCTGCTCAGCGGTTGGGCGCTGGCGGGCGGGGCGAGGCCACGTTCGGTCAGGCTGTGGCTGCAGGCGAACACTTCGTCCACACCGAACAGTCCCAGCGCCTGCAAGTTGGCGCTGAGGTCTTTCTGCTGCACGGCCCTGGCGTGCTGATGGGGTGCCAGCTGGAACACACCGTCGTCCATAAACAGCAGGCCGATCGGCAGATCAAAGGCGCCGCCAGCCAATACGATATCCAGTGCTTCCCGTGCGCCCGGCCCGGACCACGGGGCCTGACGGCTGATCAGCAATAAGGATTTGGACATGTTACGGCCCTCCAAAGCAGATCAGGCGGTCGGCGGCCTGCACGGCGTCGTGCAACTGCCCCAGGCCCGACAGCGCCCACGGTGCGTCGAGGTTGACCGCGCTGCGCTGATAACGCGCGGCTTCTTCGCTGTTCAGCACGCCACGGCGCAAGGCAGCGGCAATGCACACCACGCCGTCGAGCTGGTGTTCGCTGACAAACTCGCGCCATTGGCGGGCGATATCTTGCTCGTCTTGCGGCGTAACACTGTTATTGGCAGCGCTGTACACGCCGTCCTGATAAAAAAACAGCCGCACAATATCATGCCCGCCAGCCAACGCCGCCTGGGCGAACAGCAGGGCGCGGCGTGAGGAGGGCGCGTGGGCGGCGGAAAACAGGGCAATTGCAAACTTCATGGAACACTCTGAGCGCAAACGTGGGCCAATGATAAAGCCGCCGCCACGAAAAAGCCCGCCGTGATCAAAACGGTCACTGTCGTTGATCGTTCTGACGATTGCCGGTAGGCCCAGGGCTGCCTAGTCTGTGGGTATTCGAAACGGAACTGGAGTCCCTATGTCAGGCCCCTTGGCGTCCCTTAAAGTGCTGGATTTTTCCACCTTGCTGCCCGGCCCGTTCGCGTCGCTGATGCTGGCCGACATGGGCGCCGAGGTGCTGCGCATCGAATCGCCCACGCGCAGGGACCTGCTGCGCGTGTTGCCGCCCCATGATCAGGGCACTTCGGCCAGCCACGCTTACCTCAACCGCAATAAACGCAGCCTTGCGCTGGACCTTAAACAGGCCGAAGCGCTGGAGATCGTGCGCGAGCTGGTCAAGGGCTACGACATCCTCCTGGAACAGTTTCGCCCCGGCGTGATGGAGCGCCTGGGCCTGGGGTACGAAGCCCTCAAGGAGATCAATCCCCGGCTGATCTATGTCTCGATCACCGGCTACGGGCAGACCGGGCCCTATAAAGACCGCGCCGGGCACGATATCAACTACCTGGCGTTGGCCGGCGTGGCCAGCCATACCGGGCGCAAGGACACGGGGCCGTTGCCGCTGGGTGTGCAAGTGGCCGACGTGGCCGGTGGTTCGCTGCACGCCGTGGTGGGGTTGCTCGCGGCGGTGATCGCGCGGCAGCAAAGCGGGGTCGGGCAATACCTGGATGTGAGCATGACCGACTGCTCGTTCAGCCTGAACGCCATGGCCGGTGCCGGTTACCTGGCCTGTGGGGTTGAGCCGGCGAGGGAGAGCCATGTGCTCAATGGCGGCAGTTTTTACGATTATTACCGCACTCGCGATGGGCGCTGGATGTCGGTCGGTAGCCTGGAACCGGCGTTTATGCAGCCATTGTGCGAAGCGCTGGGAAAGCCAGAGTTAGCCGCGTACAGCTTGAAGCCCGATCAACAAAAGGCCCTCAAACTGGCGCTGCAGGTTGAGTTTGAAAAGCGCAACTTTGAGGAACTGCGCGTGCTGTTTGCCGGGGTGGATGCGTGTGTTGAGCCGGTGTTGAGCTTGAGTGAAGCGCTGGACCATCCGCAGTTGAAGGCGCGGGAACTGGTCAGCCAGGTGCCCAGGGGCGATGGCTCGACGCAGGCGCAAATAGCGTGCCCGTTGAAGTTTTCAGAGGGCTTGCCGGCGCCTCGGCATATTGGGGCTGCGGTGGGAGCGCACAGTGATGAAGTGTTGCTGGAGTTGGGGTTCAGTGCTCAGCGCATAGCCGAGTTGCGGCAGGCCAAAGTGGTGGGGTGACTGAGCGGGCGCCATCGCAGGCAAGCCAGCTCCCACATTTGATCGGTGATCGACCGGACAACACAGTCCAATTGTGGGAGCTGGCTTGCCTGCGATGAGGCCCTCATTCCACTCGAGTTTCCCCGGTAAACACCAAGGTCTGCCGACACCGACGGCACAAATACCGCCGTCCCTGACCCACCAATGCATGGCGCTGCGACGAAAACGGAAAATCACTGTCCGCACACGGGCACCGGTAGATATAGCGGGTCACCTGCCGACGTTTGACCTGATAGGTATGGCACCGGTCCGGCGGCAGTTCGTAAACCCCGCGCATGATCAGTTGCCATTCCTCGCCATGGGGCTGGATGCGCTCGCCAAACAATTGGTGCGCAATCAGGTGCGCCACTTCATGGGCCACGGTTTGCTTGAGGAAGTGTTGGCTGTTTTCACGGTACAACTGTGGGTTGAAGCGCAGCAGGTTCTCGTGCAAATGCGCGACACCCGCCTTCTGGCCCCGCAGCTTGAGGCTGACGTGGGGGCGCTTGAAGCTTCGTTTAAAAAAGGATTCGGCTTGCAGGAAACAATCTTCGACGCGGGTATTGAGTTGCTCGGGCATGCTGTACATATCTCCAGAGACGTCCAGTATGCCGCAAAGCTGAGTGTTTCCGAATCTGTCAGGCGCCGAATGGTCATGCATAACGCACAAAGCCACCTTTCGGTGGCTTCTCCTGCAGTGTTCGGTGAATCAGTTGGTGTAGATCGGCCCTACGCCCAGGCCCCAGACGATCACGGTAAACGCCATGATCGCCACCAGCACCACCAGCCCAACAGCCAGCACCGAGCTGGAAAACAGGAACCCTTCGTCCGGGTCGATGCTCATGAAGGTCGGCAGCCCCACATACAGCAGGTAAACCGTGTAACAGATCGCTGCCGTGCCCACGACCATGCCCAGCCACATATGCGGATAGAGCGCTGAAAGCCCGCCGATAAACAACGGTGTTGCGGTGTAGGTCGCAAATGCCACGCACCGCGCCATGCTCGGGTTGGCGTCGTAGGTGCGAGCCATCCAGTGGATAAACGCGCCCATCACCGCTACACCGCCGAGCATGGCGGCGTACGACATGATCGTCATCCACAGCGCACTTTCCTGAGTCAGCATCACCGGCGCGCGGTTGCCGATGACCCAACCCACCTGCGTAGTACCGATAAAGGCGGAAACGGCGGGGATCGCCGCGAGAATCAAGGTGTGAGTGAGGTACATGTGGCTGATGCTTTCTTCTTTATCGCCACGAATTTCCCGCCATTCCCTGTCGGGATGGGTAAATAGCCCCACGACGTGATGGATCATGCCAGTCACTCCTGTCGTTGTTACCATCGCCCCCCATCGGAGCGCCCACGGGCCAAATGGCCTCAAAGGTCCCGGATAGTTGTGCGACCTCAAGCTGGAGTATAGGAAGTGATGACCGGAAAAACCGTAGGGCCTTTAGAGCAAATCGCGCTGTAAACAGTGTGGTTAATCGCGGTGAGGTCTGTCTGGCAATACTCAATCGAAAATGTGGGAGCGGGCTTGCTCGCGAAGGCGGCGTGTCAGTCGTGCAGGTATCAACTGACACGCCGCCTTCGCGAGCAAGCCAGCTCCCACATTGGAACTTCGGCATCCTTATCGGTAAAATGCCGCGTTTTTCGTCACACACCTCCAGCGGATCCAAGCGCCATGGGCACTCTTACGGTCAACCAGAACAAACTGCAAAAACGCCTGCGTCGCCTGGCCGGTGAAGCGGTCGCCGATTTCAATATGATTGAGGACGGCGACAAGGTGATGGTCTGCCTTTCCGGCGGCAAAGACAGCTACACGATGCTCGATGTGTTGCTGCACCTGCAAAAGGTCGCGCCCATCACGTTCGAAATCGTCGCCGTCAACATGGATCAGAAACAGCCAGGTTTCCCCGAGCATGTACTCCCGGCCTATCTGAAAACACTGGGCGTGGACTATCACATCGTCGAAAAAGACACCTATTCGGTGGTCAAGGAGCTGATCCCGGAAGGCAAGACCACCTGTTCGCTGTGCTCGCGCCTGCGCCGTGGCACGCTGTACACCTTTGCCGATGAGATCGGCGCAACCAAAATGGCGCTGGGTCATCATCGCGACGATATCGTCGAGACCTTTTTCCTCAACATGTTTTTCAACGGAGCCCTCAAGGCCATGCCGCCCAAGCTGCGCGCCGACGATGGCCGCAACGTGGTGATCCGCCCGCTGGCGTATTGCAACGAAAAAGACATCCAGGCCTACTCCGACCTCAAGCAGTTTCCGATCATCCCGTGCAACCTGTGTGGCTCCCAGGAAAACCTGCAACGCCAGGTGGTCAAGGACATGCTGCTGGAGTGGGAGCGCAAGACCCCTGGCCGCACCGAAAGCATCTTCCGCAGTTTGCAGAACGTGCAGCCGTCGCAACTGGCTGACCGCAACCTGTTTGACTTCAACAGCCTCAAGATCGACGAGAGCGCCGCTTCGCGCTTTGTCAATGTAGTGAACCTCTAAGCGGTTTCAACGCTCTGACACACGGCGCTTGCGGGCGCCGTTTTCAATTTGATTCCCGGGAGAGGGCATGCGCGATTACAAGTGGTTGCACGAATTTTGTCTGAACCGCTTCGGCTCGGCGGCCGAACTGAACGCCCACCTGCCTGTACCCAAGACCCCGGCGCAACTGCGCAAGATCAGCGATGACCGCTACTTGTCGACCCTGGCGCTGCGGGTATTCCGCGCCGGGCTCAAGCACAGCGTAGTGGACGGCAAGTGGCCGGCGTTCGAGCAGGTATTTTTCGGCTTCGATCCGGAAAAAGTCGTGTTGATGGGCGCCGAGCACCTGGAGCGCCTGATGCAGGACACGCGCATTATCCGGCACCTGGGCAAACTCAAAAGTGTGCCACGCAATGCGCAGATGATTCTGGATATCGAGCAGGAAAAGGGCAGCTTTGGCGCGTTTATCGCCGAATGGCCGGTGACCGATATCGTCGGGTTGTGGAAGTACCTGAGCAAACACGGCCATCAACTGGGCGGTTTGTCGGCCCCGCGCTTCTTGCGCATGGTCGGCAAGGATACTTTTGTACCGAGCTATGACGTGGTGGCGGCGTTGAACGCACAGAAGATCGTCGACAAAGCGCCGACCAGCCTGCGGGATCTGGCGGCGGTGCAGGGGGCCTTCAATCAATGGCATGCCGAGAGTGGGCGACCAATGTGCCAGCTGTCGATGATGCTGGCTTATACGGTGAATCATTGAGACCGAGGTGACCCTATCGCAGGCAAGCCAGCTCCCACAGGGGAATGCATTCCAAATGTGGGAGCTGGCTTGCCTGCGATGGCGATTGTCAGGCAGACACAGCCTCTGCCACCAACCGCCGGTTCAACTGATGCCGCCAGCGCACATACAACAACGCGGTACAAAACACCGCCAGGCTCGCCAGCATTTCCAGCACCCCAAACCATTGCCGGTTCGGGTCATAGGCTGCCAGCGCGCCTTTGATGAAATACAAATTCACCACAAAACACATCCACGAATGCCCGCGCGCACTGCCGAGCAGCATTCCCGGCGCGAGCACCAGCAGCGGCACCAGTTCGATCAGCAGAATCACCCAGGGCCGCGCGCCGTGCAGGTCGGCCAAAAACAGGTAATACCCGCACAGCAACCCCACCAGGCCCAAAAACGCCAGCAGGCTCAAGACCCTGGCGATTTTGACTCGCGGCTCCAGCCACGCCTGGGGCGGCAGGACCTTAGGTTTGCGGGCCACGGCCGTTCTCCAGCAGGATCGCGGTTTTCGCCAGGCGCAGCCCAAGGGCGCGGCACAAGGTAATTTCATGGGGGTCGAGCATGCGCTTGCCGTCCGGCCCCGCGTGGTGGCTGGCGCCATACGGCGTGCCGCCGCCCTGCGTGTCGAGCAAGGCCTGTTCACTGTAGGGCAGGCCGGTAATCAGCATGCCGTGGTGCAGCAGCGGCAGCAGCATCGACATCAGCGTGGTTTCCTGGCCGCCGTGCAGGCTGGCAGTGGAGGTAAATACTCCGGCCGGTTTGCCGACGAGCGCGCCGGTCAGCCACAGGTTGCTGGTGCCGTCGATAAAGTATTTGAGCGGTGCGGCCATGTTGCCGAAGCGCGTCGGGCTGCCGAGCGCCAGGGCCGAGCAGTTTTTCAGGTCGTCGAGGCTGGCATACAGCGCACCTTCCTCCGGGATGCTCGGCGCCACGGCCTCGCACTCGGTGGAGACCGCCGGCACGGTGCGCAGGCGCGCTTCCAGCCCGGCTTGCTCGATACCGCGCGCAATGTGTCGCGCCATCTCGCTCACCGAGCCATTGCGGCTGTAATACAACACCAGCACATACGGCGCAGTCACGGCAGAATCTCCAGCACGTTTTCCGGCGGCCGGCCAATGATGGCTTTGCTCGCGGTTTCGAGGATCGGGCGTTCCATCAGCTTCGGATGCTCGGCGATCGCGGCAATCAGTTGCCCTTCGCTGAGGCTGTCGTCGGCCAAGTTGAGGGCTTTATATTCGTCTTCGCCAGTGCGCAGCAGTTGGCGCGCGCCGATGCCGAGCTTGCCGATCAACGCCTTTAATTGCGCGGCACTCAGCGGGGTTTCCAGGTAGCGCACCACGGTCGGCTTGAGGCCACGGGCTTCCAGCAGTTCGAGCGCACCGCGGGATTTCGAGCAGCGCGGGTTGTGATAAAGCGTCAGATCGGTCATGTGCGGGTCGCATCTTGCGTAAGGTGGCGGGTATTCTACCTGCGCAGCAACCTGTCCTTAAACCGTAAGAGGCGATAGGTCGCAGCCAACGTTCATTTTTTGCGAAGGATTACCCCATGACAAGGCGACTGATCGGTGCATTGGCGATCATCACAACCCTGCTGCTCAGCGGCTGCGGTAACGATTACGGCGTTGACCAAAATGGCAAGAAAGTAGCGGCCGAGCGCTTGGACAAACACTGGGTGGTGGTCAATTATTGGGCCGAATGGTGTGGCCCGTGCCGCACGGAAATCCCCGAGCTCAACGCCTTGGCCGAGCAATTGAAAGGGCAGAATGTGGGCGTGTTCGGGGTCAACTTCGACAACGTGCAGGGTGAAGAGCTTAAAGCTGCCAGCGAGAAGCTGGGGATCAAGTTCACCGTACTGGCGCAGAACCCGGAAGAGATTTTCGACATTCCGCGCAGTGAGGCGCTGCCGGTGACCTACATCATCGATGACAAGGGCAAGGTGCGTGAGCAGTTGATGGGCGAGCAGACGGCGGAAGGGGTGCTGGCCAAGCTCAAGGCCTTGCGCGGTTAGAGCGACAATAAAAACCAGTGTGGGAGCGGGCTTGCTCGCGAAGGCGGTGGGTCAGTCTACTTAAGGTGCGAATGACACACCGCCTTCGCGAGCAAGCCCGCTCCCACATTTGGATCGTGGAAACCCAGGATCAGCCTTCTTCGCGCCAGAGGCGAATCGGCTTGCCTTCAGCCGGCCAGAAACGCGCCTGCTCGATCGGCGAAATGTCCCAGCGCTCGACGCCTTGCAGGGCCTGGAAGAAGCGGTGTTCCTGCTCCATCAAGGCCTCGGCGCAGAGTTTGCGGGTGCTGCCGACCTTGCCGAAGCTGAGCTTGTCGCCATTCACGGTGTACGGCGCAAACCAATGGTTGCAGCCGCCATTGCCGTAGGCGCGGCCATCAGCGCCGAGGGTGACGGTCAGGTGCGCGTAATCCATCAACGGCCGCTCGCCAATCCATTCCACCACGTAGCTGTGATCCTTCTCTAACTTCACCGCGTCGCCGGCGCAGCCCGTCAGGGCAACCCCGACGGCCGCGAGCAGCAGCAGGCCTTTCATTGCCCGGCCTGCTGGCATTTCGGGCAACGGTGCTTGTCGCCTGCGGTGGCCCAGCCCAGTTCCTTGATGCGCGCAGTGGCAGCCGGTTGCAGCGGCTCTTTGCTCAGCTTGGTTTCCACCGCAAATTCAAAGTCGAGCACCTTGTCGCAGCTGTCGCAGTTAACCTTCCAGGTGTGAATCTCCAACTCGCCGAACTTCGGCCCCTGCGCCATGGCGACCCATTGGCCCGCCGGGCGGATGGAGTAACGCGCGTCACCTTCGACGGTCAGTCGCATCGACAGGGTTTTACTGCCGCGCAAGGTGACGATCAAGACGTCGCCATGCTTGATCGAACCTCCGTTGCCGGTGATTTGGTAACGGCCCGGCACCAGGGCGCGGCATTCGATCAGGGTGTGTTGCGGGCTCAGCAAGCTGAAGCGGAAATCGTGTTCGGCCATGGATCCTCCAAATAGGCGCGGCATCCTATCACGGGTGCCGGCTCATCATGAGCCCCGTATGTGACCGCTGATCATCCGTGGACAAGGTTCTGCGGCTGGCCTTTTGCCCATGCCGCAATGTTGGCCAGGGTCGTGCCGGCGATGGCTGCCAGAGCTTCGCGGGTGAGGAACGCCTGGTGGGCGGTGATGATGACGTTGGGGAAGGTCAGCAGGCGGGCGAGCACGTCATCTTGCAGGGGCAGGTCGGAACGGTCCTCGAAAAACAACTGAGCTTCTTCCTCATATACATCCAGCCCCAGATAGCCGAGCTGGCCGTTCTTGAGCGCTTCGATGAGTGCCGGTGTGTCGACCAAACCGCCGCGCCCGGTATTGATCAACATCGCGCCGGGCTGCATATGCGCCAGGGACTCGGCGTTGATCAAGTGTTTGCTGTCGTCGGTAAGCGGGCAGTGCAGGCTGATGATCTGCGCCTTGGCCAGCAGCTCGGGCAGGCCCACGTAACGGGCGCCGAGGGCTTCGACCTGCGGGTTGGGAAAGGGGTCGTAGGCAAGCAACTGGCAACCGAAACCGGCCATGATTTTGGCGAACGTGGCGCCGATCTGCCCGGTGCCCACTACGCCGACGGTCTTGCCCACCAGGTCGAAGCCGGTCAGCCCGTGCAGGCTGAAATCGCCGTCGCGGGTGCGGTTGTAGGCGCGATGCAGGCGGCGGTTGAGGGCGAGAATAAGTGCAACCGCGTGTTCGGCCACCGCGTGAGGCGAGTAAGCGGGAACGCGCACGATGGTCAGGTCCAGGCGCTTGGCGGCGGCGAGGTCGACATGGTTGTAACCGGCCGAGCGCAAGGCAATCAGACGGGTGCCGCCATTCGCCAACTGTTCCAGCACCGGGGCGCTGAGGTCATCGTTGATAAACGCGCAAACCACCTCGTGGTGCTCCGCCAGCGCCACGGTGTCGAGGTTGAGGCGGGCGGGCTGAAATTGCAGCTCGATGCCCGAGGGCAGGGGCTCACCGAGAAAGCTGTCGCGGTCGTAGGTCTGGCTGCTGAAAAGAATGACGCGCATCAAAAAGCTCCCTGCACTCACTGAAATAAACCCATAACTCCCCCTGTGGGAGCCCGCTCCCACAGAATAGTCAGGCGCTGACCCGCGCCTCACTGGCCAGCCGGGCAATCGCCATGTCCAGCTCATCCAGTGCGGCCATGGCTTTGGCGTCGTCCTGTTTGAGCAGCGTCTCGGCGCGCTGGCAGGCGGCGCGCAATTGCGGGACGCCGCAGTAGCGGGTGGCGCCGTGCAAGCGGTGCACGCGTTCGATCAACGCGTTGTTGTCCTTGGCTTCGCGCGCGACGGTAATGGCCAGGCGGTCGGCTTCCAGTGAGGCCAGCAGCATCGCGAGCATGTCGGCGGCCAGATCGCTTTTGTTGGCCGCCAGGCGCAGGCCTTCTTCGTGGTCCAGCACCACCAGTTTCACGCCCGGGCCCACGCTGTCGTTGTTGCGTTCCGGGCCTTGATTGCGCAGTGCCAGCCCCGTCCATTTCAACACCACCTGGGCCAGTTGCCGTTCGCTGATCGGCTTGGTCAGGTAGTCGTCCATACCGCTTTGCAGCAACGCGCGTTTTTCGTTGGCCATGGCGTGGGCGGTGAGGGCAACCACCGGCAGCGGCGTGCCGTGGCGCTCGCTTTCCCACTGGCGGATCGCCTCGGTGCTTTGACGACCGTCCATGCCCGGCATTTGCACGTCCATCAGCACCAGGTCGAAGGTTTCCTGCTTCACCGCATCGATGGCCGCGTAGCCACTGTCGACCGCGTGGACCTTGGCGCCCATGTCTTCAAGCAGGGTTTGCACCAGCAACAAGTTGGCCGGGTTGTCGTCCACGCACAGCACGCGCGGCGCCCGGCTGGACAGCGGTTCGCCGGGCTCGTTGCGCAACGGGCGCGGGCTGATCAGGTCGGCGAGGGCGCGGCGCAACTTGCGTGTACACGCAGGTTTTGCCTGCAACTGACTGTTGGGGTTGGGCACCGATTGGTTGAACAGCATCTGTTCGGTGGTCGGGCACAGCACCAGCACCTTGCAGCCCAGGTGTTCAAGGTCCCACAGGTGCTGGTTAAGGCGTTCAGGCGGAATGTCGTTGGCGGTGACGCCGAGTACCGCCAAGTCAATTGCCTGCTCGGTCTGATGGGCGCTGGTAATGCCGTTGGTCAGGCTTTCCAGGGTATTGAACGGCGTGACTTCCAGGCCACAGTCTTCCAATTGATGTTGCAGGGCCTGGCGCGCCAGTTCGTGGTTTTCCAGCACTGCCACGCGCCGCCCGAGCAGCGGCGCGGAGGGCAGGTCGTCGACGTCGTCGCGGGTTTTGGGCAGGCTTAAACTGATCCAGAATTCCGAGCCTTCGCCCGGCGTGCTGTCCACGCCGATTTCACCGCCCATTTGCTCGATCAAACGTTTGGAGATCACCAGCCCCAAACCGGTGCCGCCAGGCTGGCGTGACAACGAATTGTCGGCCTGGCTGAACGCCTGGAACAGCGCGCGCACGTCCTGATTGGACAGGCCTATGCCGGTGTCTTGCACACTGATGCGCAATTGCACGCTGTCTTCCTGTTCGTCCTCGACCATCGCGCGGGCCACAATCGTGCCTTCGCGGGTGAACTTGATCGCATTGCTGATCAGGTTGGTCAGGATCTGCTTGAGCCGCAACGGGTCGCCCACCAAGGCCAGCGGGGTGTCGCGGTAGACCAGGCTGACCAGTTCGAGATGCTTGGCATGCGCGGCGGGGGCGAGGATGGTCAATGTGTCTTGCAGCAAGTCGCGCAAGTTGAACGGCACGCTGTCGAGGACCAGTTTGCCGGCTTCGATTTTCGAGAAGTCGAGGATTTCGTTGATGATGCCTAACAGGTTGTCGGCGGATTTTTCGATGGTGCCCAGGTAATCCAGCTGGCGCGGCGACAGTTCGCTTTTTTGCAGCAGGTGGGTAAAACCGAGGATGCCGTTGAGCGGGGTGCGGATTTCATGGCTCATGTTGGCCAAAAACTCCGACTTGATGCGGCTGGCCTCCAGGGCCTCTTTACGCGCCAAGTCCAACTCGATGTTCTGGATTTCAATGGTTTCCAGGTTCTGGCGCACGTCTTCGGTGGCCTGGTCGATGCTGTGTTGCAGTTCTTCCTGGGCATTTTGCAGGGTTTCGGCCATGCGGTTGATGCCCGAAGCCAACTGGTCCAATTCCTGGCTGCCAAGCGGTGGCAGTCGGGTTTCCAGGTTACCGTCCTTAAGCTGGGCCACGGCTTGCTTGATCTTGCCAATCGGCGAATTGATGGTGCGGCTGATGCGCAGCGCCAGGACAGCGGTGCAGATCAGGCCAATGGCGATCAGCAGCAGGCTGGCAAACAGGCTGCGGTAGCCGCGCAACAGCATGCCATTGTGGGACAGCTCCACTTCCACCCAGCCCAGCAGGCGGTCGGCTTCATCGGGGATCAACTCACCGGCGAGGTTGCGATGGCGGCCAAACACCGGCAGCAAGTAGCGCGTGGCGTCATTGCCAGTGCGCTGCAACAGGTGCGAACTGTTGCCGACCGGTGGCTGGTTGAGCATGGTCGGGCCGGCGTGAGCCAGGGGCGAGCGGTCCGGGGCGAGGAACGACACGGTACGCACGTCGGTTTGCTCCAGGGACTGGGTGGCAATGCGCTCGAGCAGGTCGGTGTTCTTGACGCTGAGGGCAGGGGCCACCAACGGCGCCAGTTGTTCGGCGATCATTTCGCCGCGTTGCAGCAGCTGGGTCTGCAACTCCGAGAGCTGCATCCAGGTGAAATAGCCCCCCAACAGCAAGGCCATCAGGCTGGTCGGTAATAAGGTCAGCAACAGTACGCGGCCTTTTATCCCCATTCTTCTAAGCACGCCACTCTCCTGCTACCACGCGGTTATCAATTATCCGCACGGGCATCCGGCCCGCGCCACCTGCGCAGTGTAGCCATTTGCTGGCTGTGGAATCTTGCAAATTCATGACTTGCGGCAATCTTCGGGCCATTCGCCGGTGGCTGGCGATTGCCTGTGGGCATTTAATCTTCAACAAGCAGCTATTGAGAATGTCCTGCAGACGCTGGCGTCAGGTTGGTCGCATGTGGGCGGAAAACTCCGGTCAGGGCCTGAGCGTGCATCTGCAACTGCCGGCCCGTTAACCTCCACGCGCGCGGCGTTGTTTGCGCTTTTTCCATTGGTGCGCGACCCACCAGCGCCAATAGCCCATGGTCAGGAGGTAGGCCAGCGCGCCCAATACCAGCCCCAACACCACGGACCCCAGCAGGAAGGGCTGCCACAGCGTGCTCAACTGCCCGCTGATCCACTCCCACGTGAGGTTGTCGGGCAGGCTGCGCGGCGGCACATTCATCAGCCACGCACCGGTCATGTAGGTGCAGATAAACACCACCGGCATGGTAATCGGGTTGGTCAGCCACACCAGGCTGACGGCGATGGGCATATTGCCGCGCACGGCAATTGCCAGCACTGCCGCCAACAACATCTGCAGTGGGATCGGAATAAACGCCGCGAACAAACCCACCGCCATGGCGCGCGCGACAGAGTGCCGGTTCAGGTGCCAGAGGTTTGGATCGTGCAGCAAGGTGCCGAGAAACTGTAATGACTTGTGTTCCCGGATGCTGCTGGGATCGGGCATGTACCGCTTGAATAGGCGCCGGGGCATAAGGGGTCCAGGTCAGTTCGAGGGGCAAGTATGCCCGCATTCCATAAACAGAAAATTCAGACTTTGTGACAAAACATCATAGGCCGAGCACCGCGAACGGCTAAGACTGAGTGGATCACTTGAAAAGGATGATTCATGAGAACAGGGCTGTTCGCACTCAGCATCGGCTTACTGTCGCTGCGGTTTCTACCGGCACTGCCGTCAACCGGCGGGCTGTTTGCCATGCCGGTCATGGCCTTGATGCTGTTGCCGTTTCGTACCTATCCGCTGGGGTTTTTCCTGCTGGTGTTGAGCTGGGCGTGCATGAGTGCGCAGTGGGCGCTGGACGATCGCCTCAACCCCGCACTGGACGGGCAAACGCGCTGGGTTGAAGGCCGTGTGGTCGGTTTGCCGCAGCAGACGCCGGCCGGCGTACGCTTCGAACTGGCCGACAGTCGGTCGCGTACTGCTCGATTACCCCAGCGCATCCGCGTGTCCTGGCACGGTGGCCCGCCGATAAACAGCGGCGAGCGCTGGCGTCTGGCACTGACGCTTAAGCGGCCGTCTGGTTTGCTCAACTTTCACGGTTTTGACTATGAAGCCTGGCTGCTCGCCCAGCGCGTGGGTGCCACTGCGTCGGTGAAGGACGGCGAACGCCTGGTGCCGGCGCGCAATGCCTGGCGCGATCCGCTGCGCCAGCGGCTGCAGGCTGTTGATGCACAAGGCCGTGAAGCGGCGGTCGCGGCGTTGGTGCTGGGGGACGGCGCCGGGCTGGAGGCTGAAGAGTGGCGAGTGCTGCAAGACACCGGCACCGTGCATTTGCTGGTCATTTCCGGCCAGCACATCGGTTTGCTGGCCGGGCTGATCTACGGCCTGATCGCAGGGTTGGCGCGATACGGGTGTTGGCCGCGCAGCATGCCGTGGCTGCCGTGGGCGTGCGGGCTGGCCTTTGCTGCGGCGCTGAGCTACGGCCTGCTGGCGGGGTTCGGTGTGCCGGTGCAGCGTGCGTGTGTAATGGTTGGGCTGGTGTTGCTCTGGCGCTTGCGTTTTCGGCATCTGGGCGTCTGGTTGCCGCTGTTGCTGGCGCTTAATAGTGTGTTGATGCTTGAGCCGCTGGCCAGCTTGCAGCCGGGGTTCTGGTTGTCGTTTACGGCAGTCGCAATTCTGATAGTGGCCTTCGGCGGGCGCCTGGGGCCCTGGAGTGTCTGGCAGGTGTGGACCCGTCCGCAGTGGCTGATCGCCGTGGGCATGTTTCCGGTGTTGCTGGTGCTGGGGTTGCCGATCAGTCTCAGCGCGCCCGTGGCGAATCTGTTTGCGGTGCCGTGGATCAGCCTGGTGGTGTTGCCGTTGGCGTTGCTTGGCACTGCGCTGCTGGCGGTGCCTTGGGTGGGCGAAGCGCTGCTGTGGTTGGCCGGTGGTGCGCTGGATTGGCTGTTCAAGCTGCTGACGCTGTTGGCCGGGCAACGCCCGGCCTGGATACCCGCCGAAGTGCCCTTGGGCTTTTGGTGCGTGAGTGTAGCGGGCGCGGTGTTGCTGCTGCTGCCCAAAGGTGTGCCCTTTCGGCTGCTGGGCTGGCCAATGCTGTTGCTGGCAGTTTTCCCGCCTAAAGAGCAGGTGCCCCATGGGCGGGTGGACGTGGTGCAACTGGATGTTGGCCAGGGGCAGTCGGTCATCCTGCGCACCCGCAACCACGCGCTGCTCTACGACGCGGGTCCGCGCTCGGGTGCGATTGACCTTGGCGCCCGTGTGGTACTGCCGTCGTTGAGAAAACTCGGGGTAGGTGCGCTGGACATGATGGTGCTCAGCCACGCCCATGCCGATCACGCGGGCGGGGCGGCGGCAGTGGCCCGTGGGCTTTCTGTCAAGCGAGTGGTCGGCGGGGAAACCGACGGCTTGCCCGTGTTTCTCGAGGCTCGAGCATGCATCAGCGGTGAGCGTTGGGCGTGGGATGGCGTGCTGTTTGAGCTGTGGCAGTGGCCTGGCGCCACTGCCAGCAACCCAAAATCCTGTGTGCTGCGGGTGCAGGCCAATGGCGAGGGCCTGCTGCTGACCGGCGATATAGATCGCGCAGCCGAAACAGCGTTCCTGGCCTCACCCCTGGCAGTGCGCACCGACTGGCTGCAAGCGCCCCACCATGGCAGTCGCAGTTCTTCATCCGTCGCCTTTGTGCAGCGCCTCGCGCCAGGGGCAGTGCTGATTTCCCGAGGCCGTGGCAACGCATTCGGTCATCCCCATCCGCAGGTGGTGGCGCGTTATCAGGCAGTGGGCAGCCAGGTGTATGACAGCGCCGAGCAGGGGGCTGTGCGGCTGCAATTGGGCGCGTTTCAAGCACCGATGGTTGCGCGCAGTCAACGCCGTTTCTGGCGCGAAGCGTTACCGTAATCCTGCGTTACCAAAGACTGGAGCCCGCGACGGGCGGGTCCAGGGCGGACGAACCCCGCGACTGAACCTATATGGTAAAGTGGCGCACTTTTTCGAGGGGACATTCACTGTGTGGGAATTGGTCAAATCCGGCGGCTGGATGATGTTGCCGATCATCTTGAGCTCCATCGCCGCACTCGGCATCGTTGCCGAACGCCTGTGGACCCTGCGCGCCAGCCGTATCACGCCCGATCATCTATTGGGGCAGGTCTGGGGCTGGATCAAAAACAAGCAGCTGGACAAGGACAAACTCAAGGAGCTGCGCGCCAACTCGCCACTGGGTGAAATTCTCGCGGCGGGCTTGGCCAACTCCAAACACGGTCGCGAGATCATGAAAGAGTGCATCGAGGAGGCCGCCGCCCGGGTTATCCATGAAATGGAGCGCTACATCAATGCGCTCGGCACCATTGCGGCCATGGCACCGTTGCTCGGTTTGCTGGGGACGGTTCTGGGCATGATCGACATTTTCAGCTCGTTCATGGGCTCGGGCATGACCACCAACGCCGCTGTGCTGGCGGGGGGCATTTCCAAGGCATTGATCACCACGGCTGCGGGCTTGATGGTGGGTATTCCTTCGGTGTTCTTCCACCGTTTCCTGCAACGACGCATCGATGAATTGGTGGTCGGTATGGAACAGGAAGCCATTAAGCTGGTGGAAGTGGTGCAGGGCGACCGTGATGTTGACTTCGTCGAGGGCCGAGCGTGAAATTTCGCCGCAAGCGCCGGGAAAACGTCGATATCAATCTCGCGTCCCTGATCGACGTGGTGTTTATCCTGCTGCTGTTTTTTGTCGTCACCACCACGTTTACCCGGCAAACCCAGCTGCGTGTTGACCTGCCGGAAGCGGTAAGCGGTTCGCCAGCCGAGGACCAGGAAGTCAAACAGCTGGACGTCGCCATCAGCGCCGATGGCGTGTTTTCGGTGAATAACCAGTTGCTTGAGAAAAACGACCTCAAAAGCCTGATGGACGCCCTGCAGAAAGAGTCTGGCGGTGATACCAACCTGCCGCTGTCGATCAGTGCCGATGGCAAGACCCAGCATCAAGCCGTGATCACCGCAATGGATGCCGCCGGCAAGCTGGGCTTCAGCCATTTGCGCATGACCACCGTAGAGGCGGCGAGCCAACCCTGATGGCCATGTCTGATCGTTTGCTCAAAGCCTGGTACGAAGGCCATGCTGCCCTCGCGCTTTTGCGCCCGTTGGAGTCTTTGTACCGCCGAGTGGTGCAGCGCAAGCGCGCGCGTTTCCTGGCGGGCGAGGGCGAAATCTATCAATCGCCGGTGCCGGTGGTGGTGGTCGGCAACATTACGGTGGGCGGTACGGGCAAGACGCCAATGATTCTGTGGCTGATCGAGCATTGCCGGCGCAGTGGCTTGCGTGTCGGCGTGGTCAGTCGTGGCTACGGTGCAAAACCGCCGCAATTGCCGTGGCGAGTCGAAGCCGACCAGAGCGCCGAGGTGGCCGGTGATGAGCCGTTGCTGATCGTGCAGCGTTGCGGCGTACCGTTGATGATCGACCCCGATCGCGGTCGCGCGGTAGAAGCGCTGCTGGCCAGCGAGCCGCTTGACCTGATTCTTTCCGACGACGGGTTACAGCATTACCGCCTGGCTCGCGACCTTGAACTGGTGCTGATCGACGCCGCGCGCAGCCTGGGCAACCGCCGTTGCCTGCCTGCCGGGCCGTTGCGTGAGCCGGTTGAGCGCTTGCAGAGTGTCGATGCGCTGCTCTATAACGGCGCCGCAGCGGATCGCGAGGATGGTTTCGCCTTTCGGCTGATGCCTGCGGCGCTGATCAATCTGAAAACCGCCGAGCGCCAGCCGGTCGATTATTTTCCCGCTGGCCAGCAGGTGCATGCGGTCGCCGGCATCGGCAACCCGCAACGTTTCTTCACTACCCTTGAAACGCTACACTGGCGGCCAGTACCCCATGCGTTTGCCGACCACGCGCCCTATAGCGCAGAGGTCCTGAATTTTACGCCGTCATTGCCACTGGTCATGACTGAAAAGGACGCGGTGAAGTGCCGCGCCTTTGCCAGGCCCGACTGGTGGTACCTTGCGGTGGATGCGGTGCCGTCGCCGGCGTTTGTCGCCTGGTTCGACACACAGTTGATGCGCCTGTTGCCCGCCCGTCTTTTGCCTTAACCCGCTTTTTTCCAGGAAACATTCATGGACACCAAACTGCTCGATATCCTCGCTTGCCCGATCTGCAAAGGCCCGCTAAAGCTCAGCGCCGACAAAACCGAGTTGATCAGCAAAGGCGCTGGCCTGGCTTACCCGATCCGTGATGGCATCCCGGTGATGCTGGAAAGCGAAGCGCGCACACTGACCACCGACGAGCGCCTGGATAAATGACCACAGCCTTTACCGTTGTCATTCCCTCCCGCTACGCATCGACCCGCCTGCCGGGCAAACCGCTGCAATTGATCGGCGACAAGCCGATGATCCAGTTGGTGTGGGAACAGGCCTGCAAAAGCAGCGCCGAACGCGTGGTGGTCGCCACCGATGACCCGCGCATCATCGAGGCCTGCAAGGGCTTTGGCGCCGAAGCGGTGCTGACCCGCGAAGACCACAACTCCGGCACCGACCGTCTGGCCGAAGTCGCCACGCACCTGGGCCTGGCGCCTGATGCCATTGTCGTCAACGTACAGGGCGACGAGCCGCTGATCCCGCCAAGCGTGATTGATCAGGTGGCTGCCAACCTGGCCGCCCATGGCGAAGCGCGCATGGCGACCCTCGCCGAACCCATCGAAGACATCGACACCCTGTTCAACCCGAACGTGGTGAAAGTGGTCACCGACATCAACGGCCTGGCGCTGACCTTCAGCCGCTCCACCTTGCCGTGGGCGCGTGACGCATTCGCCAAGAGCCGCGACGTATTGCCGGAAGGCGTGCCGTACCGCCGTCACATCGGCATCTACGCCTATCGCGCGGGTTTTCTGCATGACTTCGTGAGCTGGGGCCCGTGCTGGCTGGAAAACACTGAATCCCTGGAGCAACTGCGTGCCCTGTGGCACGGCGTGCGCATCCATGTGGGCGATGCCCTGGAAGCGCCGCCAGCTGGCGTCGACACCCTGGAAGACCTTGAGCGCGTCCGTCGCCTGCTGGGGGCTTGATGGACGTTTTGTTCGTCTGTCTGGGCAACATTTGCCGCTCGCCCACCGCTGAAGGCGTATTGCGCCATAAATTGCGCGCCGCGGGCCTGGCGGGCCAGGTCGAGGTGGCGTCTGCCGGAACAGGCGAATGGCATGTCGGCAACCCGCCGGACCGGCGTAGCCAGCAAGCTGCGCTGGCGCGGGGTTATGACTTGTCGGCCCAGCGTGCCCAACAGGTTTGCCGCGCCGATTTCTCGCGTTATGACCTGATTCTGGCCATGGACCACAGCAACCTGCGCAACCTCAAGGCCATGCAGCCGGGTCAGGGCAAGGCCGAGCTGGATTTGTTCCTGCGCCGCTACGACGGTGAAGTGGACGAAGTGCCAGACCCTTACTACGAAGGCGAACAAGGCTTTGAACGAGTCCTGGACCTGATCGAAACAGCCTGTGATTTATTGGTCATTGAATTGAAGGGGCAGTTATGACCTTGCAAGTGCTCTCGCAGGTATCGCTCAAGCCCTTCAACAGCTTTGGCATCGACGTGCGCGCCCAACTGTTCGCCGAAGCGCACAGCGACGCCGAGGTGCGTGATGCCCTGGCCTATGCGGCCGCGCAAGCGCTGCCATTGCTGGTCATCGGCGGTGGCAGCAACTTGCTGCTGACCCAGGACATTCCGGCACTGGTGCTGCGCATGGCGACCCAGGGCATTCGGGTGCTGCAAGATGACGGTGTGCACGTGGTGGTCGAGGCCGAAGCGGGCGAGGCCTGGCATCCGTTTGTGCTGTGGACCCTGGCGCACGGCTTTTGCGGCCTGGAAAACTTAAGCCTCATCCCCGGCACCGTCGGTGCGGCGCCGATGCAGAACATTGGTGCCTACGGCATTGAGATCAAGGACGTATTTTCCGGCCTGACCGCGCTGGATCGTCAGACCGGCGAGCTGCGCGATTTCAATCTGCAAGACTGCCAGTTCGCCTACCGCGACAGCCTGTTCAAGCACCAAACCGGGCGTTGGTTGATTCTGCGCGTGCGTTTTGCCTTGAGCCGGGCCAGCCACCTGAAACTCGACTACGGCCCGGTGCAACAGCGCTTGGCGGCGCAGGGGATTAGCGAGCCAACGCCAAGCGACGTCAGCCGAGCGATTTGCAGCATCCGCCGTGAAAAGCTGCCGGACCCTGCACAGTTGGGGAATGCCGGGAGCTTCTTCAAGAACCCGCTGGTGTCCCAGGCACTCGCAACCGAGCTGCAAGCGCTGTACCCGGATCTGGTGGCCTACCCACAGCCCGATGGGCAGATGAAGCTCGCCGCTGGCTGGCTGATCGACAAGGCCGGCTGGAAGGGCTTTCGCGACGGTGACGCGGGCGTGCACGCGCTACAGGCGCTGGTGCTGGTCAACTATGGCACTGCCACCGGGCACGACATTGCGAACCTGGCGCTGCGTATCCAGCAGGACATCGCCGAGCGCTTCAAGGTAAACCTGGAAATGGAACCCAACCGGTACTGAATCGGCGGGCAATAAAAAGCCCCGTATCTTTCGATACGGGGCTTTTTTATGCCGCTAACAATCAGTCATCACGGCTCATGATGCCGAAGATCTGCAACAGGCTGATGAACAGGTTGTAGATCGATACATACAGGCTGATGGTCGCCATGATGTAGTTACGCTCGCCGCCATGAATGATGGCGCTGGTCTGGAACAGGATGCACACGGAGGAGAACAGCACGAAACCGGCGCTGATCGCCAACTGCAAGCCGCTGATCTGGAAGAACATGCTGGCAACCACTGCACCCAGCAACACGAAGAAGCCTGCGGTGATGAAGCCACCGAGGAAGCTCATGTCCTTGCGGGTGATCAGCACGTAGGCCGACAAACCACCAAACACCAGTGCCGTCATGGCAAAGGCCGAGCTGACCACTTCAGCGCCGCCGGCCATGCCGAGGTAACGGTTGAGGATTGGGCCGAGGATAAAGCCCATGAAACCGGTCAAGGCAAACGCCGACACCAGGCCCCAGGCCGAGTCACGCAGCTTGTTGGTCAGGAAAAACAGACCGTAAAAGCCAATCAGCACGACAAAGATATTCGGGTAGCGGACGTGCATCTGCTGAGCCATGAACGCCATTACGCCGCTGAATGCGAGGGTAAGGGCGAGCAAGCCGTATGTGTTGCGCAATACGCGGCTGACTTCAAGCTGCTCAGCCTGCGCGTTACCATTCACTGCGTAATTCTGTTCGCGCATGGCGACACTCCTTCAGTTTTGAAACGTTCAGTCGCAAAGATCATAACAGACGCTCTGTAACAAGCCATGCCGAGAGTTTGACAGTGTGTTTCATTCGGGTATTATGGCGCCCGCTGAGACAGGATGGGCTACTATAATCCTGTGATGCAACAGGGAAATTGGCAGAGTAGTTGTGTGCACCGGTCTTGAAACCCGGCGGACGTTAATAGCGTCTCAGGGTTCTTAACTAAGGCTATCTCCAGTTGCACCTTGCGGTATCGCTTCATCGCGTCATCGGAATACACGGGAAATTGGCAGAGTGGTTGAATGCACCGGTCTTGAAAACCGGCGGACGTTAATAGCGTCTCCAGGGTTCGAATCCCTGGTTTCCCGCCGCGAACTCAATAAAATCAAGGGCTTAGATGAAAATCTAGGCCCTTTTTTTATGCTTTTTCAGCTACTGCCTGGGGTAGGGGGCGCCACCCCTTGCATCGAACTGCCCACTGACTCGAATTGGCACATTAAGCTCGAATAAAAAAAGCGCCCTCAAGAGGGCGCAAAGGTACTCACCTTAACCAAAGGAGTTAACGTCAGGTGAATGCTGTGAGGCTGTTGATAGCGGTGGTTGACTCCACTCGCTGCCTATCAGCCATGAGTAGGTTCATGAGTATCGAGCGTGGAATGATGCTGCGGAAGATTCGCACCGGCCTTACGTAGAATTACGTAGAAAATCGGCGTGAGGAATAGTCCGAAAACGGTGACACCAAGCATTCCTGAAAAGACTGTCACGCCCGTCGCGAAGCGGATTTCACTCCCGGCGCCGGAGCTGATTAGGAGCGGTACGGCACCGGCAATAAAGGCTGCGGAGGTCATGATGATCGGTCTCAGGCGCAGGCGGCTCGCTTCCAATGCGGCTGCCATCGTATTCTTGCCTGCCATCTCAAGCTCCCGAGCAAATTCGACGATCAGAATCGCGTTTTTGCACGCCAGCCCCATCAATACCACCAAGCCCACTTGAACAAACACGTTGTTGTCCCCGCCTGAAATCCACACGCCGGTCAACGCTGCGAAGGCGCAGATAGGCACGATCAGGATTACTGCGAAAGGCAACAGCCAGCTCTCGTACAGAGCAGCAAGCACCAGGAATACCAGCAGCACTGCGACGGAAAACACCACAGATGATGCATTGCCCTGGGTGGTTTGCTGGTAGCTCAGGTCTGTCCACTCGAGTTCGATGCCTTTGGGAAGCGTGCGTGCAGCAACTTCTTCGATGGCCTTGATTACTTGAGCTGATGACAATACCGAAGGATCTGCATCTCCAATAATGTCTGCTGCTGGATAGCCGTTGTAGCGCATGGCTGGGTCAGGGCCGAATGTCGAGGAGATAGTGACGAACGCTCCCAACGGTACCATCTCACCCTTAGCGTTTTTGACACGCAACTGGGAAATATCGGACGGTGTCTGCCGGAACTCGGCGTCTGCTTGCGCTACCACTCGGTATACCCGTCCGAACATCGTAAAGTCGTTGATGTAAACCGAGCCCATAAAGGTTTGCAGCGTGTCAAATATTGCCGATAACTCCACGCCATGCGCTTTCGCTTTGACTCTATCAACCTTAACGTCAAGTTGAGGCAGGTTCGACTGATAAGAGCTCACAGGCCAAGTCATACCCGGAATTGCCGAAACCTCAGTTTGAAAATTTTCGACTGCTTGCTGAAGTGCCGCATAGCCGAGCCCTTCCCGATCCTTTAGGTAAAGTGAATAGCCTGAGCCGTTACCAAAGCCCTGGATCGGTGGCGGTAGTAGCGAATAAGCGACCCCATCTGTAACTGCAGCCAGCTTGGCGTTAAATTCTCGATTGATCTCCTCCGCGCTACGCTTACGTTCTTCAAAAGGTTTGAGAATGATGTATGACGTGACTAGATTCGACGTGTTCGTGTTTTGGAGCGCATTGAAGCCAATGTAAGAACTCGCGACATCAATGCCCTCCACTGTGCTGGCAATCTCGGAGATATCTCGGGCAACGTCCTCCGACCTGGAAAGCGAAGCGCCCCCCGGCAGCGTCGCGCCGGCGAACAGGTATAGCTTGTCTTGATTGGGGATGAAGCCTGCGGGAATTGCGTTAAATAGCACACCGGTTAGCGCCAGCATGCCGACGTATACGGCCATAACCAGGCCACGGCGGGGTATGAGCCTTCCAATCGTCCGTTCGTATGCAATCGATTTACGTAGGAAATACAGGTTAAAGGGTCGCAGCATCCAACCTAGCGCGAAGTCCATAGCTCGCGTCAGTTTGTCCTTGGGCGCGCTATGTGGCTTGAGCAGAATGGCCGCCAGCGCAGGGGAAAGGGTTAGCGAATTGAGAGTCGAGATCACCGTCGAAATGGCTATCGTCACCGCAAACTGTTTGTAAAAACTACCCGTCACACCGCCTAGGAAGGCCATTGGCACGAATACCGCGCACAAGACTATACCGATAGCCAGAATAGGCCCTGAAACCTCTTTCATCGCCTGGTGGGCCGCGCGTCGCGCATCTAGCCCAAGTTCCATGTTTCGCTCTACGTTTTCCACCACCACAATGGCGTCATCGACAACAATGCCTATCGCCAAGACCATGCCGAACAGAGTGAGGGTATTGATCGAGTACCCAAACAAATAAAGAAATGCAAACGTGCCTACGATCGAGACGGGAACTGCCACCAGTGGGATGATTGACGCCCGCCAGGTTTGCAGAAAAACCACCACGACCAATACGATCAGGATCAACGCCTCTATCAGGGTATGCTCGACGGCTGAAATTGACGTCCTGACAAATATTGTCGGATCCCAAACACTTTTATACTCGACGGCCGCCGGGAAATTTTTGGCTAGTGCATCTAGTTTGCTATAGACCGCGTCAGCGACGCCTAAGGCATTCGCCCCAGGGGTGAGGAAAATACCGAAGGAGACTTCGGGCTTGTCTCCGCGTAGCACTCGCATCGTATAGTCACCCGCATCTAGCTGAACGCGGGCTACATCAGAGAGGCGGATAATCTGCCCGTCACCACCCGCCTTGATAGAGATGTCGCCAAACTCTTGGGCGGACGTAAGTCGGCCTTGAACGTTGATCGAAACCAAAAAGTCAGTGCCTGCGGGTGAGGGCTCTGCACCCAATTGCCCGGCGGAGACTTGAACATTCTGCTGGCGAATCGCACTGACCACGTCCTGTGCGGTGAGATCACGTGCCGCTAGTTTGTTCGGGTCAAGCCAGATACGCATGGCGTAATCACCCGCGCCGTAAAGGACTACGTCGCCTATCCCGGATAGACGCGTGAGTTCATCTTTTACGTGAAGTCGCAGGTAGTTACGCAAGTACAGTGTGTCGTACTTGTCGTCTTTTGAGAAAAAGCTCACGTACATCAGTGGTGTTGGGGATTGCTTCTGAGTCGAAACCCCATATTGCTGTACCGCCTCCGGTAGGCGTGACAATGCTTGGCTTACGCGATTTTGAACGCGAACAGCGGCATCGTCGGGGTTTACGCTGGTGTTGAATGTCGCAGTCACCTGCAAGCTTCCGTCGGAGCTTGCCACTGACTTCATGTACAACATGTCCTCAACGCCGTTGATGTTTTCTTCCAGCGGTATGGCAACTGACTCGGCGATCTCCTTTGGATTAGCACCGGGATAGTTTGCTTTGACCACTACCGTAGGAGGGATCACGTCGGGATATTCACCCGTTGGTAGCAACGGTATCGCTATCAGGCCAGCGAGGAATATCAGTACCGACAGGACGATCGCGAAGGTCGGACGATCGATAAAAAATTTTGAAAAGTCCACAGATATGCCCTTAACGTGATGCAGACGGATCTAAAGTATTGAATTCCGCCACTTTCTTTTCTGCGGCCGAGTACATCGGAATTACTGCAACCTCCGCTCCAGTAATGTGCTGATGACCGGATGTCACAACTGTATCGCCGGCGAGTAGGCCGCTTGTTACGACTCTTAAACCTTTATATGCCTTCCCAATCTTCACATCCCTACGCTGAGCAACGTTCTCTGAGGTCACGACATAAACATATTTTCTGTCTTGATCTGTAATAATCGAAGTCTCCTCAATAAGAACAACTTCACTCTTGTCTTCTGCAGCCAGTTGTACTTTTGCATAGAGACCCGGCGTGAGGCTGCGGTCTGAGTTATCGATGGTGATGCGCGCACGGATAGTGCCGGTAGAGGCATTCACCTCATTGTCAATAAAGCTTAATACGCCTTTGTGCGGGTAGTTGGCGTCATCAGCAAGCCCTACACGAGCCAGAAACTTTTGTGAATCTCTACTTTTAATGTTGTTGCGTATGTAGCTTTTTTCGTCTGGATCGAAATATACGTAGACCGGATTTTGCGAAACAACGGTTGTCATTACACTTTGATCCGCGATGGCAAGGTTGCCCACCGTTGATTGAGCCTTACTCGTCTTCCCATTGATCGGCGACCGAACTTTTGTAAACTCAAGGTTGAGCTGCGCAACGGCGAGATAGGACTGTGCCGCGTCAAGCTCGGACTGAGCCTGGCGCTGACTTCGCAGAGCATCATCAGCGACTTTTTGAGAGATGGCTTTGAAAGGTAGGAGCTTTTCGGCTCTGATCGCATCTTTCTGGGCGTACTCAAGATTAGCTTTGGCCCTCTCTCTATCAGCCTTGGCGCTGTTGACGGCCGCTTGATAAGGGCGTGGATCAATTTCAAACAATAGGTCGCCTTTTTTTACCTCCGCACCCTCTTGGTACACCACCTTGAGTATGTATCCACTGACGCGCGGTCTGATGGCGACAGACTCGACCGCTGCTACACGACCATTGAACTCTTCCCAGTCAGCTATCTTTGCGCTGGTAGCGCTAGCCACATTCACAACGGGTGCGGCCGTCTCAACGCTTGGTGTGCTTTCCTGTCTGCAGGCAGATAAGAGTATGGAGGTGAGAAGGGCACTTGTAGTCAAAAAAAAGCGGGAAGAGTTACCAACCATTATTGCAGCTCCACTGTATTACTACTTCAGTTGGTTTTTTCGTTACTGTTTGAAACGTTTACTTCTCCTTGAGCGGTCGACAGAGTCTCTCTTTCAGAGGTTTGACGCGCCAGCTCTGCCTTTTTTTCGCTTTTCTCCTTATTTTCCTGTTGTTGTTGAAAGAACTGTTTGTTGCGTTCATTAAAGCGCTGCAATGCCTCGGCACCATCGCTTGCAAAGGTTGCATTTCCCACGAATAGGCCAGCAGTAACCCCAATAAGCAGCAATGTCTTTTTCATGATTTGTGTCTCGAATTTAGATGGAAAAATTCGCTGGGCGTACGATTCAGTACATAGGTAGTGGCCAGCAGGGGCGCACTTTATTTGAACGTAAAGGTAAGATAAACTAGCTGTATTCGGTTTTATCGTACGGGAAGTCGGACAATGGCGTTGGATCGGTTGGAAGCGATGCGTGCGTTCTGCAGGATCGTAGAAGTAGGGAGTTTCGGTGGCGCCGCCGAATCATTGGGATTAGCGAAAACGACAGTTTCGGGGCAAATTCAGGCTTTGGAGGTGCTATTGGGTATGAAGCTGTTACACCGCACTACCCGAAAAGTATCACCTACAACGGAAGGATCGGCTTATTACCTTCGTGCAAGAGCCGTACTGGACGATGTTGACGATTTGGAAGCTTCCGTATCGATGAACCGCAGTATTGTGCGTGGTCGTATACGTATTGAAATGCCTCCCGCTGTTGGGTTGTCGTTAGTCGTCCCGGCGCTACGCGACTTTACGGCGAAGTATCCGGAGACTCATCTGGATGTGGGTTGTAGCGATCGGGTAGTGGATTTGGTGGAAGAGGGCATCGACTGCTCAATCAGGGGTGGTGTTGTCTCAGACCCCAACCTTGTGTGCAAAGTCATCGGGCGTGTTCAACTCGCACTGTGCGCCTCACCGAATTATTTAAAAGAATCTCCCGGTCTCTCCTCACCTGAGGATTTACTAGTCCACAAGAATCTGGGGTACCGATTCTCGGCGAATAACCGGCGGTATTTGCCTCAGATGTTTCGTGGCCACGACTCGTTTAGTCTGGATGTTCCGGTATCCATGTATTTCAACAATGGCGGCGCGTACACCGCAGCGGCAGTCGCAGGGCTCGGTATCGCCTTCTTGCCGCGTGCGGAAGCGCAGCAATATTTTGCTAAAGGGATGCTCGAGGAAGTTCTGACGGACTGGACTTTGGAATCGATTCCGCTCTCTTTGGTTTACCCACATACCCGACATTTGTCAGCTCGCGTCAGAGCTTTCGCCGACTGGGTGACAACGTTGATGCGCGATGATCCCTGTTGGCGGCTTGAGCGAGAGAACTCACAGTATGACGAGTCTCACAACACGACGAACCACTAGCTTTCTGCGGTGCTTTGAAAAGAGAGGCCTACAGTAGCTAATAGTCCACCGGTGTCGGCTGTTTATGGTTGTACGGATGGCCGTGGAACAAGTGAGAGTATGCCCATCAAGGTTTGGAGGGGCGGCTACGATCACGGATCGGGCGCGCAGCGCCAACCTCCATTTGGAATGTACGCGCCGACTGAAGACAACACGGCTTGGTTATCAAAAACAGCCGGGGCAAACGGGTCTACTGATGATGGCAGTAGGCGTTGGCCAGTTCTGCCTGGGAGCGTTGAACACTGGATTTCCCATGGGGTTTGTCCGTCGTGATGCCGACCGAAAGACAATTCGCATGAAAAAAGTGTCGCAGGATTTGTTGTATTTTCAGATTGAGCGAGCTTTTCGCGCAAGTGATTACCGGGAGCCAGCGGAACGGGGCGGTTGGCGGCGAATAGAAAATAGTCGCCGGCCAACAACAGGCAACCTTGGCGGGATTGGTCATCCACCCCCAGTAACCATTGGCCTCGACATAGTCCTAGGGAGTCAGGCAAGCGTTCCCATATTTCGTAATAACTTTCGTCCAGAGCTGTCTCTATCAGGTGCTCGCTGTTTTCAAAGTGCATGCGACCAATGTCCTCCTCTCCATTCACTGGCTGATAGTCCATTTTGCGATGCCATTGGCAAATGTTGGCGTCAATCTGGGTCACACCCGCAAAACCCTGCTGTTCGCACAATGCCAATCGCTGAGCGTCGTTGAGGTCTTCGAGCGCTAGCGATGGAAGTGAGCTCGACGGGATGCGTAGGTCTCCAAACAGTCGAGGTGTCTGTAGCCAATACACAGCCGTTTCGCTGTCCGAGCGCCCGGAGCTGTGTTGGATCAACCTCCGCTTCCACACACCGAGATAGCACTGGTCAACTTGATTCATGGATATTTCCTGATTGAACTGATTGGGTCGTAAAGGTCGAGGGCACGATCCCAGATAGACCCCGATTATGGCAATAGCTGTTGCGTGTGCTCAGAAGGTAAGACATCTCCCGATGTTTAGGAGCCCTGCCTCAGGATCTGTAGTCAGACCGGTTTCGCTTTCTGGATAGGTGGATTCAGTAGCTGCACCTACCATCAAACCGATCTTAGGCGAGAAAATTTCTGCTGATGCTCAATCTTCTTACGTCAGCGAGGGTGGTTGTGAGCGTTTTGTGAGACGCCCTTTTCAATCCTGGGTTGATTGCGTCTTTTCGCAACTCCAGCGAGATGATTGCGATTTCACCTCTACGTCGAGAAATGTGCCGGATAGGTTTTCGCTGGAACCTTTGGGGCTTTTTGCCGCAAGAAATTTACACATACGGGTGCAAATATGAGTTCTGTAACTACTGTCGGCGTGAAGTTATCGACCGATGTTCGGGAGCGTTTGAAAAAGGCCTCTGAAGCTGTAGAGCGAACCCCTCATTGGGTCATCAAGCAGCTTATTCTGAATTTTATCGAGCGTTCAGAGCTGGGGGCTGGATCCGATGAGCTTTTGGGATTCATCTCTGCCGGTACATGCGGTAGCGCTGATTCTGATGTCTCTGGATCTGACGTTGTCGACAGCTTTCAGCCGTTTCTCGATTTTGCTGAGAGCATCCATCCTCAGTCTGTGCTTCGCTCGGCAATCACTGCTGCTTACCGGCGCCCTGAGCAAGAAATGGTAGCAATGTTGTTGGAGCAGGCTCGGCTCTCTGCTGTACAGGAAGCATCGGCGAATGAACTTGCTTCGATGATTGCAGGCAAGTTGCGCAACCAGAAAGGGGCAAGCGGTCGTGCCGGTCTCGTGCAAGGGTTGCTGCAGGAGTTTTCTCTCTCCTCTCAGGAAGGCGTGGCACTCATGTGCCTGGCGGAAGCGTTGTTGAGGATCCCCGATAAAGGTACTCGTGACGCATTAATCCGCGACAAGATCAGTAATGGGAATTGGCAAAAACACGTAGGTAATAGCTCCTCCGTTTTCGTAAATGCGGCGACTTGGGGGCTCGTGCTTACCGGCAAGTTGGTGTCTACGCACAACGAGACAGGCCTCATATCTTCGTTGAGCCGTGTGATCGGCAAAGGTGGAGAGCCGATCATCCGCAAAGGTGTCGATATGGCAATGCGCTTGATGGGGGAGCAATTTGTGACCGGCGAAACCATTGCTCTGGCGCTCGCGAACGCTTCAGAGTTTGAGTCCAAAGGTTTTCGCTACTCCTACGACATGCTCGGTGAGGCTGCATTGACTGAGCATGATGCTCAGAGCTACCTGGCGTCTTATGAACAGGCGATTCATTCAATCGGTAAGGCCTCCCACGGTCGTGGTATTTACGAAGGCCCTGGGATTTCCATAAAGCTTTCTGCACTGCATCCAAGGTACAGCCGAGCCCAGTTCGAACGAGTGATGGAAGAACTCTATCCGCGTCTTCTCTCGTTGACGATGCTCGCTAAAAAATACGATATCGGCCTAAACATTGATGCTGAGGAAGCAGATCGCCTAGAGCTGTCTTTGGATCTCTTGGAACGGCTCTGCTTTGAACCTGCGCTTGCGGGATGGAATGGCATCGGCTTCGTTATCCAGGCTTACCAAAAGCGTTGTCCTTACGTAATCGACTATGTCATCGATCTGGCGCGTCGAAGCCGCCATCGCTTGATGATCCGACTGGTGAAGGGGGCGTACTGGGACAGCGAAATCAAACGCGCTCAGGTCGAAGGTTTAGAGGGGTATCCGGTTTATACACGTAAGGTCTACACCGACGTTTCGTATATTGCTTGCGCCAAAAAACTACTGTCAGTGCCAGAGGCTATTTATCCTCAGTTCGCCACTCACAACGCTCATACTTTGGCCGCGATTTATCAGATAGCTGGACAAAACTATTACGCGGGACAGTACGAATTCCAGTGCCTCCATGGGATGGGGGAACCGCTGTATGACCAAGTCGTGGGCAATATTTCTGACGGCAAGCTAAACCGTCCTTGTCGGATATACGCGCCGGTAGGTACCCATGAAACATTGCTCGCCTATCTGGTTCGCAGGCTGCTTGAAAACGGAGCAAACACCTCGTTTGTTAACCGTATAGCTGATCACTCTATTTCCATTCAGGAGTTGGTTGCTGATCCAGTAGCCGTTATCGAAGAAATCGCCGTCAAGGAAGGTGGGTTTGGACTCCCCCATCCCCGGATACCTTCGCCTAAAAATATCTATGGTAGTGAAAGACCTAATTCTGCCGGGATTGACTTGGCTAATGAACATCGTTTGGCCTCACTTTCCAGCGCGCTATTAGCCTCATCCAGTGAGTCGTGGCAGGCATTGCCAATTCTTGGATGCGCTGTCAGCAAGGGTGAAGCTCGTGCGATTCTGAATCCCTCGGATCATCGCGATGTGGTCGGATACGTCCAAGAGGCAAGTGTTGAGGATGTCGGTAACGCCATTTCGACTGCGGCGAGTAGCGGGGCCATCTGGCAGTCCACACGGCCCACTGAACGTGCGACGATTCTGGAGCGTGCCGCAGACCTCATGGAAGGCCAAATTCAGCAACTGATCGGCATTCTGGTACGTGAAGCGGGTAAAACCTTTGCCAACGCAATCGCAGAGGTGCGCGAGGCTGTTGATTTCTTGAGGTACTACGCTGGACAGGCTAAATACGATTTTAGAAATGATGTTCATCGTCCGCTCGGCCCAGTGGTATGCATAAGCCCCTGGAACTTCCCATTAGCAATTTTTTCAGGGCAAGTCGCAGCGGCCCTCGCAGCTGGCAACTCTGTTCTTGCGAAACCTGCGGAGCAAACACCTCTGATCGCTACACAGGCAATTCGCATTTTGCTGGAAGCAGGTGTTCCGCAAGGTGTCGTTCAGTTGTTGCCTGGTAAAGGCGAGACAGTGGGTGCCGCATTAGTTGGGGATGATCGCGTCAAGGGCGTGATGTTTACGGGCTCTACGGAAGTTGCGCGACTGCTGCAGCGTAATATTGCTGGCCGAATGGATAGCCAAGGACGTCCGATCCCGCTTATTGCTGAAACTGGTGGTCAGAACGCGATGATTGTCGACTCATCTGCTTTAACTGAGCAGGTTGTGATGGACGTCGTGACATCTGCGTTCGATAGCGCTGGCCAACGTTGCTCTGCGTTGCGAGTCTTGTGTTTGCAGACTGACAGCGCTGATCGGGTGATTGAGATGCTTAAAGGCGCGATGGCTGAGTACCGAATGGGCAATCCGGAGCGGTTGAGCGTCGATATCGGGCCTGTAATTGATGCTGATGCTCAATCGGGGATCGATCTGCATATTCAGGCGATGAAAGAGAAGGGGCGCCCGGTTTTCCAGGTAGCACTGAGCGATGCGGACGAAATTCGGCGTGGCACTTTCATCACGCCTACGCTGATTGAACTCGACAGTCTGGGCGAGCTTGAGCGCGAGATTTTTGGCCCTGTGCTTCACGTTGTGCGCTACAAGCGCAATGACTTGGACAAATTGATCGCCCAGATCAACGCTTCTGGTTACGGCCTGACTCTAGGAATTCACACGCGAATCGACGAGACAATTTCTAAGGTGCTCGACCAGGCTCATGTAGGCAACATTTACGTGAATCGGAATATTGTCGGTGCTGTTGTCGGCGTGCAGCCTTTTGGTGGTGAAGGGTTATCCGGTACCGGGCCAAAGGCAGGAGGCCCTCTTTATCTTTATCGGCTGCTATCAACCCGTCCGGCCAATTCTGTACGCGCTTCATTGGAGCGAGAAGAAAGCGAAACAGCTCTTGATAGCCCGCTCCGGTTGGATCTGAAGCGTGCGCTGCTTGCTTTCAAGGATTGGGCTCAAGCGAGTGAACGGCATCACCTAGTTAGCCTTTGTGAAGATTTTGAACGTGAGTCTCAGTCCGGTATCACCCGCTTGCTGCAGGGCCCTACTGGTGAGAGGAACACTTACATGATCTTGCCTCGTGAGGCGATTCTTTGTTTGGCTGAATACGAAAGTGACCTCTTGACGCAGCTTGCCGCAGTATTAGCTGTGGGCAGCACTGCAGTTTTGATGAACACAGAAATCAGTCAAGTATTGCATGCCATGTTGCCCAAAAATGTAGCGTCTCGAGTTAAGCTAGTTTCCGATTGGAAGAAAGATGAAGTTATTTTTGATGGTGTTCTCCATCACGGTGATTCAGACGAACTAAGGGCTGTGTGCCAGCAAGTTTCGATACGAAAAGGTGCAATTATTGGCGTGCAGGGCTTGTCCCATGGTGAGGCTTGCATAGCTCTTGAGCGCCTAGTGATCGAGCGGGCAGTCAGTGTAAATACCGCAGCAGCGGGAGGGAACGCGAGTCTGATGACTATCAGTTAAATTACTGACTAGCAACCTGAGTCGTTGCGTGGGCAACTTCGCAACGATTGATCATGTGCTTGACTAATAAGGATTACATAAATAAGTCAATATCGATGCTGGCCGTCAGTGAGCCACATCCATAGCCGTATTTATCGATCGGGCGAACGATACTTGAGACATCATCGCAAACGACGAGATAACTTAAACAACGAGAGATATCACTATGATGTTGCGTAAGCTCAACCTGGCTCCACGCTCGGCGCTTTGCTTTGGATTTTTCTGTCTTATGATCGTCGCATTGGGGCTCATAGCCCTCAAGCAAGCGTCGAGCTTGAACGATTCCGAAAAATTTGTAGAAACTAATGTCGTGCCTAGCATATCCCTGTTGGGAATGATTGATAGGCAGATTGTCAGCATTCGAGGTAGCAATGCGCGGTTGCGTAATCCAGTAGAACCTGAAAGTCGTAAGGCTCAGGCGCTGGAAGATTTAAGGAAAGCTCGGTCAGACGTCTCGGGGCTGCTTTCAAAGTTAGAGCCCTTAATCGTAACATCTGCTGGAAGGCATCTGTTTGATGAGTTATCCCGTAGCTATACCGCTTATCAGCTGATACAGGATAAGTACCTCTCACTTATCTCTTCTGGACTGCTTGATGAAGCTGTAAAAATATCGAGCGAAGAGATGAAACTTTCGGCCGATGCCGTAGAGCGTGATATAAAAAACCTGATTGAACGGAACAATAACAAGGCTAAAGTGGCAGGTGAGGAGGCCACTCACATCTATGAACAGGCAAAAATTATCGTTGGCGGTTTTATAGTGCTCAGCACTTTAGCCGCGATTGTTCTTGCTCTGATGTACACACGTAGCGTTGCCAATCCAGTTAGCCAGTCACTTGCTATCGCTGAACGGATCGCAAAAAATGATCTCAGCGAGGTTATAGAAGTGGAAGGGCACGACGAAGTTGCCAGGCTAATGCTTGCATTGAAAGCCATGCAGCAAGGGTTACGAGGAACACTTGTTCAAATATCGGACTCGTCGAATCAGCTGGCTTCCACTTCTGAGGAAATGCACGCAGTCACTGAAGACGCAAACAAGGGAATGATGCGTCAGAATAACGAAGTCGAGATGGCCGCGACTGCTGTTACCGAGATGAGCGCCGCCGTTGAAGAAGTGGCCAGGAATGCCTCAGCCGCATCTGAGGCAGCCAGTCGATCCAATTCCGCCGCGTTGGACGGTCGGGCACGTGTAGATGAGACCGTTCACGCAATCACTTTGATGGTCGGAAATGTTGAAAATGCATCCCAGGAAGTACAGGGGCTCGCCGTTATGGCGACTGACATCAGCAAGGTGCTGGATGTGATACGCGCTATCGCAGAGCAAACAAATCTTCTTGCGTTGAATGCTGCTATCGAAGCAGCGCGTGCCGGCGATGCTGGTCGCGGCTTCGCTGTAGTGGCGGATGAGGTGAGAGCTTTGGCTCATCGTACGCAACAGTCAACCAGTGAAATCGAACAGATGATCAGCTCGATTCAGAAGGGAACGGGAGCTGCTGTCTCGGCAATGACCCAAACCAACGGTCAAGCTCAGAGAACGCTTGATACTGCGCAGGGAGCCGGTAGTGCATTAGTGGAAATCACTGAATCCATCGACAACATCACTGAGCGCAATGTCCTGATTGCAACAGCGTCAGAGGAGCAGGCTCAGGTTGCAAGGGAAGTTGACCGCAGTCTGATCAGTATTAGAGATCTGTCAAATCAAGCTTCGGAGGGTTCAAGTCAGACAGCTATTGCAACGTCTGAACTGACGAAGCTCGCTGTAGAGTTGAACAGGCTGGTCAAGCAATTTCAAATGTAGGGTTGCTGATTGAGCAGTGTGTTGAGTTTTCGCTTCAGGGGACTTCAGCGCACCTAGTTTGCAAAACTAAATAAGGGTCAGCGCGAAGTTTACTTCGCGCTGACAGAGTCTTGTTTGGGGAAATTCGCACTCAGCGACAAGAACGGTGCACTGGCTGACCCGTTTGCTTTCACCATCCTTCGTGAAAGCAAAAGTGTCTGTCTATCTACTGCGCAAGAAATCCACCGTCGACCACAAACTCAGCTCCTGTGGCGAAGCGCGATTCGTCCGAAGCCAGGAAGAGCGCCATGTTGGCGATGTCGACTGCTTCTCCCAGGAAACCAATTGGATGAAGCTTCGCCAAACGCTCCAGCTCAACTGGGTCATTCCCAACCATTGGCGTCATGATGTATCCAGGATGAATGCTGTTGACCCGAATCCTGTAGCCACTTCGACCAGCGTGCAGCGCAGCAGACTTAGTAAGATTGCGTATTGCACCTTTACCCGCGCAGTAAGCCGCGTACTCAGGATGGCCGACGATGCCCTCGATGGAGGAAAGATTGATGATCGAGCCACCTTTTTCTTTCAGGTTTTTGAAAGCGTGTTTTACGCCGAAAAAGCTGCCATTGAGGTTAACTGAAAGCTCTTTATTCCAGTCGTCAAAGCTCATGGTTTCGACGTTGCCGGGTACCGCGATGCCAGCGCTATTCATGACAACGTTCACATAACCAAACTTTGATACTCCCACTTGAAACGCTGAAATCCATTGACTCTCATCTCGGACGTCCAGCCGTGCAAAAATTGCCTCGCCCCCTGCAGTCTGGATCTCTTGCACAACGGAAGTAGCCTTTGCCTCGTCAATATCACAGATGACAATCTTAGCGCCCTCCTGCGCAAATCGTATGGCACTTGCAGCGCCAATGCCCGATGACGCTCCGGAAATCAACGCTACCTTAGTCTCTAATCTTTTCATTACTAACGATCCTTAGCGGTTGGAAATATTGGAGAAAAGCTATACGCACTCTCTCAACTCACCTAGCCAGTATTGGCAATGGATGAGCGGTACGAGAGGCGATATCGGTTACCTGTCGCATTGCCGTTTCTGGATAAGGGAATGTTTCGTCACCTTGTATAAACACTCCACGAAACTAGAAATTTCCGGAGGGCAAGATGAGTAGTAAAAAAGCGTTGGTCACTCTGGCTGGCGACGCCAGCATTGACGACATTCTTGAGTGCCTTGAGCGCGATGGTGGATGCATTGTTAAAAACATGCTCCCGCAGGTGACCATCGACGGGTTGTGGTCTGATCTGGCTGATGTGCTGGACGTTGCTCCTAACGGCGATGGTTCCTTTGTGGGGCGTAAAACCAAACGTATATCGGGACTGTTTTCCCGGTCGCGGCATATGCAAAATCTTATCACCCAGCCCCAATTTTTCGGTGCAGCAGAAAAACACCTGTGCACACCTTTCAAGTATTGGCTTGACGGTGTCCAGCACGTATCTACCCCGGCGCTGCAGATGTCATAGACTCAAGCAATCATGATTATGCCTGGCGAAGGAGCGCAGCCGCTCCACCGCGACGATATTGCTCACCATCGCCGGCATCCCGGCCCTGACAGTCAAATCCAAGTGCTGTATGCACTGAGCGAATACACCGAGGCAAATGGTGCGACGCGAGTCATTCCGGGTAGCCATAAATGGGATGACGACCGAGCGCCTAGCTACGATGAATCCGTTGCGGCTGAAATGAGTGTTGGTGACGGTCTGATTTACCTCGGATCGACTTACCACGGTGGTGGCAAAAATACGACGCTGGACAAGCCGCGCACCGCGATCGCAACTACCTTGGTGTTGGGCTACTTGCGCCAAGAGGAAAACCAATACATCGCTGTCCCTCGTGAGCGTGTCCGTGAGTTCCCTGAGCGCGTTCAGCGCCTGTTGGGCTGGAGCACCAACCCGCCATTCTGTGGGTGGATTGAGATGCGAGATCCTAACTACTTGGTTGCGCAGGATGCCGCTTTGAACACTACCGCCGAAGACATCCTTTGACAGTCATTAACCGGCGCTAACGCTGGGAGAGCTCATAATGCGTAGTGACATCAGCTTTGAAACCACCGATGGTTTGACGCTCCGAGGTTGGTTGTACACTCCCGAAGGACATGCAGAAAAGAAGTGTCCAGCCATCGTCATGGCCCACGGGTTTACCGCTGTAAAGGAGCAGTACCTCGACAAGTATGGCGAAGTGTTTTCGCAAAATGGTTTTGCCGTATTGATCTATGACAACCGCAATTTCGGAGCGAGTGAAGGTATTCCTCGGCAGGAGGTTGACCCTGTCCTCCAGATCCGCGATTACCGCGACGCCATCACGTTCGCTTGTTCACTAGAGCAGATCGACAGTGGGCGGATTGGTATTTGGGGGTCGAGCTACAGCGGTGGGCATGTTTTACAGGTAGCGGCCTTTGACCGCAGAGTTAAGTGTGTAGCCGCGCAAGTACCCGATATAAGCGGGTCTATGGATGTGCGCCTCGCTATTCGGCCCGACTTGCTGCCTTCAGTCATTGCAGCGTTTGAGGTTGATCGGGCGGATCGCTATGCGGGCAATCCTCCTATGATGCTCGAGGTCGTTAATGAAGACCCAACAAGTGATTGTGCTCTTCCAGGACAGGACTCCTATGAATTCTTCGTCCACAGCGGCCGAACTATCGCTCCTGCCTGGCGCAACGAGGTAACACTCAAGAGCGTGGAAATGCTGAATGAATATGAGCCGGGTTCTGTCATTGATCGTATAAGCCCCACACCGCTGCTGATGCTGGTCGCCAAGCACGATACATTGACGGTCACTGATCTGGCCCTCAAAGCCTACGAGCAAGCGCTTCAGCCAAAGGCTCTTGTGCTGCTTGAGGGAGGCCACTTCGATCCTTACATCAAACACTTCGAGGCTTCCAGCAAGGCTGCGAAGGATTGGTTTATACAGCACCTCTAGACTTGGGTGTGAAGCGAAAAGCCCCGGAAAATCCGGGGCTTTTTTGTTATGTTCTTAGCGGTCAGTTTTTGATGTGGTTGGCATGTGTGGCCGCGATCCCGAGGTCTCCGCGACCCTCAGCCACGGCGACTTCCATGCAGTGAAGGTTGGCTGTGAAGAGGCTGGCACGGTGTCCTGAATCAAGCATGGTCTGGCGCCACGATTTTACTGCGGCTACGTAGATGGAGAGGGTTGCTTGATCTGTCCGGTAGTCATCAGATTTGTGGTGCTTGATGACGGCCGTAAGCTCGGTTTTGAGGAGAGCAAGGAAGTAATCCAGGCATCCTTCAAGCTGCTCGATACCTACACCGGCTTTTTTTGCGAAATCTACAGCCTCTAGAAATGCGCCGATACCGGTGTTGTAAAATGCTCCAGCCATAGCGGCATCCAGCACATTCGCTGCACTGACCAAATCACCGATCCAGCGTGACGCTGCCCCAGGCATTTTCAGAAGTTTTTCGTTACGGAGCCAGATGTCCTCGGCACCCGAATAGTGAATCAGCGTACTCTCGTGACCAATATCGTCCGGGTAAGCTTCAATCGCCGCGTCGAGGTAGTGGCCTCCGTGAGCGTGGATGTAAGCTTCCAGTCGAGTTGCATCTTTAGCCGATCCAGTCATGAAGTTTACGAAGTCACGCCCTGCGATCAGATGTTCGTTACCACTCATGACATTTTTGAAAACGTCGTAGTCCAGAAGTACAACAAGCACAAGCGGACTGGCTTCCAGTGCAGAGCCGATACTTGCCGCCTCTTGAGCACCCTTCTTAACCAATGGCGCACACCGACCAGGTGTGCGGTTCCAGACAGTCACGTTCACGCCGTGATTTAGATATAGGTTAGCGAAAGCGGAGCCCATTAAACCTGTGCCGAGAAGCGTTACATTTTGAACCATGGTATTCCCCTTAGGTAATAAGTCGGTGTGTTGAACGGCATCGATTGAGGCGGCAAGATTTGCAATAAATATTGGTGACGGCTTAGGGTTACTCTCCGTCCCGAATACGTGTCGAATGAACGAAGGGCGCGAGCCGCGTTCGGATTCGCAATTGCAGCTAATGCAACCTTTCAGCGATGTTGATAGCGACTCTACGCTCAGCGGATAGGGCGACGTAGCCGAATTTGGCAAGTCGAACGGGCAGGTTTGCCCTGCTGTGCACTACGTGCTTTGGTTAGGGTTAAGATGAGTGAAAGTGCCGGAAATTCTTCAGGAACGACTGGGGAAAAAATGCGACCTAGGAGCGGCCAAGACGTGCACGATGAGTATGCTGAGAGTGAAGTAGGGGAGGTCAGCCCCTACAGCCGCGCAGGCAAGCGGCAAAAAAAAATAGAGGACATAAACGATGCCGCTGCCGTGATTTTCGTTCGGGACGGCTACGCACAATTTTCCGCCCGTAAGGTGGCCAAGGAGTTAGGCATAAGTCTCAACAACCTTCAGCACTACTGTGGCAGCACTGAAAATCTTTGCCGACAAATGATCAAGGCCAAGCTTGGTCACTTCGTAGATGCCGTGAATCACTTGGTTGAGAATGCCTCAGTCGAGACGCCGATTGAGCGCTTGGCAGTTGCCATTCGAGAGAACTCATCTGCTTCGTTTGATACAGAAACTGGAAAATTCTTTTTTCAAATGGGAGCTCTAGCCAGTCACGACGAGTCGATCAAGGATTTAATGTCTGTCCAGTACGAGCACTTTCTTACGAATATCTGCCGGTTGATTACTGAAATTAATCCGCAGCTACAGGCTGAAAAAGTCCGTATATATGCTGCTTTAATTGCGACGCAGATCGAGGGGATTTTCTTTTATCAAGATCAGTTAAGCCCTACCTCTGGGCTTCGTGAGCAGATGATCGAGACCGCCATCTTATTCTGGACGGCCACGTTGGTTCCTACCGCGCCGTAATGAGAAGGGCGCCTATCAGGCGCCCTGGCGATCACAATTGAGCCGACTCTATCGGCTAGAGGCTGACCCTCATTGCTCCAGGAGCAGGTTTTGAGTCGAGCGTGGGACGGCTAGCCAAAGCTAGTCCCTTCGTATAGTTACCTTTCCCCATTGGAGCCACAATGAGTCGGACTGCAAAGTAGTAGGCGACTCCGGAAATGGCAATTACTGGGATGGAGGCCCCCATATAGCGGAACCAGGGGCTCATAGCGCTCGTTACTGGGTCATACAACGCCAGGTAACCCATCACAGCTAAAATGCAGATGACTACTGCTACCCAGTTCACGCCGCCCCAGTATGCGTAATGGCTATTGCGTGTCGCGAAAAGACTCGGAGCATCGAGCTGTTCGCGTCTCAGGATGAGGTAGTCAACAAGTGTGATTCCGGTGATACCCACAAACATCACGCCGTTGTAGGACAGCCAACTCATAACCTTGGAAAGCAGCCATTCGGTCTCGAAGGCAAAATACACACCGGGTAGCAGAAGCAGTGCTAAAAGGATTTCCCACTTCAGTCTGGCGAAAAACTTGACCTGCTGAATTGAAACCCCCGCCAAGTACATCATCACAACCATCGTAGATATATTCGCAGTCAGGACGACGGTCATCACGATTGAGCCAAACGCTGGCCCGCCAACGGCGATCATCCAAATCGTTGGGTCATAAGTACCTGCGCTGATTGCTGCGAGTGCCGCAACAGTGGAGACAACCGCAGCTCCCAGGATGCCAGCACCGATTATCGATGGGCCCATGACATGGTTTTTGTGCTTTACCAATCGGGTAAGTCCTCCCATGACTGGCCACCAAGTCATTGCGTTGGACATACCGAATTCGACAGCAAGTGCTAAGCCTTGAACGGGGTCATGCGACAACATTTGCTCTGGGGGCACTTGATTGTGCCAGAGGTTTTCGAGCCCGAATTTATGGATCAGGATGCCAAACATCACCAACGTGATGAGCATGTGTAGCGGCCCAATGATGCCGTTGAGGCGTTCGAAAAACTTTGGCCCTTTGCAGGTGATAAACCATACAAGGAACAATGCCGCCAAGCCAACGCCGATCACCAAGTGCTCATGTGAATCACCTGTGACTTGGCTTCCAGTCAAGGTGGCGGCGACGTTGGCAGCTCCCCTGGCGGTCAGAGCTTCCACCACATAAGACCAACCGATCAGGGTTGCAAGCAAACCGAAGAGCGGAACTATGATCCCTCGATAGCCGAAAGAGGATTTGGCGTTATCAATGGTTTCTGTACCGTATTTGTAGCTAGGAGCTCCAGAAGCAAGTGACACCAATGCTAGGCCGATGATGAGACCCACCACATAACCCATCACCCCGAGTCGCCAGTCACCCACAAAGGGTAGATAGCTACCTATGAGAAATGCCCATGTCGCGGCGCTAAATGCGCAGCAAGTCCAGAGAAATGAGGCGTAGGTCTTGTATACCCGATTTCCTGCTAGAACTGGAAGCCGGCCTGCGAGGGCTTCTTGCTCTACGCTGTGTGATGTATTCATGCGTTTACTCCTACAGCTAGCAGGGTGCCGATCCAGAGAGCTGCACCAAGGAGAATCCATATAGAGGCTTCTCGAACGAGTGATGCGGCGCTGCTCCAGCATTCGGAGGAGGTATGTTCGGGCTGATTCATCGCCTCTAATTGCATCAACAAATCCGTGTTCAAGCTCTCGCTCGTAGTCATCATCCCTGTGCCGTGTTCAACGTCAGCTTTGCTCATGTGAGTGCTCTCTGGACGAGTTCTTACGATGCCGTCCGCTTGACTGTTTTAGAAAATTATTATGGCAGCGGTTGTAAGTGATGCTGATCGCTTTGTTGTTGTGTCCCGTCGATGGTCAGTAAAGCTGTCCTATTGCGACCTGAAATCAGCCTACGCTCGGCAGCTTTTACTTCGTATCCATTTTCGGCAATCCATTGGCAGACTCTCTCCTATTGACAGCCTTTGCGCGATTTTGCCGATATTGGCTATGGATACTCTCTTCCATAAGGCTAGGTTGTGAGTTCAGCCAAAAATACTAGGAGTACCGCCATGAGCGAGGAGATGCGGATTGTCGTTGTTTCTGGAGCTGGCTCTGGAATCGGTCAGGCCACTGCGATTCACTTTGCAAAGAATAATTTTTGTGTGATCGGTTGCGATCTTTCGCAATCTGGATTGGAAGAAACAGCCCAAAAGATTGAAGCCGGCAGCTTTCATGCACAAATCGTGGATGTCGCCCGAGAAGACGAGGTTCGAGGGCTATTTGAGTTCGTAAAATCCTTCAACCTTGCGCTTCACGCTGTAATTCCTTGCGCAGGCGTAGCTCGCACAGGACTGGTTCATGATTTGGCCAAGGACGAATGGGAGTTCATGCTGGGAGTTAATCTTACGGGTACTTGGCTGATGTCGAAGTATTCGATGCCGATTTTCATGAAGCAGAAAACGGGTGCTTTCGTCGCGGTAGGTTCTGACGCTTCGGTGCGTGGTGCCTCTGGGTATGCGGCGTACTGCGCGTCTAAACACGGTGTGCTGGGGCTCGTGCGCTGCTTAGCGTTGGACTACGGCCCTCTAGGTGTGCGCAGCAACGCTGTGTGCCCAGGCTTTGTTCAGACTCGCATGATGGAAAGTCTTTTTGCGGAGGCGAGTGACCCTGAAGCTGAGATGAAGTCTTACGCCCAAGAGGTACCCTTGGGCAGATTCGCGCAGCCCGCAGAGGTTGCGAAGGTCATCTATCACCTGGCTTCTGAAGATGCCAGTTACACGAACGGGATCGTTTATTCATTGGATGGCGGAGTGACTGCTGGGCATTTTGGTTGATTAGGTTTTGGAGTGTTTGTGAGTATTTTCTTCACGGATTCTTGAAACTGAAGTGAGTAAAATCGCACCATACTGGGTCGGATGACCCAATAAAATGCACTGCTAGTAACGTCCTATAGAAAACGCAAAGTCGCAAACGGCTTTGCGTTTTTTTCTGCTCGGCTCGAGACGCCCGTTTTAGACACGTTTGTGTCAGCGCAAGGTACGGACAGCGTGTAAATGCAAAATTGCGGCATGAAGGTTGCGTAAGCAGTTGTGTCAAACAACGCTAAAGTGAGATTCAGGATGGCCACGCACGCACCTCAAAATGAGACCCAGTTTCGGTACATGGAGTCTCATAATGCCTATGAGCACGCCGGTGGTTTAAATGAGTGGGACGATAATCGTTATCATCAACTCGAAAAGAATGCGCATTTTCATGGTGCCATTGCGAGTCATTCCATAGCGGGTAGCGTGCAGGTAACTCGGGAGACGATGGACAGTGCATGTGTGGAGCAGATCTGCCATGTTCCACTTGATTCAATAGTCATAGTAAACGTGCGATCCAGTACAGATGTTCTTCTGAACGGTAGATACGTCAATGCCGACACCTTTCATATTTCATCTGGACGTTCATTTCACGCGGTATCTAAATCACCGATTGAAGCGTTGATGCTCACTGTTAGTAAGGAATCTTTTTTTGAGAGGTTCCGAGCGGAAGCTTTTTTGAACATCGAGACCAAACCGTTCGAGCGATATATTAAGCCCTCCGCCGATACTCAGATAGATTTCGAACTCAATTTAAAGTCTCACTTAAGTAAAATACAGTCGGGAAGCGGACAAATTCCTTTCAGTACAGATTTGGAGAAAGTATTTTGCTGTGTCCAGGAAATTCTGGATTTCGAAACTTCTGGCCGTGTTGTGTTGCCCCCCTCAACCAGGGCGTATATCGTTGAAAAGAGCTGCGAATTTTTCGCGAATCATGTCCAGGATGAAAGCATCGGAGTGTTAGACCTGTGTAACCATCTCAGGATTAGTCGTAGGACACTTCAGTATAGTTTTGAGGACGTTTTAGGCATGACGCCTCTTAACTATGTAAGGTCTGTACGGCTGAATACAGCGCGGAATTTACTGATTTCCTCGCCTCAGGACACTATTCAAGGTGCAGCGCTGGATGCTGGCTTTAGCCATCTGGGTAGGTTTTCTAAATACTACAATGAATTTTTCGGAGAGCTGCCTTCCCAGACTGTCAACAGGCTCGGCGCCAACCGGGCCCACAGCTAAACATACGCAAAAAGCCGGCCCTTTGGGGCCGGCTTTTTATTGTCCACTGTCTGATCTTTAAGGCTTTACACCTGCCACCAGATATTGCGCGTTAAATCCAAGATCTCCATGGCCGGCGTCCTGAGCGGTTTTGAGGTCGTCTGCGACTGCAGAAATATGACTTGCCCGAAGCCCGCTAGCCTTCAGTGCATCTCGCCACTGAACAACTGCATCCAGATAAACATCGACAGTAGCCTGGATGGTGCTGAAATCGTTAGCCTCAATTTCCTTGATGCTCTTTTGCACTTTGTAGCGCAGCAGATCCAGCATTTTATCTGCGAACTCGGAAAGCTGGCTGGCGTTGACGCCTTGAGTTTTGGCATAAGCTGCTGCCTCAAGAAATCCTGCCAGGCCAACGGCGTAAAAGCTGCCTGTCATCGCAGCATCCACGATAGGGGGCACCGTCAGGTCTGCACCGGTGTAAATCGTGCCTTGCGGTGCCATCGGCTTAACAGTTTCTGCTATCTCGTCCCATACGACTGGATCGCACGCGTATTGAATGGCGGTGTACGGGCCGCCAATCAGATCAGGATACGAAGAGATTGCCGCGTTAATGAAAATCCCACCCTTGCTTTCTATCAAGCTACGGAAGCGTTTTCCGTCTTCTGGCATGGATGTACTGAGATTGGCGATAAGGCGCCCTGTCAGATCAAGCGAGCCAAGATTGCTCTCGATAAGCGATACACCACCAGCTGCGCTGCTGATAATCAGAATAGTCAGCTCGCTCGCGTGCACTGCTTCTACGAAGGAGGGGGAAAGTGTTGCGCCTTTTTCTACCAAAGGTTTAGTAGCTTCTGGGCGACCATCCCACACCGTTACTTTCCGTCCAGCTGCAAGCAGTGTGCGGGCGAGGCCTGAGCCCATCAAGCCAGTGCCAATTACAGTTATTGTTTTAGCCATTTTCCTACTCCTCAGTGGGCGATGAGCATTCGCCGCGTTATCTACAGCCCGAAAGCTAAGCGCTGCACCCGCAAGCCAATAGCCATTTTCGGCAACTCTAATTATTTGCCTTAATGCCGTTGGCCTGATGCGGCTGTTGCCAATTTTGGATAGGACGAACTGAACCCTGGATGTAGCGTGTGCCTACCGATATACACAATCCGTGAGGCTTGAAATGAACCAGATCCAGAAACCGCAAGACGCTTACGTGCAGGTTGACGCAGTAGAGTGGCAGGAATTTCCAGAGCAGTTTCACACCGGCGGGGTGAAGTGGAAGTTACTTCACGTTTCTCCTGAGCTCGGCGTATGGACAGTGATGTTTTTCTGTCCAAACGGCTCTATTTTGCGGCCGCATATTCACCACGGCCCTGCCGAAGGCTATGTGTTTGAGGGCATTCTTGAGTTGCGTGGTGGGCCTGAAAACGGCGGTGCTCTGTGTATCAAGCATGGTTTTCTTTATGAAGCTACTGGCGCCGATCATGAAGAAACTAAAATGTTAGCCGACACTACTTTTATTCTTCAGATGGTTGGCCCAATTACGTGGAAAACCGCGAATGGTACTGAAGTAAACCAAACGTGGTCTACGGCTCAGGACTTGTGGGAGCAGCAAACTGCTGCCTGAATTCCTACCATTTGACTGAAAGGTCTGGAGTGCACACGATGTCTATTTTGTTTGTTTTAACTTCGCACGCGACACTCGGGGACACTGGAAGAGATACAGGGCTATGGCTTGAAGAGTTTTTAGCTCCTTACTACCGCTTCGTTGACGCAGGTCTACCGGTGAGTCTTTCCTCGCCAAAAGGAGGCAGCGTTCCAGTAGATCCTGCATCGATAGATGCTTTGAAGGATAGCCCTCTTTACCTGCGCTATCAGTCTGATGCCACTTTGGCCGAGCGCATGAATGGCACCGCAAAGCTTTCATCTATATCGGCGTCGGATGTCAGCGCGCTCGTCTATCCAGGCGGCCATGGCCCACTGTGGGACTTACGTACTGATCCACATTCTATTGCGCTTATAGAATCGTTCATTTCCTCGGGTAAACCGGTTGCCACAATTTGCCATGCCGGGTGTGCGTTGCTCAATGCGCGACAAGGCGATGGAAGCCCATTGGTAGATGGCGTGCAGGTAACCGCGTTTAGTGACAGTGAAGAAGCTGCTGTAGGTTTGGAAAAGGTAGTTCCTTATCTCGTGGAAACTGACATGAAAGCGTTGGGTGCTGTGTATTCGAAATCGGGTGATTGGGAGAGTCATGTTGTTGTCTCCGGCGCTTTGATCACGGGCCAGAATCCAGCTTCTTCTCTGGGCGTCGCCGAAGAAGTTATCAAGCGTTTGAAAGCGTGAATTTCACGCTAGATAGTCACCTTTTAGCGTTATAAAAATTAGGAATACCGACTGCCATGAGCTTCGTAAAAACGAAAGAAGAACTTCAGGAAATTCAACGAATCCTCTCTGAGGGACGTTGCACAATCGAAGCTGTATCGATCGAATTCGAGACAACGTTTGAGTTCTTGCGGTCGGTACTGCCTCCTTGTTTTGAATTGCCTGAAACACCTACTGCCATAGCGAGCATTTCCCGTTGGCAGAGCGAGCTGTGTGGTGAGTTTGACTGCGGGATAATTTCGCTTAAATGCCGATATAAAGAGCTCGAAGGCACAACCATGCTCGTTTTGATCGTGAGCGGAGATATGCCAGTCACGATTGGTCGGGAAATGTGGGGCGAAGCAAAGAAAACTGGTATTGCTCAGGTCTACATGGATGGTCATGAAGCGTACGGATTTTGCGAGCGCAACGGTACACGTTTAATTGAGATTGAGGCCGAGTTCGGAGACGACCTAGGCCCTTCAAGCAGTGAGAGCTACGATTTTGAAATCAAAGCGGTGCCTCACTCTACCGGTTTTGGACTTCAACATGATCCAATTCTGAACTGCATGAAGAACCAGGAAAACCTCCGAGTAAAGCGTGAAGGTAAAGGGACGCTCAAGCTAAACGGCACGTCGCTGGATCCTCTGCATACCATTCCAGTCGTATCAGTTGGGACGGCCTATTACACGGAAGGGGAGTCAAGTTGGACTGTTCCGCGTTTAGATGTATTGCCAGGCGGTGATGCTTATTTGCCGTTCATTTATGGACAGAAATTTGACGATTTTCGTCTATTTCGCAAGCCCGCGCGCTTTAAAGATAACGACAAATAAGAACGTTCGATCGCACGTCGCATTCAATAATGCGTGTGTCAGTTTAAATATATCAGCAGTGTCAGACTGTTTATGAGGCTAAACGAATTAAATTTTCATGAGGTAAATTTTTGGCGCCTAAATAGGCGCCTTCTTTTTAACCTTGAGTTATCTAAGTTTATGAGTATGAAAATTAATAGCTTCCGCTAGGGTTTTTGTATCCATACGCCTGATAAAAGTCGCACGTAACCCCCTGAAAATAATAACTAAGTTGCGAAATCGAGGAGATTAATAGTGCAAATTGGCGTTCCATTAGAGACGCATCTTGGGGAAACTAGAGTTGCCGCCACACCGGAAACCATCAAGAAGCTGATCGGCCAGGGCCATAAGGTCACTGTACAAAGCGGCGCAGGCATTAACGCCAGCATCGTCGACAGTGCCTATGAAACGGCAGGCGCGACCATTGGCAGTGCCAACGATGCGTTTGGCGCAGAGCTGATTCTCAAGGTGGTTGCCCCCAGCGACAGCGAACTGGCGCGAATCAAAAGCGGCACCGTATTGGTGGGCATGCTCAACCCGTTCAGCAACGAAACCACCGCCAGGCTGGCCGAGCGCGGCATCACCGCCTTTGCGCTTGAAGCTGCGCCGCGCACCTCTCGGGCCCAGAGCCTGGACGTGTTGTCGTCCCAGGCCAACATCGCCGGCTATAAAGCAGTATTGCTGGCCGCCCATCACTACCCCCGCTTCATGCCGATGCTGATGACGGCCGCCGGCACTGTTAAGGCTGCCCGCGTGCTGATTCTCGGCGCAGGCGTCGCAGGCTTGCAGGCCATCGCCACAGCGAAACGTCTGGGTGCGGTGATCGAAGCGTCTGACGTACGCCCGGCCGTGAAGGAGCAGATCGAGTCCCTCGGCGCCAAGTTCGTCGACGTGCCTTACGAAACCGATGAAGAGCGCGAATGCGCCGTCGGCGTCGGTGGTTACGCACGCCCAATGCCGAGCAGCTGGATGCAACGCCAGGCCTTGGCTGTGCACGAACGCGCCAAGCTTGCCGACATCGTCATCACCACTGCGCTGATTCCGGGGCGCAAGGCGCCGACGCTGCTGAGCGCCGACACCGTCGCGCAAATGAAGCATGGCTCGGTGGTCATCGACCTCGCCGCCGCCCAGGGCGGCAACTGCCCGCTGACCGTCGCCGACCAGGTGGTCGTGCAGAACGGCGTGATCATTTGCGGCCCTACCAACCTGGCCGGTGCCGTCGCCGCCGATGCTTCTGCTTTATATGCACGCAACCTGCTGGACTTTCTGAAGCTGGTCTTCAACAAGGAAGGGCAGTTTGAAATCAACCTCAAAGACGACATCGTCGCCGCGTGCCTGATGTGCCGCGACGGCCAAGTCATCCGCAAAAACGCCTAAGCAGGGATCCAGACGATGGAAGAGCTTATCTCCCCCGGTATCTACAACCTGATCATCTTTGTGCTGGCGATTTATGTCGGTTACCACGTGGTCTGGAACGTAACGCCCGCACTGCACACGCCGTTGATGGCGGTGACCAACGCGATTTCCGCGATCGTGATCGTCGGCGCCATGCTGGCCGCGGCGCTCACCGTGACTCCGCTGGGCAAAACCATGGGGACGCTGGCCGTGGCGCTTGCGGCGGTTAATGTGTTCGGTGGTTTCCTGGTCACGCGCCGCATGCTCGAGATGTTCAAGAAGAAAGCCCCGAAAGTAAAAGAAGAGGCGCCATCGTCATGAGCATGAATCTGGTAACGACGCTCTACTTGATCGCGTCGATCTGCTTTATCCAGGCCCTCAAAGGCCTGTCGCACCCGACCACTTCGCGACGCGGCAACCTGTTCGGCATGCTCGGCATGGCGCTGGCGGTGCTCACCACCGTGGGCCTCATCTATAAGCTCGGCGCTGAGCTGGCCACCGCGGGAATCGGCTATGTGATTGTGGGTCTGCTGGTCGGCGGTACTGCCGGTTCGATCATGGCCAAGCGCGTTGAAATGACCAAGATGCCGGAGCTGGTCGCATTCATGCACAGCATGATCGGCCTGGCAGCGGTGTTTATTGCCATTGCGGCGGTGGTCGAGCCGCAATCGTTGGGCATCGTCAAACACTTGGGCGACGCGATCCCGGCGGGTAACCGCTTGGAGCTGTTCCTCGGCGCAGCCATTGGTGCAATCACCTTCTCCGGTTCGGTTATCGCGTTCGGCAAGCTGTCGGGCAAGTACAAGTTCCGGCTGTTTCAGGGCGCACCGGTGCAGTTCGGCGGTCAACACAAACTGAACCTGGTGTTGGGCCTGGCGACGTTGGGTCTTGGTCTGGCGTTCATGTTCACCGGCAACCTCACAGCCTTCGCGCTGATGCTGGCCTTGGCCTTCGTGTTGGGCGTGCTGATCATCATCCCGATTGGCGGTGCCGACATGCCGGTCGTGGTCTCGATGCTCAACAGCTACTCTGGCTGGGCGGCGGCGGGCATTGGCTTCTCGCTGAACAACTCGATGCTGATCATCGCCGGCTCACTGGTGGGCTCCAGCGGCGCGATCCTGTCGTACATCATGTGCAAGGCGATGAACCGTTCCTTCTTTAATGTACTGCTGGGCGGTTTCGGCAACGCACCGGACGCCGGCGCAGCGGCAGGTTCGAAAGAGGCCCGACCGGTGAAATCCGGTTCGGCCGATGACGCAACCTTCCTGCTGACCAACGCCGACACCGTGATCATTGTGCCGGGCTATGGCCTCGCGGTTGCCCGGGCGCAACATGCGCTCAAGGAACTGACCGAGAAGCTGACACACCGCGGCGTGACCGTGAAGTACGCGATCCATCCGGTGGCAGGCCGCATGCCCGGCCACATGAACGTGCTGCTCGCCGAGGCGGAAGTGCCTTACGACCAGGTGTTCGAGATGGAAGACATCAACTCCGAATTCGGCCAGGCCGACGTGGTGCTGGTGCTCGGCGCGAACGACGTGGTCAACCCGGCCGCCAAGAATGATCCGACCTCGCCGATTGCCGGCATGCCGATCCTCGAAGCGTTCAAGGCCAAGACCATCATCGTCAACAAGCGCTCGATGGCCAGCGGCTACGCCGGCCTGGACAACGAGTTGTTCTACCTGGACAAGACCATGATGGTCTTCGGTGATGCCAAAAAGGTCATCGAAGACATGGTGAAGGCTGTCGATTGAAGTTAGTGGCCAAGGATGGCCCTCTCTCTAACGTTCCTGCTGAATCAAGCGGTTATAAGAATATTGCTCTGTCCAATTCGTTTGCTTCAGCCGCCAGCCGGATGGCTGGCGGCGGAGCTGCAGAAAGTCTTGTGCTACGCATTCCAAACTTGAGCTGTTAAAGAAAGGGAGTTACGTCGCGCGTTGATATCGTATATGTCAGTGGAAAGCATGAACTCATCGATATCTGTTTGACGCTGCAGCGCGATAAGTCCTTCACGTACCTCCTCCGGATTGCCTACAACCGCAATAGAGAGCATGCGTTCAACGATGGAAAGCTCACTGGGCCTCCAGTAATTGGACAGGCTTGCTGGCGGTTGAAGTGGCTTAGATTCGCCTCGAATGACGTCCGAGTACGCCATTTGCATGCTGGTAAACAGCCTTTTCGCTTCGTCTGTGGTTTGGGCTGCCACAACGGGCACACTTATCATTGCATGCGGGCGCTTCAGAAACCTTGAGGGTTTGAAGCGAGAGCGATAAGCGTCGAGCGCCTGATCGAGGAGTGCTGGCGCAAAGTGAGACGCGAAGGTGTAAGGCAGACCTAGCTCTGCGGCCAATGTTGCGCCATACAATGAAGAGCCCAGCAACCACATTTGTGCATCATCTCCAGTTGCAGGCCAAGCTTTGAGATCCAAAGGCTGGGCATCCGCGTTAAACCAGTGCATTAGCTCCTGGACATCGTTTGCAAAATTCTCCGCTGCGCCCTTCGGGATTCGTAAAGCGCCCAACGTACGAGAGTCCGTTCCCGGCGCCCGACCAAGACCCAAATCAACTCTATCTGGATAAATAGCGGCCAGAGTGCCGAACTGCTCAGCAATCATATATGGCGCATGATTGGGCAGCATTATGCCACCAGCGCCTAGGCGAATATTTTTCGTATGCTGGCCGACGTGGGCGAGCACCACTGAGGTAGCAGCGGAAGCGATACCCGAGAAATTGTGGTGCTCGGCGACCCAATAGCGTTTGAAGCCGAGCGCATCGACATGGGATGCAATTTGTTGGGCTTCTGCCAACGCATCTACAGGTGTATGTCCTTGTCTGACTCTAACGAGATCGAGAAGCGACAGTGGTATTTTCTTTGCGGACAATTTTCTCTCCTTACAGCCAATCATGCAGAGGTCATCTCTGCGTTGGGTTGGTGAATCCTGCGATTTCGGAGGACTGCTTCCCCTGGGCTTGCGCAGGGATAGTCTCCGAATCAAAGCATGAGGATGCTGCACCCTGTCTGCAGGGCGCGCTCCTCACTCCCTCCAGCAATTCAATTTCGAAAAGACTGGCTAGGCTCGTCACCTTCAAGTCCTGCCGGTTTACCCGCCGCGACGCGCAGTACGAATCATCGCTGCTGAATCCAGTGAGTGAATTTCCTATTTTTGGCCATGGTCAGAGGAGTAATCGCTCATTTCGAGGCGCTACGGAATTGGTTAGGCTCACCTTCGTCAGGTTCGAGTTCGATTAACCGTTGTATTTGGTCGCGTTCGCGATACGATTGATTTTTCACCGTTCTTTATGTACTTTTAGTATGTACATTGGGTATATAGGCGTCAAGGGTCATGAGTCAGAATTTGAACGATGAAAAAAAAGTGCGTCAGAGATGGCCACGTGAGCAGCGCTATCACCAGCTCATCTCTGTGGCTTGTGAAATTGTCGAGCTTGAGGGCACGGATGCTCTGACCCTCCCTCGCTTAGCCGAGCGCGCCCAGGTGACCAAGCCGGTGGTGTATAGCCACTTTCCTGATAGGGCCGCTTTACTGGCAGACCTATATCGAGCGTTTTCCAAGGAGCAACTTGAGGCCTTGGAGTCAGCTATCGCGCAGAGCCCTAAAGGCACTGAAGAGAAAGCCCGGGTAATAGCGGCCTCACACTTAAACTGTGTAATGGGGCAGGGTGCAACGCTTTGGAGTGTCTCCGCTGCGTTGTCTGGTTCCCAGGAAATGGAGAAAGCAAAAAACGAGTGCGAAAATGCTTACATCCAAGTATGCAGACGTTCTCTTTTTCAACAGAGCGATGATTTGGGCACTACCACTGCCGTAGTCAATGCAATATTTGGGGCGGCAGATCGTCTTGCAGAGTCCGCGTGCAGCGGCCAAATCAGCCGGGACACTGCTGAAGAGTGGTTAGTGAAGCTCGTATTGGGCCTTGTTACTATCGCTACAGTCTAAGTAGCTGTCTTGAAATGGCTGAAGGAAATGAGCAATAGATGCAGACTAAACACATCGACATCGAAATTTCTCAGATAACAGGCGAACACCGAGTAGCTTCGTGATCAGTTGAACGTTTGGTAAACTGCAGTGGTTGGCTGGATTGTCCGGCCTATCGCTAGATCTGGTATTTATGGACAAAAGTATATCTCAGGGACGAAACCACTCAAGCCAGGTGGTGGACGTCTTATCGGCGGTCTATTGCTTTTTTCTCACAATTAAAATCGGTTACTGGCTCGTCGGTGATGGCTGGAATTTGGCCAGAATGGGTGATGTTCCGGTAATCCTGATGCCACCCGCTGCACTGACCTGCATTCTGTTGGCAATCAGTGGCGTGTTGCTGTGTCGCCGTAGTGCGAAATCGTCGTGGTTCCTATTGGGCTCTTTAGTTTTCGGGCTGGCGCTGATCCCGCTGATGCTGCCGGAGATTTTCCTGATAACGTCCGACCTGTACGTGAAGGCTTTCTGGTTCGTGCTGCCGGCAACCCAACAAGCAGTCCTGCTGTTTGCTATTTGGATCTACAGCCTGCAGATGCGCCGAACGGGCTGCTTTAAGTAAGTCATACATGTTCAAATCCCGCGCCCGCGCTTGGCTTGTTGTCTGTAAATATTTAAATCAAATACCCTCGGAGCGTTAACGCATGGAAGTGAGTAATACTCAAATTGAGTACCGAAAGCCAAACAACCTCGCCGGATTGGGGCGACGTCTGGGAGGGCAGTGGATTGACTCTTTAATCACCTTCTTTTTGTTGTATGTCGTGGGAAGAGCAGCTGAGTTTGTCGGTGTATCTCCCAACGCGGTCGCGATCCTGGCTTTCGGATCCGCCGCGGCGTATTACCTGTTTTCAGATGCAATGCCAAACGGTCAGAGCATCGGTAAAAAGCTGCTGGGGATGTCAGTAATCGACGAGCGCAGCTACCTTAGCTGCAATCTATATCAATCCTTTATGCGAAATGTCACCACGCCCATCCTGAGCATTGTTGACTGGATATTTATCTTCTTCGGTTCACGCAAGCGCTTAGGAGACATGCTTGCCTCCACTATAGTTGTGCGATCCAAGTAACTATAAATGCTGCAGGCCTGCAAAACCAAAGAGGGACGACAGGCGGATTTGGATGGCGGTGGAAACGGTTCAGGAGCTTCGAGATGGGCTTTGCGACGACAATCTGGGAGTGGTATGGGGAGGGTGAATACCAGCAGGTGCTCGCCGTTTGTGAAGCGTTTCCTGCTCTGGAATTCTTGGCGATGAGTGCAGACCAGCAGCGAGAAACTATTCCGGACTGCCCTGCATGCGAAGCCTGGTCCATGACAATGTTGCCTTTGAACCATACTTTGGTCGCCTGTGGTAACGCTATGCCAAGCGAATTAAGACGCGGCCTCAAAAATCTCTGGAAACTATGCAATGGCCTGTCTGAAGATGCTGTTCGTTGTCGCGACCGGCTGATATTCGATCATCAAGATTGGCAGTCTATTCGTGAGTCAGCCACAGTTCTGCTTAAGCTGATGGGGCATGTGGAGATAGCTCCTTTTCTGACTGATATTACGGTTGATTGCCAGAATGAGGTTGATGGGTGCTTTGCGGCAAAGCCCGAACGTTCTTGATCGTCACGCAAGAACCGAACCCTGCGCTGCGCTTGGCTTTTTGCCGGGCGTCTTCACCTTATCAACCAAAAACTCGTACTGGTCGATATTCAGCATCGCAAGCGCTGCGCGGAACTCTGCATCCAGCTTTTGCCGCGCGCGTTTGCGAGCGTAGAAGATCACCACCACCATAGCTGCCAAGAGTAGGTACGGGACAACATCCATAGCAATTGATCCCTCGGTCCAATGCGGCATGTCCCGCCTGCTGGATGCAAGCATCCGGGTCATGTGGATTTTCTGGCGAGCTTTTACTCGTCATCTTTTTGTTTTTTTACTACTATTGCTCATCTGCGTACTCAAGGAAGAGCGACTGAGCACCTTGAGGCTGGTAGAAAATTTACACTCGATCATTGAGTGATTTATTACTTTTTACCCAGAACCTAACGACTCAGCCAACCGTAATGACCTCTTGGTGGAACCGATGGATAAAATGTGTGGCATCGTTGTAGTGGTAGGACTGGCCCTGTCGGGATGCGCTACGAAAACGCCAGAAAAACCTAACGTGGCTCCACCTCCTGCCGTCGTCCAGGAAGCCCCCCCTGAAGCCGCACATTCAACACCAGAAAACTGGACTGTGCGCCATGAGGCTGCACCTGCGCACGCCAGTGCTGATTCCGCAGCGCCAGTCGCTGCAGACAGTGCTCAGTCAGAATCAGAAACGAACTTGAACCAGAATCGCGCCGAGCAATGCCGTAAAGAGCTGGATGTCTTGAAGGTTTACAACAAAGCGTCTTACAACAAGTACGAGGCGGAATACCAAATCATTGCTGCCAAGACTGCCAAATACATGGAAATCAAAGACTCGTTAGGTCCTGATTTAAACTACATGGTCATGCCCGCTTATCAATTTCAAATTCGTGAGTTCTGCTTCCGGGTTAAGACTCGTCTGTCGGAGCTCGTGCTTCGCCAAGCCAAATAACGATTGCGCGTGAGCGTGCGTCTTTTGCCAGTTGAGGAAGCTCTAAAAAAGACTTCCCTCTCTGGCCAAAGACTCGCTTCACGCGTATCAACCGGTTAAGCAGCTCGCGTTCGCCGCTGCCGAACAGGGCGGCGAATATGAGCAGGCCCGCTGCGGGCGCTGCCCCAGCCCAAGTAATCGTCTATTTCCTCACCCCCATTCGTCTAAAGCTTGGCACTCTGAATGCTGTGACTTCTCTTAACCTTAAGCGCGGATATCCCGAGCTTAAAAGTGGAGAGCCAACATGGAAATCAATGAGAAAGCGCCGGGCAACATTTCACAGCAGGCCGTGACGCGCGGCACCGATAACGAGGCAGGTCACGACTCTACGCGTGACGAGAATACGGCTGCGCCGCCGCCGGAAGACGAGTTAGTCCTGGAGGAGGATATGTCGGACGTGGACGCTGCAGGTTCAGTGGCAAGCGAGCACCCCCACAGCTGATGACTTTAAGGTCAAAAAACCCGGCTTCTGCCGGGTTACGGCTGAAACGGGACCGTAAACTCGGCACCGACGGCAACACCCTAAGAACCCCCCAGAAGGTGGCCTTACTGCGAGGCGCACGGCCCTTCACGTTGGAGCAAGTTTGAGCCCGAACACCATTGCATTGTGCTTCTTGCGCGGAGAATGGGCGCGACTGTCATCAGTGCGGCCTGGCAAAACGTAGCCAAGATGCAGTCGGCATGCACGTTGTGTAACGCTGATTGCTCGAGGTAAAGGCGCTCAATTTTTAGCGAGGGAAGATTGAGCGTGTCGCAGTAGAACGCAGCGCCAAATCCCGGACAAAGAAAAGCCCACGATGGGGGCGCGGGCTTAAAAGGTGTTCACTTAGGAGCTGTGTTAAGACTAGGCGCTCAACTGTGAAAACCGCGTGAAATGCTTGTAGCGAATATGTTTTTTGCAACAAGGTTGGATGCTCACCTACTGTGCCCGTCCCTTTTCCATTTCGCGTAACGTTGTGTTCATGTCCTATGAAGTGCGCCTTGTCGTCATCATCACAGCCCAGCTCAGCAAAGGCTCTAAGCAGCAGCCCTCTCAACGTCTTTGAAATCCGGCCATATCTGGTTGATGCCAGCCCGTTAACGGCGAACATTGTCCCTGTGGCGAGCGGGCTTGCCCCGCGTTGGGTTGCGAAGCGACCCTGGAAGGAAAAATGCGGTGAGTCAGGCGTTCTTCGGCCGCAGGTTTTGGGGCTGCTTCGCAGCCCAACGCGGGGCAAGCCCGCTCGCCACGGGTTCTATCGCCTGCTGTTCGGTCAATGCCTGATAACTATCGGGTGAACCGAAAACCGCCCGACAGTTTCTCCTTCAGATAGCCAACCAACGCACTCACCGACTTGGGCACATGCGGCGAGTAAGGCCGAATCAAGTAAATCTCATCGGCAAACACGCCCTTGAGTGTCCAGTCTTCCAGCACCTGTACCAGCTTGCCGCTTGCCAGTGCGGCGTGGGCGCTGAAGTCCGGGAGCAGGGCGATGCCCAGGTGGTTGAGCGCCGAATCGCGCAGTGCTTCGCTGTTGTTGGTGGCGAAGCTGCCGGCGATGGGCACGGTGAGGCGTTCGACGGTTTTGCTGCCGCGCTCGAACGTCCAGGCGGGCTGGTCGGTGCCGCGTGGGTAAAACAGGCAATTGTGGGCGGTGAGATCGCCGGGTTCGCGCGGTTCGCCGTGGCGTTGCAGGTAGTCCCGGGTCGCCACCAGTACCGAGGCGGTGTCGCACAGCTTCCATGCCACGTGGGTTTCGGGCACCTGAAAACCGTGTCGCACCGCCAGGTCATAACCCTCGGCCGCCAGTGAACTCAAGGCATCCGACACATCCAGCTGAATTCGCACCTGCGGGTATTGCTGCAAAAATTCCGACAGGTGTGGCACCAGTTGCTGTCGGGCAAATGCCACTGGCGCTGTGAGGCGCACCAGGCCGCGAATCTCCCCGGCCGAGTCGCGCACCGACGAAAAACTGCGAGCAATTTGGGCGTAGGCGCTGCGCACTTCGCGCGTCAGGGATTGCCCGGCATCGGTCAACCGCACGCTGCGGGTGGTGCGCGTGACCAGCCGGGTGCCGGTGGCTTTTTCCAGGTCCGAGATGCGCTGGCTGACGGCGGACTTGCTCACGCCCAGGCGCGCCGCAGCGGCGGTGTAGGTGCCGTGTTCTTCCAGCACCGACAGCCAGTGAATGTGGGTCCACAGCCCTTCGATCTCTGCCTTTTCCATGGTTGTATTGTTCGCCTGTGAGGACAATAAGTTCTGGATTCTGCTCTGGTTTGGAACAAATCGAAAGCCTATCGTGTGTTCCAACGCTACTGACCTGAGATCATCTGCCATGACCACAACAATCGAGCATTACATTAACGATCAGCGCGTGAGCCGCGATGATCGCTATCAGGACGTCTACAACCCGGCCACCGGTGAGATCACCGCGCGCGTCGCGCTGGCCAGCCGCCAGACCGTGTCCGAAGCCGTCGCCGCCGCCCAGGCCGCGTTCACCAGCTGGGCCGACACGCCGCCCATCCGCCGCGCCCGCGTGCTGTTCGAATACCTGCACCTGCTGCGTGAACGCAAGGACGACCTGGCGCGCATCATCGTCGCCGAACACGGCAAGGTCTTCACCGACGCCCAGGGCGAAGTGGATCGCGGTATCGACATCCTCGAATTCGCCTGCGGTATTCCCAACCTGCTCAAGGGTGAACATTCCGACCAGGTGTCCCGTGGCATGGACAACTGGACAATGCGTCAACCCCTGGGCGTAGTCGCCGGGGTCACGCCGTTCAACTTCCCGGTGATGGTGCCGATGTGGATGTACCCGATCGCCATCGCGGCGGGCAACACCTTCATCCTCAAGCCAAGCCCGACCGACCCGAGTGCCTCCTTGTTCATGGCCGAGTTGCTGCGTGAAGCCGGCCTGCCAAAAGGTGTGTTCAGCGTGGTGCAAGGCGACAAGGAAGCGGTGGACGCACTGATCGAACACCCGGACGTGAAGGCCCTGAGCTTTGTCGGTTCGACGCCGATTGCGCAATACATCTACGAAACCGGCGCCCGCCACGGCAAGCGCGTGCAAGGCCTGGGCGGCGCGAAAAACCACATGGTGGTGATGCCCGACGCCGACATTGAAAAAACCGTTGATGCGCTGATGGGCGCCGCTTACGGCAGTGCCGGCGAGCGCTGCATGGCCATCTCGGTGGCTGTGTTGGTGGGCGATGTGGGTGACAAAGTCATCGCCGCCTTGACCGAGCGCGCCAAGCTGTTGCGCATCACCGACGGCCGCGACTTGAAGGCCGAAATGGGCCCGATCGTGTCGCGCGCAGCCCTTGAACGTATCAGCGGCTACATCGAGCAAGGCGTGCAAGCCGGCGCGCACTTGCTGCTCGACGGGCGTGACTATGTGCCCACCGAAGCGGGCCTGGAAAACGGCTTCTGGCTCGGCGCGACCCTGTTTGACCACGTGACCAAAGAGATGAGCATCTACCGCGAAGAAATCTTCGGCCCGGTGCTGGCGTGCGTCCGGGTGAATGATTTCGGCGAGGCCGTGAAGCTGGTCAACGATCACGAGTTTGGCAACGGCGTCAGTTGCTTCACCCGCGACGGCAACATTGCCCGCGAATTCGCGCGACGTATTGAAGTGGGCATGGTCGGCATCAACGTACCGATTCCGGTGCCGATGGCCTGGCATGGTTTTGGCGGCTGGAAGAAGAGTTTGTTTGGCGACATGCATGCGTACGGCACTGAGGGTGTGCGTTTTTACACCAAGCAGAAGTCGATCATGCAGCGCTGGTCGGAGAGCATCGAGCAGGGCGCGGAATTCGCGATGCCCGTGTCCAAATAATGCAAGGCTGCAGGCAAGCTAGGGTGGCTTGCCTGCGATAAGCCTGAATTCCGGGGGCTGTCGAAACGCCCCGTGGCTGTGGCTGTTGTTGTGGCTTTTGCTGTTGCTGTGGCTGTTGTTGTTGTGGCGAGCGGGCTTGCCCCGCGTTGGGCTGCGCAGCAGCCCCAGTAAGTAAAATGCGGTCTTCCAGACACGCCGTGGCGGCTGGTTTTGGGGCTGCTTCGCAGCCCAACGCGGGGCAAGCCCGCTCGCCACAAGGCGTTTTCATCAGGGCGATACCCACTGCACGCTGTCATACACAAAGCCAGGGCTCAGGAACCCCGTTCCTGATTTGCCGGAGGCAACACCAATCTCCAGTGTATTGCGCCCCACTTGCAGCGCTGTGCCGGGAACCGCCAGCTCAAACACCGTGTTATTGCCTCTGTACGTACCGCGCGTAATCCCCCGGCTTTCAGGTTGGTTGGAGGCCGCAGGTACGGGGGCTTCCCAACGTTGATTCAGGCTCACTCGTGGGCGGCCGCCGGCTTGCGCAAGCGACACATACAGGCGTAACCGGTAGTCGTGGATTTCATTCGCGCCGAGCATAAAGTCGATGCGCGTAGGGGTGTTGATGTCGCGCCACTGCACTGCGGGAAAGTCGCCAACCGCGCTGGTGCCCACCGTGTAAGTGCTAGGCCCCCACGCCGCCATTCGAGTATCTGACGGGTGCGCTGAAGCCAACCGACTGGCGTTCAAAAAGCCGCTCGGGGTGCCGTCAGGCACGCCGATCTGCCACGCCACATGACCGGTTGGCGGCAACGCGGTCAACGTGACACGGGCGAGGTTGCCCGCCTTGACGTCAACCGAACCCTGGGCCACTTCCAGTTCGTTCTGGTAGAGCGTCGTGCGGTAGCGGCCGGGACGCAGCCCCGTCAACTGCGCGTCGCCCCTGGCATCTGCACGCGCCCAATACTGCGCCGTGGCGTTGCTCAATCCCACCACGGCGGGTAAACCGGCAGCGACGCCGGACACATGTGCGGCCACTGAACCTCGTCCGGCACTGTTCAGAAAACCTTTGAGCCCCAGTGAGTCATTCACAAACCCCAGGTCGCTCAACGTGGCATTCGGTGGCCCACCGTCGGTGAACAGCAAGCCGTACACGCCATGCAGGCCGCCGCGGTAGGCTTCGGTCTGAGTGTGATTGGAAAACATGTAGTTGTAGAGCTCGTGGGTGGTTGCGGTTTTTTGCGTGGCGATGTCTTTGAAAAAAGGCCCGCCCGCGCTGAGTTCACGATTGCCCATCAGCATGTACACCGCGACGCCCGGCCCACTGACGCCGTGGAGCGGGTCGTCAATCATCGGGCGGGCGGAATAGAACTTGGAACTGGTGCGTCCATCCGCCAGCAAAAACACATCTTTGCCTTCAATGGCCTGGCCCACATTCGAGTCGGTGCCATGGGCGGCCTTGGGCAGTTTATTAACATCAAGTCGCGTCACGAACCGCAGCTCGCCGACCGCTGGCAAGGTCGGCGCATAAGTCGCCATGTACAGGGCGTTGCGGCCTTTGTGTGCCAGGTAGTAATGGGTCAAATCGCCGGCTTGGGCACTGACCACGATCACATCGCCAATCGTCTTGACGTCGACGTGCGCAGCGCCGAGACCGGAAGCAACCTGCGATTTTTTCGGCTCGCGGGTTTGCAACTCGTTACCACGATACCGCAGCGACACCAGGTCACCGTTGCGGCTGTCCACGCTGAATACCAGGTCGGCGCCGGTATCGACCACCACCTGGGTGCCGGTCTGAGAAACGCCAAACCCCTCGGCGTGGGCACGGGCGTCGAGGGCCGTGCTGGCGAGGCAAACGCAACACAGCATCAGTAGAAAACGTTGCATGCGGGGCAGTCCTTCAATGGGGTTGAGTCAGCTTGCCCGCACCGGCGTCGCGAGGCACCTGGGCCAGGGCGATGTCTGCCGGCAGCGGCGTGACGAGGAACTCACGGTAGGCCTTGAAGGCTTCGAGCGCCGCAGTGTCCTGCGGTCGATAATCATCGCCACTGAGCTGCTGCTGGTTGGCCACGCAGGGCCTGCCAATCACCCGTTGGCAGATCGCGTTGGCCGATGGCGACACGGGGTCAAACAGCGCAAACGCCGTGCCGGGTTGCTGGGTATCGTTGAACAGCGGATGGGTCACGTGCTCGAACGCATTGCCTTCCACCAGCAGGTGCGAAGTGGCGGTGCGCGACATGATCGCGCCCTGATAACTCAGGTTGTTGAACACATTGTTGACCACCTGCGCGCGTACCTCCGCATCGCCCATGCCGCCAGCATGGGGCGCGCGGCCAGAGGTGTCATGGATGTAGTTTCGCGCCAGCGTAAGGGTGTCGTGATGGCCGAGAAACAGCCACACCCAGTAATGATGCGCGTCGCACGTTGCCGAGTAGGGCGTGCGCCCATCGAACTCGTTGTTGGAGACAGTGACGTGGGAGGCGGTGCCCCAGCCGGTCACCAGCATCTGCCGGCCGATCCGGGCGAAGGTGTTGTGGTCAATCCAGACCCCGTCCGCACCGTCGAGGGTCAGTGCATCGCCGCCCCACACCACACGAGGGTTAATGTCGGACAGGGTCAGGTTGCGCACGATGACATTGTGCGCGCCGCCCCCGATAAGCAAGCCCATGCCTTGAATGCCGGCCTTGCTGCCGACCCCAATCAGGGTTTTGTTCGAACCGACCTTTAGACGTTGCAGGCCGGCATTGTCATAGGTCACCTGCACGGGAGGCTTGGACTGGCAAAAGTTGTTGGCGCCATTGCGTGCCCATTGCCCGCCACCCTTGGGGCACGCATTCGCCATGCAGCCCATTTCGTGGGTCTGCGCACTGCCGTTCTGCACCACGCTGCCGCGAAAGTCATACACATGGTCCAGGGCGATTACCCGTGGCGTGTCATCGGTGCAGTTGCCTGCCGGGTCATAGCGTGCGCACAGCGACTTTTTCAGCTCGTCCAGCGTAGCGGGGTGTACGGCGGCGAGCGTGCCACCGCCGGTAACGTGCCTGGCGAACCCATCCGGTTGGTCCGCAGCCACGGCGAAAAGTGGCATCACCAGTGAAACGCATAGCGCTACCGTCTGCACCATGGCGGGAAGTGGAAGTCGGCGGTGTAATCGCTTCGTACGCTGCACAGGTTTCTCCAGGGGCGTGTAGTGGGAAGACCTGAATATCGTCGACTATTTAACAACCGTTTAAACGACTAATTGAGATTCCTTCAGCGACTGTTCAGCGTCGGATAATTGATTAGCTAGCTTTTTATTGTTGGGTTAGTTGTGAGTGATATTGTATTTATATCAAGGATATAAATACAGTGATGGCAATATTGGTATAAATAATTCTTCATGTTGCAGTAAGTTACCTTCCATGTTAAACCTTGTTTCGCACTTCCCAGAGTCAATCTCGACTCGCTCTTTCAAGTCGCCATTATTGGCCGGCTTGGTCAATGCTATAAGCTCTCTGCTTGTCACCTGAGCGTCAGTAAAAGGACATCAACATGAAACATGCGAATCACACACCCACTCGCTGGACACGGGCTGATGCGCTAAAAGTTAATGAAAATGACCCGACTACCACGCAACCGTTAGTCCGTTCCGACTTTCCCGTCATGAGTGACACCGTGTTTATTTGGGACACTATGCCATTACGCGAACTTGATGGCACCGTAGTGTCGGTTAATGGCTGGTCGGTTATTTTTACCCTGACCGCCGACCGCCGCCCCCATGATCCGCAGTTCATCAATGCGGATGGCCGTTACGATATCAAGCGTGATTGGGAAGACCGTCATGGTCACGCGCGCATCTGCTATTGGTACTCACGCACTGGCAAAGACTGGATATTTGGCGGCCGTGTCATGGCCGAGGGCGTGTCGCCCACCACGCGGGAGTGGGCGGGTACGCCGATCCTGCTGAATAACAACGGCGATATCGACTTGTATTACACCTGTGTGACGCCGGGTGCCACTATTGTTAAAGTCCGCGGCCAAGTGGTTACTTCAGACACAGGCGTTGAACTACGGGGCTTTACTCAGGTTAAAACTTTATTTGACGCTGATGGCACTTACTACCAAACCGAAGCGCAAAATGCCACATGGAACTTCCGTGATCCCAGCCCGTTTATCGATCCCGTGGATGGCAAGTTATATATGGTGTTTGAAGGCAATGTGGCCGGCGAGCGCGGTAGCCACACCGTGGGCCCGGATGAACTAGGCCTGGTGCCACCTGGCCATGAAGATGTCGGCGGTGCGCGTTATCAAGTGGGCTGTATCGGCATCGCAGTGGCGAAAGATTTGCACGGTGACGAGTGGGAGATTTTGCCGCCGTTGGTCACAGCAGTTGGGGTTAACGACCAGACTGAGCGGCCACACTATGTATTCCAGGACAACAAGTATTACTTGTTTACCATCAGCCATAAGTTCACCTACGCTGATGGCGTGACAGGTCCGGATGGCGTTTATGGATTTATCAGCGATCATCTTTTTGGCCCTTACACGCCGATGAATGCTTCCGGTCTGGTACTGGGTAACCCACCCTCGCAGCCGTTCCAAACCTATTCTCACTGCGTAATGCCCAATGGCTTGGTCACCTCGTTTATCGACAGCGTGCCCACCCAAGGCGATGACTACCGTATCGGCGGCACTGAAGCGCCTACCGTCAGAATCGTGTTGAAGGGTGATCGCTCATTTGTGCAGGAGGCGTATGACTACGGCTATATTCCGCCGATGCGCGATGTGGTGCTGAGCCAATGACGGTCTGATTAAAAGCCACTCCAGGCGCTAATGCCTGGAGATCAAAACGTCGATGGCGAGGGGGCTTGCTCTGGCTGTGGTGGGTAGCGGTTCCAAAACCTGGGAGCGCTTCGCACTCCAGCGGGAGCAAGCTCCCTCGCCACAACAGCCAGCTCGCCTGTTTTTATCGTGTGCAGACAGCTTTTTTTAGCGTTCCCACGCTCTGCATGGGAACTATGTGAGCCTGTGTTATGCGGGCGCTGTGGAAGGCTTCATGCATTCAATGGTGCGATCAACCGTGGTCTTTGCAATTTCAAGCAAGTGCCACACCGCCAAAATCTTTGCCCGCTCGGGGCTCGCCATTTGTTCCCCACAATCCAGCGCAGTCGCCGATGCACTGGTGAGCAAACTTGCGGTGTAAAGCAGGGCATCTTCGAAACTCAGGTCTTCGATTTGAATGCTTTCGGTGGGCAGGTAATGGTCGATAGCGCGGTTGAACGCGGCGCGGTCTTTGGCTGAATTCAGCGGGGGATCGGGGACAATCTTATTCATGGTGTACCTTCGCGTCGGATTAGGGTCGACACCCATCGCGACTAAACGAGGGTGGCGGCTGTACACAGGTTAGTCGACCGGCCCAACACGAAAAATCCGGCGCACCCTAAGGTGCCCTGCGCACAGCCACCATAAAACCTCATGGAGGGCCATGCGCGCATTGGGAGGTCGGGCGACTAAACCCGATCACTGATTGGCAGTGAAGGGTCGCAGACTAGCCACCGGTTCCAGCAGGCGCAAGGCGGCAGGGATTGTCTAGGAAACGTCCTGCAATTAAAAGGGACGCGGCTTGCTGGCCCTTTAAAAACCATGACGAAATGCCACTAACGGATCATTCCCACGCTGAGCGTGGGAATGCCTCATGTCTCGTGTGACTGCCTGCCTGACCTTGGGAAAATTCCTACAAAGATTGAGACGTTTCCTAAATTTTTAGCCGTTCAATCGCGGAACAATGCGGGACTTCTTTACAGACGAGTCCTGACCCATGCCCAACCTTGCGCTTCGTGTTCTGGTGCTTGAAGACCACGCTTTCCAGCGTTCGGTCGCCGTCAAAATGCTCGAGCATTTGGGCTGCGCGGCGGTTTATGCGGCAGCTGACGGCGCGCAGGCGCTGGCCTTGCTCGACACCGTCGGCCCGGTCGATATCGCGCTGTGCGATTTGCAGATGGAAGGCATGGACGGTATCGAGTTCATTCAGCGGGTAGGCGCGAGCGGGCAGGTCAGGTCCATTATCATCAGCAGCTCGCTGTCGGCGGATTTACGCCGCGCAGTGCGCCAGATTGTGTCGCTGGTGGGGCTGGAGTTCCTCGGTGATATCGAGAAACCCTTGCACACGCAGGGCCTGGCAGTGTTGCTGCAAAAGCAGGTGAATCACCCGGCGGCCGTGTCGCCGCCCGAGGCTGTCGCCCAGCTTGCGACGGAAGCCGAGGTGCGTCAGGCGCTGGCCGAGGGGCAACTGCAGGCGTATTACCAACCGAAACTGAACCTGTTGACCGGCGCCGTGTGCGGGGTTGAAGTGCTGGCGCGCTGGGTCCACCCTTCCAGGGGCATCGTGTCGCCAGCGGTGTTTATACCAACGCTGGAACGCTGCGGCCTGCTCGACACGTGGTTGTACCAGAAGATGGGCCAGGCGTTGGCGGTGCACGAACAGGCGAAGCGCCAGGGCAGTGCGCTGAACATGGCGTTCAACCTGCGCGCCGGGCAATTGGCTAACCCGGCGTTGACCGCCAACATCAAGCAATTGCTGGTTCGCCAGGGTGTGGCGGGCAGGGACGTTACCTTTGAAATTACCGAAAGCGGCCTGCTCGAAGCGACCCACAATAGCCTGGAAAACCTGGTACGCCTGCGCATGCTGGGCTGCCGCTTATCCATTGATGATTTCGGTGCGGGTTTCTCTTCAATGCAGCGCTTGTGTCAGTTGCCGTTCAATGAAATCAAGCTGGACGCGGAGTTCGTGCGCAACCTCACACTGGAGCCGCGTTGCCAGGCGGTGATCAGCAGCATCCTGGCGCTGGGAGAAACCCTGGGCATGTCGGTGGTGATCGAAGGCATTGAGACCGCCGAACAACAGCGTGAACTGGTGGAACTGGGCTGCGCTCAGGGCCAGGGTTACCTGCTGGCCCGGCCCATGAGCGGCGCCGACCTGCTGCACTGGTTGCAACCGCGCGCAGCCTTTGCCGGGAGCCTGTGATGATCAATAAAGCCTTACGCATCATGATCGCCGACCCCCAGCACATTCAGCGTTTGCGCTTGGAGCGCGACTTCAATTATCAGGGCTATTACGCCATTGCACCGGTCTCGAGCCTGGACGAGTTGTTAACGTTGCTGGAGTACGGTGGTCGCGTCTTCGACTTGGTCGTGGTCAATGCCAGCCTGGCGGCGGGCGCTGGCTTGAACCTGCAGGCTTATTGCGAAGACCACCCGCTGATCCGCCACGCCGTTGTCTACGACGTGGCCGAACGCGGCTTGCTGCTCGTGAGTACCGAACTCAATGGGCTCTGTGCAGAAAACGCCTGAAGTCACGCCAGGGCATCGCGCTGCATCGACTGCAGGTTCTTCTCGATGGTTTCGCAGATGCTCTCCATCTGAATCTGGTGTTCGCTGGAGTGAAACGGGCTTTGCAGGTCGGTGCCGATCCGTTCGATCGCCAGCAACATAAAGCCCACCACGGTGGAGGCCAATGGCGTGAACCAACCGAGGGATTCCACCAGGCCCACCGGCACGATCAGGCAGAACAGTGAGATAAACAGCCGAGGGAAATACACGTAGGGGTAGGGCAGTGGCGTGTTGGCAATACGCTCCATGCCGCCCTGGGCGTTGGAAAGGTCCACCAGCGTGGACTCAATGCGTGCCAGCCGAATACTGTCCAGATGCCCGGCCTTGTATTCCCTGGCCAGAATGGCCGCCGAGCCAGTGAGAATGTCGTTCGCAAAGTTGTTGGTGGCGCCGTTACGCGCAAATTCTTCGGCAGGAATAAACGCGCGCACTTCGTCCGGGCAAGGCTTGCCTCTGAGGTGCGCGGCGAGGCAATTCACGTAGGCCACATGACGGCGCAGCAGGGTGGACTTGATCGGGTTGACCTCGGTGTCCGGGTCATCCATCAGCGTGAGCACCTGGCGGGCAAAACTGCGCGAGTTATTGACCATCGCACCCCACAGCGTGCGCGCTTCCCACCAGCGGTTATAGGCGCTGCTGTTACGAAAACTGATCAGCACCACCAGCGCCGAACCGAGCAAGGTCAGCGGCATCAGCGGCAAATTGATTTTGGTGGTGAGAAACAACATGAAATCCACCGTCACGGCGACATCCCACAGCAACAGCCAAAACAAGGCCCAACCCACATAGCCCATGGTCTTGATGATCAAACGGTATTTTTTGATGATGGCGGCTTTCAAACGACGTCCTCGCGGCGAGCAGTTGGTAACGGTGCCTTAGCTCGGACGCGGGTCTGGGGGAAAGGTTCGGCGGCGTCCTAAACCAAGTGCTGCGAATGGCGTGGGGTTGAAGGTAAAGGTCCGGCCCATGCTATGCTCCGAGGGCTAATTGAGGGATAACCAGATGACTAATACAGCTGATGTCAGTATTGCCAGCCAAGTGCGCGAGATGGCTAGAGCTCATCATGTTACTGCCGAGCGCGACGGTATAAGCCGAATGGCAGTGGCGATCACCGGTCTGGCGGGTGACGTTGTTGAATTGGATGGTGTAGAGCAGTTGCTCGTCAATCTGAAGAGAAAGGGTGTCCTGAGCAAGTCGGAGACTCTCGCACTTCAGGGCAGTTATCTTCAGGAGAAGCGGCGTATGAAGAAGACACTCAGCGCATGAGTTTCGATCCCTTCGGCGATTTTGAAACTGCGGGGTACCTTCAAAACGCTTTAAAGCTTAAAGATTCTGTTGAAGTAAAGGAGTCTGAGCATCTTGCATTTGAATTGAGCCTGGAAGATGCACTTCAGTATTTAGCCAAAAAAAGCTCGATCGATTACAACTCTCTACTCAAGGTGCACGAGATCTTGTTCTCAGGCTTTTACCACTGGGCGGGTAAAGACCGCAAAGAGCTTGCGCCTAATCTTGCAGTCTTCAAAGGCACTCAGGAAGACCCCCGTCACACTGCTTTCGAACGTCCGGACTCGATCAAAATGTCCGTAGACTATGCGCTCGCACTTGCTTCAGACACATCACGATTTAGAGAGCGCTCTGGCGATGTGATGGGTCAGCTAGCATTCGCACACCCTTTTCTTGACGGTAACGGTCGCACACTTTTACTGGTTTTCATGGAACTTTGTTATCGAGCGAAGTTTGCTATTGAATGGTCGAAAACTAACAAGGATGACTATCTGAGGGTGCTCAGCGACGAGATCAGGGACCCGTTTAAAGGGCATCTGAATAGTTACTTGAAACCGTTTGTTGTCGACATTGCCAATCGCAGTGAATGGCCTGAGATGATTGGCGGGATCAAGGGGCTGGATGGGCTTGACAAAGAAGGCATTACTTATGAAAGCCTGGACGATCCAGAGATTCAGCAGATTTATAAAACTTATAGGCTACGCGTCCTCGATGATCTCCCGCCGTCAAAATAGAGCAGCAAATGTATAAAGTTGGTGTGATATCCGACACTCACGGCCTGCTTCGACCTGAAGCCATCGCGGCCTTGCAGGGGTGTGAGCAGATTATCCATGCGGGTGACATCGGCGGGGCGGGGATCATTGAGCAACTGGCGCAAATAGCTCCGGCGTATGGGGTGCGCGGTAACAATGATCAGGGCGTTCCATGGGCGCAGGACCTCCCTGACCATCTGATGGTTGATATGAAGGGTTGGTCCACCTTGGTCGTACACGACATAGCGGACGTCCCCGCTTTACTTACGCCCAATACGCGGGTGGTTGTGACGGGTCACTCACACAAGCCACTTATCGAATGGCGCGGCGCAATCCTATATATCAATCCCGGCAGTGCAGGGCGACGGCGCTTCAAATTGCCAGTGACCCTGGCAGTACTCGAGGTGACGGAAGCATCCGTTGAGCCGCGGCTAATTTCGCTGCTGGAAGGGTGACAGTAGACCTCAACCGTCAATAGGCTCAATCACATGCGGCCCGTCATGGCGCGGGTTACCCACCGCCGTGTCCACCCGAAACCATTCAAACACCTGCGCCGGCTCACCCTGAAACATCACCATTTGCTCGGCGCGGCCTCGGTTGGTCGCCGGGTCCAGCCATTCGCGCGCAAACTCCGGGGCCAGCACCACCGGCCGCCGGTCATGAATATCCACCATGCCGCCGGCACTGTCGGCGGTGATGATCACAAACCCGTCCTGCTCACCCGCGCCTTCATCGGTGTCGGGTAATTGGCCAATCGCGGCGCAAAACGACGGGGCACCGTCGCGGCGGCGGATCAAATAGGGCTGCTTTTTTGGCCCACCTTCATCCACCCATTCAAACCAGCTGTCGATGGGCGCCAGGGCCCGGTGCGGCCAGATTGCGCGGAAGAACGGGCCATTGGCGACTTTCTCCACGCGCGCATTGATCGGCGGCGCGCGGTCTTTGGCCCAGTGCGGGCGCCAGCCCCAGCGCACGCGGTCGGCGTGCAGCAGGCCGTCGTCAAGGTGCAACAGGGCAACCGGCGTCGAAGGCGCGACGTTGTAGCGTTCAAGGGGGTGTTCGCCCACGGTGTTGATCAGGGCATTGGGCATGCTCAAGGCGGCCACGAAATCGTGGATGCCCCGGTACTGCGTCAGTCGTCCGCACATGGCTGATCCCTCAGGCTGTCACCTGAGCGTAGCCGCAGATGGGCGGGTTACAACGGCGTCAGCACATTCATCACGGTGTCCAGCGCCACGCGGGTGTCGTCCAGCTGCACCAGCGAGGCATGCCGGGCGCCTAGGGCGTCGCGGTTCTGGATGGCGGTGAGGATCGCCTTGTGGCGGGGCAGGCTGAGGCCCTGGATGTCGGGGCGGCGGTTGGTGATGTTGATCGACTCGCGCAGCGGCAGCGAGAGCATGTTGCACATGTAGGCGAGCAGGTCGTTGCGGGTGGCGTCGGCGATGGCGCGGTGGAAGTCCAGGTCGGCTTGCAGCAAGGCGTCGTGGGTCTTCGCGGTTTCCATGCCCAGGTAGGCGGTTTCGATGGTGGCGATGTCTTCATCGGTGGCGGTGGTCGCGGCCATCGCAGCGATTTCCGGTTCGAGGATGCGCCGCACACCCGCCAGCGTATTGAAGAATTCGCTGTGGGGCGTGGACTGCATCAGCCACGACAGCACGTCCGGGTCAAGCAAATGCCATTTCAGACGCGGGCGCACCACCGCGCCCACCCTTGGCTTGGAATACACAAGGCCCTTGGCGCTGAGCACCCGGGTCGCTTCGCGCAATACCGAACGGCTGACCTTGTACTCCTCGCAAAGCGTGGCCTCCATGGGCAGGCGTTCTTCGGGCTTGAAGCGGCCGGAAACGATGTGCATGCCCAAGTCCTGAACGATTTGGGCATGCATGCTCTTGCGCGGCTTGGGCGGCTGGTGATCCATAACGACGGGTGGCTCTGACTAGGTTCGCGGCATCATAGCATCCCACTTAGTGGGAATGACGGGGTACTTCAGCCCCACGGCAGCCCACCAGGAAGTCAAAGTCGCAGCCCTGATCGGCCTGCAACACGTGGTCGATATACAGCTGGCGGTAGCCGCCGACGATGAGTTTTTGCGGCGGCGCCAAATCTGCCATGCGCGCCGCCAGCTCTGCGTCGGGGATGTCCAGGTGCAGGCGGCCGTTGGCGCAATCGAGTTCGATCCAGTCGCCTTCCTTCACCGTGGCCAACGGCCCGCCAGCGGCGGCTTCCGGCGCCACGTGCAAGACCACCGTGCCGTACGCCGTGCCGCTCATGCGCGCGTCGGAAATTCGCACCATGTCGGTCACGCCCTGGGCCAACAGCTTGGCCGGCAAGCCCATGTTGCCGACTTCGGCCATGCCTGGATAACCCTTCGGCCCGCAGTTTTTCATCACCAGAATCGAGTTGGCATCCACGTCCAGCTCCGGGTCGTTGATGCGCGCCTTGTACATGTCGAAGTCTTCAAACACCACCGCGCGGCCCCGGTGCTGCATCAGCTCGGGGCTGGCGGCGGAAGGCTTGAGCACCGCGCCGAGCGGCGCGAGGTTGCCGCGCAGCACACAGATGCCGCCGTCGGCGCGGATCGGGTTGTCGAGGGTGCGGATCACTTCGTCCTGACCGTAAATCGGCGAATCCTTGGTGTTCTCGCCCAGGGACTTGCCGTTCACCGTCAGCGCATTGGGATGCGGAATCAAATTCGCTTCGCCGAGGCGACGCAGCACGGCGGGCAGGCCGCCGGCGTAATAGAACTCTTCCATCAGAAAACGCCCCGACGGCTGCAGGTCAACGATGGTCGGCACGCCACGGCCCATGCGGGTCCAGTCGTCGAGGTCGAGTTCAACGCCGATGCGCCCGGCGATGGCTTTCAAGTGAATCACCGCGTTGGTCGAACCACCGATGGCGGCATTCACGCGGATCGCGTTTTCAAAGGCTTCTTTCGTCAGGATTTTCGACAGTTTCAAATCTTCGCGCACCATCTCTACCGCACGCATGCCGGACATGTGCGCCAGCACATAACGCCGCGCATCCACCGCCGGAATCGCTGCGTTGTGCGGCAGCGAGGTGCCCAGTGCTTCGGCCATGCAGGCCATGGTCGACGCGGTGCCCATGGTGTTGCAGGTGCCCGCCGAGCGCGACATGCCGCCTTCGGCTGCGAGGAAGTCATCCAGCGTGATGGTGCCGGCCTTGACCTGCTCGCTGAGCTGCCACACCACCGTGCCCGAGCCGATGTCCTGGCCTTTGTGCTTGCCATTGAGCATCGGCCCGCCGGTGACCACGATGGCCGGCACGTCGCAACTGGCCGCGCCCATCAGCAGCGCCGGGGTAGTTTTGTCGCACCCGGTAAGCAGCACCACGCCGTCAATCGGGTTGCCGCGAATGGCTTCTTCCACGTCCATGCTCGCCAGGTTGCGCGTGAGCATAGCGGTCGGGCGCAGGTTGGATTCGCCATTGGAGAACACCGGGAATTCCACCGGGAAACCACCGGCCTCGATCACACCGCGTTTGACGTGCTCGGCAATCTGGCGGAAATGCGCGTTGCACGGGGTCAGCTCCGACCAGGTATTGCAGATGCCGATGATTGGCTTGCCATGAAACTGATGGTCGGCAATGCCCTGGTTCTTCATCCAGCTGCGGTACATGAAACCGTTTTTGTCGGCGGTGCCAAACCACTGGGCAGAGCGTAGGGCGGGCTTTTTATCAGGCATGATCGGTTCTCTTATTGTATGACTATATGTTCTATATGGTGGTAAACATAAGCGCAAAATCGATGCTTTGGAAGTGTTGTCTTGTAAATAGTCGTACTATATAGTCGGTCTCAACTGAGGCGTTGCCCTGGCGAGTTTTCGCGAGAGGCGTGCCCCGAGCTTCTATAAGAACAACAAACGGAGATCGACCCCATGAGCCAGGAATTGCGGCTTATTCGGCGCATCACGCTGAAACTGATTCCATTCCTGATCCTGCTGTACCTGATCGCCTACGTGGACCGCTCGGCAGTGGGTTTTGCCAAACTGCACATGGGCGCCGACGTCGGTATCGGCGACGCCGCGTATGGTTTGGGTGCCGGGTTGTTCTTCATCGGCTACTTTCTCTTCGAAATCCCCAGCAACCTGATGCTCGACCGCTTCGGCGCGCGGCGCTGGTTTGCGCGGATCATGCTGACCTGGGGCGCCATCACCATCGGCATGGCGTTCGTGCAGGGGCCACACAGTTTCTACGTGATGCGCTTTTTGCTCGGCGCGGCGGAAGCCGGGTTCTTCCCGGGCGTGCTCTACTACATCACCCAATGGTTCCCGGTGCGCCATCGCGGCAAAATCCTCGGGCTGTTTATCCTGTCTCAACCCATCGCCATGATGATCACCGGGCCCGTGTCCGGCGGCTTGCTTGGCATGGACGGCATCCTTGGCCTGCACGGCTGGCAATGGCTGTTTATCGTGATCGGCACCCCGGCGCTGCTGCTGACCTGGCCGGTGCTGCGTTTTCTGCCGGATGGCCCAAAGCAGGTCAACTGGATGAGCGAGGAGGAAAAAACCTGGCTCACCGGTGAATTGAACAAAGACCTGCAAGCCTACGGCCAGACCCGTCATGGCAACCCGCTGCTGGCACTCAAAGACACGCGCGTGCTGCTGCTGGCGCTGTTCTATCTGCCAGTGACCCTGAGCATTTACGGCCTGGGGCTATGGCTGCCGACCTTGATCAAACAGTTCGGTGGCAGTGACCTCGTCACTGGTTTTATCTCGGCGGTGCCCTACATTTTCGGGATCATCGGGTTGCTGATCATCCCGCGCAGTTCCGACCGCTTGAATGACCGCTACGGCCATCTCGCGGTGCTCTACGTGCTGGGCGCCATTGGCCTGTTTTTCAGTGCCTGGCTCAGTGTGCCGGTGTTGCAAATGGCCGCGCTGAGCCTGGCGGCGTTTGCGCTGTTTTCCTGCACGGCGGTGTTCTGGACCTTGCCGGGGCGCTTCTTTGCCGGCGCCAGTGCAGCGGCAGGCATTGCGCTGATCAATTCGGTGGGCAACCTCGGCGGCTATATCGGCCCGTTCGTGATCGGCGCGCTCAAGGAATACACCGGCAACCTGGCATCGGGCTTGTATTTTCTGTCGGCAGTCATGGTGTTCGGCCTGCTGCTGACGGGCGTGGTTTACCGCCTGCTGGAGCGCAAGCACGTGCTGCCGCTTGACCAATTTGCCGCCAGTGCGCGTGGCGCTTCACGACTTTAATCCGGGAGAAATTTCATGCGTTTGGTTCAGTTCGAGTTACGCAATGGCGAGCGGCGCGTGGGCGTCGTCGAAGGTAATAAACTGCGCGAAGTGACCGGCGCGCGCACGGTGCGCGAACTGGCCCTGGTCGCCATCGAAGCGGGCGTGGGCCTGGCGCAACAGGTGAACAGCCTCGGCCTGGGCGACAGCTACGACTACGCCGCGCTGCTGGCTGACTTGAAAGTCCTGCCGCCACTGGACCACCCGGACCCGGCGCACATGTTGATCAGCGGTACCGGCCTGACTCACCTGGGCAGCGCTTCGGCGCGGGACAAAATGCACCAGGCCGGTGACGACACCGCGCTGACCGACACCATGCGCATTTTCAAATGGGGCGTGGAGGGCGGCAAGCCGGCCGCCGGTCAGGCAGGCGTGCAGCCTGAGTGGTTTTACAAAGGCGACGGCAGCATCGTCGTGCGTCCGGGTGAGGCGTTCCCGGTGCCACCGTTCGCCGATGACGCAGGTGAAGAACCGGAGATCGGCGGCCTCTACGTCATCGGTCCCGACAGCAAGCCCTACCGCGTGGGTTTTGCCGTGGGCAACGAGTTCTCTGACCACATCATGGAACGCAAGAATTACCTGTACCTGGCCCACTCCAAGCTGCGCAGTTGCAGCTATGGCCCGGAACTGCGCGTGGGCGAACTGCCGCAGCACCTGGCGGGCACCAGTCGCATTCTGCGCAACGGCGAGGAAATCTGGCGGAACGAATTCCTCAGTGGCGAGGCCAATATGTGCCACAGCCTGGAAAACCTTGAATACCACCATTTCAAATACCGCCAATTTCTCAAGCCGGGTGATGTGCATATACACTTTTTCGGCACCGCGACGCTGTCATTCGCTGATGGTATACGTACCCAGCCAGGGGACGTGTTCGAGATCAGCCAGGCCGATTTCGGCGCGCCGCTGATCAACAGTGTCGGCAGCAGCGATGCGGCCTTTGAACCCGGCAACGTCATCACGCTTTAAGGAGATCACCATGACCCCGTTTCTCGGCCACAACTACATCGGCGGCCAGCGCAGCGCCAACGGCAGCGTCACGCTAAATAGTGTCGACGCCACCACCGGCGAAGCCTTGCCCCAGCACTTTTACCAGGCCACGCCCGAAGAGGTCGATGCCGCCGCCAACGCGGCCGCCGCTGCTTACCCGGCGTACCGCGCATTAAGTGCCTCGCGCCGCGCGCAGTTCCTGGAGGCGGTGGCCGATGAGCTGGACGCGCTGGGCGATGACTTCGTTGAGCTGGTGTGCCGCGAAACCGCGCTGCCGGCTGCACGCATCAAAGGCGAACGCGGGCGCACCAGCGGCCAGATGCGCCTGTTCGCAACGGTGCTGCGTCGCGGTGATTTCTACGGCGCACGCATCGACAAGGCACTGCCCGATCGCCAACCGCTGCCACGCCCCGACCTGCGCCAATACCGCATCGGCTTGGGCCCGGTGGCAGTGTTTGGCGCGAGCAACTTTCCCCTGGCGTTTTCCACCGCCGGCGGCGACACGGCGGCGGCACTCGCGGCCGGCTGCCCGGTAGTATTTAAGGCCCACAGCGGGCACATGGCGACGGCTGAACGGGTGGCCGATGCGATCATTCGGGCGGCTGAGGCCACCGAGATGCCGGCGGGCGTGTTCAACATGATTTTCGGCGGTGGCGTGGGTGAGGCGCTGGTCAAGCACCCGGCGATCCAGGCCGTGGGTTTCACCGGCTCGCTCAAAGGCGGCCGCGCCTTGTGCGACATGGCGGCGGCACGCCCGCAGCCAATCCCGGTGTTTGCCGAGATGTCGAGCATCAACCCGGTGATCGTGTTGCCCCAGGCCCTCCAGGCACGTGCCGAGACCATCGCCCGCGACCTCACCGCCTCGGTGGTTCAGGGGTGTGGCCAGTTCTGCACCAATCCTGGCCTGGTGATCGGTATTGCCTCGCCGCAGTTCACGGCGTTCACCCAACAGGTCGCGCAGTTGATCGGCGATCAGCCCGCGCAAACCATGCTCAACGCCGGCACGCTGAGCAGCTATGGCAAAGGCCTGCAAGCACTCTTGGCGCATCCTGGCATTCAGCACTTGGCGGGCAGCGCGCAAGCGGGTAAACAGGCTCAGCCACAGCTGTTCAAGGCCGACGTGCGCCTGCTGATCGACGGCGACGAAGTGTTGCAGGAAGAAGTGTTTGGCCCGACCACCGTATTTGTTGAAGTCGCCGACGCGGCCCAGCTCAGCGCCGCCTTGAACGGGCTGCACGGTCAGCTCACGGCGACGATCATTGGCGAGCCAGCCGACTTTGACCAGTTCGCCGAACTGACGCCACTGCTGGAACAAAAGGTCGGCCGCATCCTGCTCAATGGCTACCCGACCGGCGTGGAAGTCTGCGACTCAATGGTTCACGGCGGCCCGTATCCCGCCACCTCGGACGCCCGTGGCACCTCGGTCGGCAGCCTGGCCATCGACCGTTTCCTGCGCCCTGTGTGCTTCCAGAATTACCCTGATAGCCTGCTGCCCGACGCGTTGAAAAACGCCAACCCGTTGCGCATTCAACGGCTGGTGGATGGCACGCCATCCCGCGACCCGCTGTGACACGCGCCTGAACGAACACTCCAGGAGGCTACATGCCGTGTATCGCCGTTACCCCGCACCGCGCGCAACTGGGCGAAGGTCCGTTCTGGGACGTGCCGAGCCAGGCGCTGTATTGGGTCAATATCATTGGCAAGCAGGCACTGCGCCTGATGGACGGGCAGTTGCAGGTTTGGCAATTGCCCGAGCATGTCTCGGCGTTTATCCCGTGTGAAAGCGGCGACGCGCTGGTGACCTTGAGCAGCGGTGTGTACCGGCTCAACCTTGCCACCCAAGCCCTGACCCTGCTGTGCGTGGCTGACCCGCAAGCGGGCAACCGCGGCAATGAAGCGCGCTGCGATGCCAGCGGTCGTCTGTGGCTGGGCACCATGCAGAACAACATTGGCGAGAAGGGCGAAGACTTGCCGGTTACCCGGCGCTCCGGTGGGCTGTTTCGCATTGATGCCGATGCGCAGGTCACGCCGCTGCTGAGCGGGCTGGGTATTCCCAACACCTTGCTCTGGAACGACGACGGCACCGAAGTGCATTTCGGCGACAGCATGGACGGCACGCTGTATCGGCACCGGATTAAGGCGGATGGCCAGCTCGACCCCGCCAACGTCTGGTTCGGTCCACACGAGCGCGGCGGGCCGGATGGTTCGGCGATGGATGCCGAAGGCTACATCTGGAACGCTCGCTGGGATGGCAGCTGCCTGCTGCGCCTCACGCCAGAGGGTGAGGTGGACCGCGTCATCGAGCTGCCTGTCAGCCGCCCGACCAGTTGCGTATTCGGTGGGCCGAACCTCACCACGTTGTATATCACCAGTGCCGCCAGCCCATTGGATCATCCCCTGGACGGCGCGGTATTGGCCATTGAAGTCGACGTGCCAGGCAAACCCTGTCACCGCTTCGCCGGATAAACCCAAGACTTTAAAACAACAACAAGGAGTCACCCGTATGAATCGTCGTCGTGGTATTCGTTCCCTGTGTTGCGCCGCTGTAGCGGTGTCGGCCCTGAGCTTGAGCGGCCTGTTGCTGGCTGCTGAAGAGGTGAAGATCGGTTTTCTGGTCAAGCAGGCTGAAGAGCCGTGGTTCCAGACCGAGTGGGCGTTTGCTGAAAAAGCCGGCAAGGAACATGGCTTCACCGTGATCAAAATCGCCGTCCCCGATGGCGAGAAAACCCTTTCGGCCATCGACAGCCTGGCGGCCAACGGTGCCAAGGGCTTTGTGATCTGCCCGCCGGATGTGTCGCTGGGCCCGGCCATTGTGGCCAAGGCCAAGGCCAACGGGCTGAAAGTGATTGCGGTGGATGACCGTTTTGTCGACGCCAAAGGCAACTTCATGGAGGACGTGCCGTACCTCGGTATGGCGGCGTTTGAAGTGGGCCAGAAGCAGGGCGCCGCGATGGCGGCGGAGGCGAAAAAGCGTGGGTGGGACTGGAAGGATACCTATGCGGTGATCAATACCTTCAACGAGCTTGATACCGGTAAAAAGCGCACTGACGGCTCGGTTAAATCCCTGGAAGAAGCGGGTATTCCCAAGGATCACATTCTGTTCACGGCTGCCAAGACGCTGGATGTTCCGGGCAGCATGGATGCGACCAACTCGGCGCTGGTCAAGCTGCCGAGCGGTGCGAAGCATTTGATTATTGGTGGTATGAACGACAACACCGTGTTGGGTGGTGTGCGTGCGACTGAGAGCGCAGGGTTTGCTGCGGCCAATGTGATTGGCATTGGTATCAATGGGACGGATGCGATTGGCGAGTTGAAAAAAGCTGACAGTGGGTTCTTTGGCTCGATGCTGCCTAGTCCGCACATTGAGGGGTATAACACGGCGCTGATGATGTATGAGTGGGTGACCAAAGGCACGGAGCCGCCGAAGTATACGGCGATGGATGAGGTGACGTTGATCACTCGGGCTAACTTTAAGCAGGAGCTGGAAAAGATCGGTTTGTGGAACTGACTTTTTGGTTCGGCGGCTGCCGGGATGGGGCCGCTTGAGGTGCTGTGGTGAGGTTCAAATGTGGGAGCTGGCTGCGATGGCTGCCTTCAAGCCAACCCATATCTCCTGATGCCCCCAGTCCAACTGTGGGAGCGGGCTTGCTCGCGAAGGCTATGCGTCAGGCGGCAGAGGGTTAGGGTCGGAGTACATATCCGTTATTTAAGTGAGGGCTGATATCGGTTCCGCTCTTACAGCGGGTCACTTTTGGAAGGACCTGTACGGACCGGACACATGGTGGACACATGTGCGGAGACATGGTTGACACATTATTAACCATATTCAGGTTTATTC
>NZ_JAUTYR010000070.1:0-8616 GCF_041946035.1 Pseudomonas sp. AMR01
CGAGTGGTGGGGCACAGACCTTTTGGTTACTTTTGGGGCGTTTGCCAAAAGTGACCCGCTGTAAGAGCGGAACCCATCTCAGCCATCACCCAAATAACGGATATGTACCCAGCCGCCCAAAAAGCCCAAACCCACCCCCTTCAGTCAAACTTGTAGCTAACCGCAGCCTGCACCTGACCCTGATTCACATCCCCAGTCGCCTTGACGATGGAGCTGTCAGCCGCCGACCCCACCAAATGCACCCAACTGGCACTGGTCAACAACGACCAATGCGCATCCAGCGGAATCTCAAAACTCTGCGTCAGCGTCAAATTCTGAAACCCCCCGCTGGCGTTGTAAGCGCGAAAGCCCGAAGCAGCCGAGTCCTTGTCATCCACCCCAAAAAACACCTGCGTCTGACGCGCATCCGCAAAGTGCGCCATCAACCCCGTGCTGCCGATAATTCCGCCGCCCAGCGGATAACCCAGCTCACCGCCAAGCTTACCCAGCACCCCACTTTGATCCCGCGCGCCGCCAACTGAGTGGCCAACCTGCGCATACACACGCCAAAACTCAGCCGGGGCGTATTGAATGAAACCCCCAACTTCAGCCGCGTCCGGCACATCACGCAAACCGCGCAGCGAGCCATTGGCCGAGCGCCCCGACAGGTAATTGATGTAAGGGCCGGCAGTAATGCCATTAGTCGTGAGCGCATTCCACGTCAGGCCGTCGTCGGTCCCGAGGCTGACATTGCCCCAGTCCAGATCGAAGTAAGGAATCGGCCGGGTTTCGTAGCGGCTGCCCGTCGGGTCATGGGGCTGGTAGCTGACGCCCGCGCCCACTTCACCGGTAATGCCATCGGCGAACACGGCGCTGGAGAAACCCCACAGCCCCAGCACACCGGCGAATACAGCAGAAGCGACCTTGAACATGGAGCGAATTCCTTATCTGAACATGCGCGCATTCACGCGCGAAGGGCTGCCCGGACGCAAGCACTCATCTTGTTTGTAGCAAGCTACAAAAATTGTAGCTCCTGCGACACAAAACACTCCGTGTAAGCGCCAAAGCCCTAGCCCCGCTGGGCTTTGACGAGTTGGCACAATCCCTGCTCTACCCCTTCTGCAAGCGCACAGAGCGCGCCCTCACAAGGTAATACGCAGATGATTCACTGGCATATCGTGTGTGACTTCGACGGGACCATCACCCCCACCGATGTCATCGACAACGTCCTCCAACGCTTCGCCGGTCCCGAGTGGGAAACCATCGAACAGGAATGGCTGGATGGGCATATCGGTTCACGCGAATGCCTGAGCCGGCAACTGGCGCTGATCAAGGCGACTCCGGCTGAACTGCTGGCGTACTTCGACAGCGTCGAGATCGACCCGGACTTCCCGGATTTCGTCGATCACGTCATGGGCCTGGGCGCTTCCATTGAAGTGGTCAGCGACGGCATCGAGCAAGGCATCGCGCGGATTCTGTCGCGCAACTACGTGACCTTGCTGCCGATCCTCGCCAACCGCCTGCGTCAGGTTGACCAGAACAGCTGGCGCATCGACTTTCCGTATTCCAGCGATGCCTGCCGTGCCGCTTCCGGCAACTGCAAATGCAAGTCCACCCCGCGCAACAAGCGCGTGCTGGTGATTGGCGACGGCAAGTCCGACATGTGCGTGGCCTCCACCGCCGACTTTGTGTTCGCCAAAGGCAGCCTCGCCGACTACTGCGTCGCCAACAACATTCCTCACGCGCGCTTCGACACCTTCGCCGAAGTGCCTGCGCTGCTGGCCAGGCTGCCACAAGGCATTGCCGCCAACGCCACCACCTTTATTGCTGCTGACACTCAGGAAATTTTCCACCATGTCTGATATCCGTATCGCTACCGCCGAAGACCAGATTCTGCTGGATAAAGAAGCCAAGTACTGCTCCTACGGCGACACCGTTCACTACATCGAGCCGCCGCGTATTTTCAGCCGTTGCGAAGGCTCCTACGTGTGGGACACCGAAGACCAGGCCTACCTCGACCTGCAAATGTGGTACTCGGCCGTTAACTTCGGTTACGCCAATCCGCGCCTGAACAACGCGCTGAAACAACAGATCGATACCCTGCCGCAAATCGCCAGCCAGTACCTGCACAAAGGCAAGATCGAGCTGTCGGAAATGATCGCGGTCGACGCCAAGAAAAAATTCGGCCTCGACGGTCGCGTGCACTTCAACGTCGGCGGTTCGCAGTCGATCGAAGACTCCCTGAAAGTGGTGCGTAACGCCTCCAACGGCAAGAGCCTGATGTTCGCCTTCGAAGGCGGCTACCACGGCCGTACCCTCGGCGCATCGTCGATCACTTCGAGCTTCCGCTACCGTCGCCGCTATGGCCACTTCGGCGAGCGCGCCAACTTCATTCCGTTCCCGTACCACTTCCGTGGCCCTAAAGGCATGACCAAGGAAGAATACGGCAGCCACTGCGTGCAGCAGTTCGCCCGTTTGTTCGAGACCGAATACAACGGCGTTTGGGACCCGAAAACCAACCAGTGTGAGTACGCAGCTTTCTACGTGGAGCCGATCCAGGGCACCGGCGGCTACGTGATCCCGCCAATGAACTTCTACCGCGAGTTGAAGCACGTGCTGGATCAGCACGGCATCCTGATGGTCTCCGACGAAATCCAGATGGGCTTCTACCGCACCGGCAAACTGTGGTCGATCGAGCATTTCGACGTGCAGCCGGACGTGATCGTCTTCGGCAAGGCGCTGACCAACGGCCTCAACCCGCTGGGCGGCATCTGGGCCCGTGAAGAGTTGATCAACCCGAAAATCTTCCCGCCAGGTTCGACCCACTCCACCTTCGCCTCCAACCCGTTGGGCACGGCGGTAGGCCTGGAAATGTTCAAGATGACCAACGAAGTCGATTACGGCGCGATGGTCATGGCCAAGGGCAAGTTCTTCCTCGAAGGCCTGCAGGACCTGCAGAAACGTTTCCCGATCATCGGCGATGTTGACGGCCTGGGCCTGGCCCTGCGCTGCGAAATCTGCGGCCCGGACGGCTTCACGCCAGACAAGGCGACCCTGGATTACATGGTCGAGGAAGGCATGAAAGGCGACATGGTCGTGGACGGGCGCAAACTTGGCCTGATCCTCGACGTGGGCGGCTACTACAAAAACGTGATCACCCTGGCACCGTCCCTGGAAATCAGCTACCCGGAAATCGAACTGGGCCTGAAGCTGCTCGAGCAACTGCTGGTGCGAGCGACCAAACGGTGAACAGGCCTGAGATCGACCTCGGTGAAGGTGATGCCGGCTTCGTTCTCGGTGAAGGTCCGGTCGGGATCCTGTTGATCCACGGCCTGACCGGCACCCCGACGGAATTGCGTCAGGTGGCGAAAGGCTTGGCCAAAACGGGTAACTGCACAGTGTATGTGCCCACCCTGGCCGGGCACTGCGGCGATAACAGCGACCTGCAGGCCACCGGCTGGCTGGACTGGTACGAAGGGGTACGCAAGACCTTCGTGCAGGCCAAACAGCGCCACGCGCAAGTGTTCGTCGGGGGCTTGTCCATGGGCGCGGTGATGTCGATGTACCTGGCGTCGGAGTTCCCGAACCAGGTCGCCGGCTTGCTGATGTATTCCACCACGTTGAAATACGACGGTTGGAGCATCAGCAAAATGGCATTCATCACGCCACTGCTGATCCGCATTCCTTACGGTGTGCGCCTGTTTCGGTTTACCGAGAAACCGCCTTACGGCATCAAGAATGAACGCCTGCGCTCGATCGTCGAACGACAGATGAAGGAAGGCGAAAGCAGCGAGGCAGGGTTGCTGACGATGGAAGGCGTGACGGTGCGTGAGTTGCACCGGATGAATGCCGTGGTCAAAAAACGCATGCCCTCGATCAACGTCCCGGCGCTGGTGCTGCATTCCATTGAGGACGATATCACCAGCCGCTGGAACGCCGATTACGTAGAACGCCACCTCGGCGGCCCGGTGACCAAGGTCCTGCTCGACAACTGCTACCACATGATCACCGTCGACCTGCAATACCGCCGGGTGATCGAGTTGAGTGCCGAGTTTGTCGAGCAACACACGCTCGTCAAACCCACACAGATCAATGTAGGCGCTGGCTTGTCGAGTCGTCGCACCGCTGCGATGGCATCAGTGCTGTCTGCCTGACAAGCCAACGTGCACATTTGATCGGATTCCGCCATATAGATAAGGGATGTACGTGATCACCGCCCAAGCCTTCTCGACTATCCGGGCCATCCAGCGCAGTACCTGGAACGACTGTTTCCCCGGTGCCCTGGAGGATTGGGACTATTACGTCGCCGTGGAAAACGCGGCCATTGCTGATTTCAAATGGCGTTACCTGGCTGTTTACGAAAATGGAACAGTGGTGGCAGTGGCTGCCGCGTTCATTACCGATTATCGCCTCGACACCACGGTGTCAGGCCGCGGCAAGCGCTTTACCGAGCGCCTGGAGCGGCTGTGGCCGGGTGTTTTACAGTTGCAGTTGTATGCCATCGGCTCGCCGGTGGCGGAGCGTTGCGACGCGGGCGTGGCCAGTGGCGTGCCCGAGGCGCAACGCCCGCTATTGCTCAAGCATTTGTTGCAGGCTGCGCGCCAGGATGCCAATGCGTTTGGTATCGGCCTGGTCGCCGTTAAAGACGTGCCGACCAAAGACCCGCACTGGGCGGCCAGTTGCCGTGCGGCGGGCTTTCAAAGCATGCCGAGTTTGCCCACCGGGTTATTGAAGGTGCCCTACGGCTCAGTCGACGCCTACCTGGGCTCTCTGTGCAAATCGACCCGCAAGGACCTGCGCCGCAAACTGCGTGCACCGGGCCCGCGGGTTGAGTGGCGGCACAACATTGATGACGTGTTGCCTGAGGTGATGCGCCTATATGAAGAGACGCTCAACCGCTCCGATTTGCAGTTCGAACGCCTGCCGGCCAGCTACTTCACCGGCATCCTCGAACGCCTTGAAAATCGCGCTGTCTGCGTAGTGTATTGGGTGGACGAGCGCCTGGTGGCGTTCAACCTGATCCTGTTGGACCAACACCGGCTGGTCGACAAGTTTTTCGGGCATGACCGTGAGTTCAGCCGTGAATACAACCTGTACTTTCGCATTTGGCTGACCAATGTCGACTATTGTATTCAGCACAATATTCCCGTGTACGAGTGCGGCCAGGAAGGGTATGCCAGTAAGCTGCGCCTGGGGTGCGAGTTCCGTGGCAACAGCATGTTTTTCCGCCACCGTAATTGGCTGGTCAATGGCCTGCTCAAACTTGCGAAAATGTTTCTCCGACCGGATCGTTCCGACCCTGCCATGGCTGCTGCGATAAGCGAAACCTGATGATCACCAAGTCCCGTCAAAAAGCCCGCCCCTTTGCCATTTCGCGCTGGAGCGTCCAGCGCAAGCTGGTGTTGGCGTTTTGGCTGGTGAGCGTCATTCCCACGATGATCGCGGCCGAGCTGGCCGCGACCACGTTGTCGCAGATTTTCGACAGCAACGTGCGGATCTGGCTGCAAGAGTCGACCAAGATCGTCAAGGACGAGATTGGTGACATCCTTCATGACAACGCGCGCATGGCTAAGCTGTTCCTGCGCTACACCAGCCCGCCGTCGAACAAGCAAGCCGTCAAGCACGACCGGCTGACGGCGGACATCGCCGACGCCACCGACATTGATGTGGTCGCGCTGATTCGTGCCAGCGACCACAAGGTGATGTTCAGCACCGCGTCCGACGACATCGTCAAGCAGATCGACCTCACCAGCAACGCCGTGCTGCAGACTGTGCAAGTGACCGGCGTGAGCACGGGCCTTGTGGTCTCGACCTTCGAAACCAACCAGGAGGGCGTCGACTACCTGCTGCTGGTGGCCACCTACCTGGACAGCAGTTTCCTCACCAGCGTGGCCGATGTGCATTCCCTCGACCTGCGCCTGTACCTCGCCAACTCGTCGGGGTTTAACGAGATATTCTCGACCCAGCGTTTTGAAAATCACCCCTCGCGCATTCCCAAGGATGTCGAGACGGCCATGCGCAGCACCCGGCAGCCGAGCGAGCAGTTCACCAATAATTACAGCGGTTTGTACTGGCCGATTTTCAATGATGCCGGCGACCTGCAAGGCGTGATCTTCAGCGGCCTGCTGCGCCATACCAGCCTTGTAGGGCTGGTGAACCAGAGCAACCTGTTCGTGCTGATTTTCCTGCTCAGCTCGGCGCTGTCCCTGGGCGCCGGTGTGTTGGTGTCGCGGCGCCTGACCAAGCCGCTGCGCGACTTGTCCCAAGGCGTGAACGCGGTGATCTCCGGCAATTACGAGCACCGCGTGACGGTCAGCGGCGGCGATGAACTGGCGCAGTTGAGCAGCACCTTCAACCACATGACCGAGAGCCTTAGCGAGTTGCATCACCTCGAAGCCCAGTTGCGCCGCCGCGACCGGCTGCACGCGCTGGGCGAGGTTGCCATGGGCCTGGCCCACGAAATCCGCAACCCGCTGGGCATCATCAAGACCGCCACCCAACTGCTGCACCGGCGTGCCGATCTGCCGGAAACCGACAAGCGTCACCTCGAATACGTGATCAGCGAAGTCAGCCGTATCAATGACCTGATCACCGAGTTTCTGGATTTCGCCAAACCCAACCCGCCCTTGCGGGTGTCGCTGGCGGCGCGGCCGTTGGTGGAAGAGATCCTTGGCTTCTGCGGCCCGCAACTGGCGACCCACAACATAGATGCGCACATTGATGACCAGGCGCCGGGTGCGACCCTGTACGCCGATGCCAAACAGCTCAAGCAGGCCTGCCTGAACCTGATTCTCAACGCCATCGATGCGATGCCCGACGGCGGGCGCCTGACCCTGGGCATTCGCACGGTGGACGACAACACGGTGATCAGTATCGCCGACACCGGCCAAGGCATTCCGGCGGACATGATTGAGCGGATCTTCACGCCATTCGTCACCACCAAGGCCTCGGGCACGGGCCTGGGCCTGGCTAAAGTCTATTCGATCATGGAAAGTCACGACGCCAGCATTGAATGCACCAGTGAGAAAGATGCCGGCGCCACCTTCAGCCTGTACATTCCGGCCCAAGGTGAAGATGACGGCGACGATGAGGAAGGTCATGACGCATAACGTATTGGTAGTCGACGACGAGCCCAAGCTCTGTGACTTGCTGACGTCGGCCCTTAGCCAGAACGGCATCCAGGTGTTCACCGCGAGCAACGGCCTGCATGCGCTCAAAGTGCTGGAGCAGGAAGACATCGACCTGGTGATCAGCGACTGGCGCATGCCCGGCATGGACGGGCCGGCGCTGCTGGCCGAGATCAAGGTGCGTTTTCCGGATTTGCCGGTAATCGTGATGACTGCCTACAGCACTGTGAAAAATGCCGTGCAGTCGATGCGCAACGGCGCCTACGACTACATCGCCAAGCCGTTCGACATTGACGAGCTGGACATCACCGTGGCCAAGGCCCTGCAATTTCGCGACATCCTGCGCGACAACGCCCGCCTGCGTGCCGAGCTCGACCAGCATGCGCAATTCGACAGCCTGGTGGGCGACAGCCCGGCGTTTCGTCAGGTTCTGAATGCAATCGATTCGGTGCGTGACAGCAATGCAACCATCCTGTTGACCGGCGAAAGCGGCACCGGTAAGGAGATGGTTGCCCGTGCGATTCACAAGCACGGTAACCGCGCCGACAAGCCGTTTGTAGCGGTCAACTGCGCGGCCATTCCTGAGGGGCTGCTGGAAAGCGAAATGTTCGGCCATCGTAAGGGCGCGTTTACCGGCGCTGTGGCGGACCGGGTAGGGCGCTTTATGCAGGCTGACCAGGGCACGTTGTTTCTGGATGAAGTCGGCGATATGCCGTTGGCGTTGCAGGCGAAGATTTTGCGTGCCTTGCAGGAGCGGGTGATTGAGCCGGTTGGCGACCCCCGCGAGCGTAAGGTGGATGTGCGGGTGATTGCCGCCACCAATAAAAACTTGCTGGGCGCGGTGGCCAATAAAGAATTTCGTGAAGACCTGTATTACCGCCTCAACGTGTTTCCGATTCCGCTGCCGGCGTTGCGTGAGCGCGCGGAAGATATCGTGCCGCTGGCCCGCCACTTTGCCCACACCTTGAGCGCCACGGCCGGCAAGCGCATTACCGGTTTCAGTGCGGAGGCGTTGCAGGCCATGGCGGCCTATCATTGGCCGGGGAATATTCGTGAGCTGCAGAATTGTGTGGAGCGCGCGACTATCGTTGCGGCCAAGCCGGTGATTGAAGACATTGATTTGCCGGGTTATCTGTTTGCGTCCAAACCTGCCGAGGATGGCGTTGCTGCGTTGCTGGGCGACAGCCCGGGTGTGCCTGCGGATCTGGACGCGGCGCTGGCGGAGGTTGAGAGGAGCTACATTTTGGCGGCGTTGAATGAGAGTAACGGCGTGCAGGCAGCGGCGGCGGCGAAGATCGGGATTTCCGAGAGGAGCTTTTGGTATCGGTTGAAGAAGTTGGGGATTCAGGTCGAGAAGATTATTCGCTGATTTGGGGGGATGGTGGGTTTTTTAGGGGGAGTACATATCCGTTGCTGTGGTAACGGCTGCTTATGGTTCCGCTCTTACAGCGGGTCACTTTTGGAAGGACCTGTACGGACCGGACACATGGTTGACGGGTGTGCGGGGACA
>NZ_JAUTYR010000071.1:0-8580 GCF_041946035.1 Pseudomonas sp. AMR01
CCGAGTGGTGGGGCGGAGCGTTTTTGGTTACTTTTTGCGCTCTTCAAAAAGTGACCCGCTGTAAGAGCGGAACCAATCCCAGCCGTTACCGCAGCAACGGATATGCCCCCAAACAAGCCTCACCTCCAACGATCCGCAGCAGCCTGATCACTCCCCCGCCCCTCAACCCAACGCGCCCCTTCGCTGGTATGTTCCTTCTTCCAAAACGGCGCCCGTGTCTTCAGGTAGTCCATCACAAACGCGCACGCATCGAACGCTGCCTGCCGATGCGCACTGGCAACGCCCACAAACACAATCGGCTCACCCGGTTCCAGCGCGCCAATGCGGTGCAACACTTGCAGCTTAAGCAACGGCCAGCGCTCCTCAGCCTCCACCACAATCTTCGCCAAGGCCTTCTCAGTCATGCCCGGATAGTGCTCCAGAAACATCCCCGTCACGTCCAGCCCGTCGTTGAAATCACGCACATAGCCGACAAAACTCACCACCGCGCCCACGCCGACATTCGCCGCGTGCATGGCGTTCAGCTCAACGCCCGGATCAAATGCCTCAGCCTGCACCCGAATGGCCACCGTCAGCCTCCGGTCACTGGCGGAAAGAACGCCACTTCATCACCGGCCTGCACCGGTTGATCAAGGCCACAGAGTTCCTCATTGTGGGCGCACATCAAGCTGGTCTCATTGAGCACTGCAAACTCGGGGTCACCGGCCAGCGCCAGACGCACTGCATCGACGGTGGCGAAATCCCCCTCCATCTCCAGCGAATCCAAACCCACCGCTTCGGCGTAACGCGCAAAAAACAATACATTGATGCTCATGCCTGGTCCGCCTTGAAATGCCCGCTTTTACCGCCGAGCTTTTCCAGCAGGCGAATGCTTTCGATGGTCATGCCACGGTCCACCGCCTTGCACATATCGTAAATCGTCAGCGCCGCGACGCTGGCCGCGGTCAGTGCTTCCATCTCCACGCCGGTCTGCCCGCTGAGCTTGCAGCGTGCCAGGATATGCACCGCGTCCACGCCATCGGCACTTAGCTCGACCTTGACGCCGGTGAGCATCAGCGGGTGGCACAGGGGAATCAAATCGCTGGTTTTTTTCGCCGCCTGGATCCCGGCAATGCGGGCCACGGCAAACACGTCACCCTTGGGATGGGCGCCGTCGACAATCATTTTCAGGGTCTCGGGCAACATGCGCACCCGCGCTTCGGCCACGGCTTCACGGAACGTCACGGCTTTTTCGGTGACGTCGACCATGTGGGCGCGACCTTGGGAATCGAGATGAGTCAGCACAGGGATACTCCTGATCAGGAGCGGCAATTGTAAACCCGTGAGTCAAATTTACGCATGCCTGTTTATCCCATGAGCCCGTTAAGCGAAAACAGTGTAAATGTGGCGAGGGAGCTTGCTCCCGTTGGGCCGCGCAGAGGCCCCAAAAATGGGACTGCTACGCAGTCCAGCGGGAGCAAGCTCCCTCGCCACAGGTTATCGACAGCAGCGGGTGTCAGAAGCGGAAGGTAAATCCGGCATTGATCCCGTTGTTGTTACCCCGGTTCGACAGCAAACCGCTGTAGTTCAACGACACCAGCGTGTCTTTGGTCAACGCCATTTGCGCACTGGCTTTGATCACCGCGCCATCGCGCGCCACCGGCACGCTGTTTACGGCAAACGCGGTGTCACTGCCGGCAAACTTCAGCGAGGCATCACGATCGGTATCGCCGAACTGATGTTCCCAGCCCAGCTCGCCGCGCAAGGTCACCGCCGAGGTTGAGCTGATCGGCACCTGGGTATGTGCGCGCAGGCCCAACGTCGAGAGCGTCGCATCCTGGCTTTGCTGGCTGGCGTGCAACGCAGCCGCGCCGCCCTTCTCTTTGAACGAGTCGCTCTGATAGTTCAGGTACGTCAGGTTGGCAAAGGGTTCGAACAGGTTCCACTGGCTGTAGCCGATTTCGGCAAACACCTGATCGGTACGAGCGCTGTAGTCAGCCTTGTCGTAGTCCGACTGGTTGGCGTAAGCCACGCGTCGCGAGGTGTCCAGACGATGCCAGGTGGTGGCGCCGCCCACGCGCAGGGCGATGGCGTCGAAGCGCTTGCCGCCGTAGATCGACAGGTGATAGTTGTCGCTGTCCGCCGAGGCCGAGGCGTCGCCATTCAAGTGGCTCTGGGTGTAGCCGGTGGCTGCGCCCAAGCGCCAGCCGTCGCCGACTTCGGTGTCCAGCCCCAACAGCACGCCGCTGGTGGACGAGGAATAACCGCTGGCGTTGTTGTCACCGCTGACGTTATCGCGACCGCCCAGCAGTTGCACCCAGCCGCCATTGTCGCTGCTCTGGATCTGCGCGCTGGAATCCAGCGCCTGAGCCTGTTGCAGGCGGCCGTTGACCGCTTCACGAATGTAGCGGCTCTCGGCCATTTGCGCCGCCGCCACGTCCGAGTGCAATTGCCCCGACAACTGCTTGAACGCGTCCCGCGCCTGCACTGCCGAGTCTGACGCCAGCAGGCTTTCGTACACCGGGCTGCCCGCGCCCAATGACTCGGCCGCCGTTGCCACCGCGCGTTCATTGCGGGTTTGCGCGATGCTGGCAAACGTCGTCTGGTTGCGCGCCACCGCCAGGGTCAGCTGATTCGGTTGATAGGTGAGCTGCGCGCCGATGAACAGGTAATTCGGCGAGATCGCCGCAAACTGACCATTGATGCCCTGGCTCGCCGTCAGGATGTTGAACCGCTGGCCCAACAGGCTGCGGGCCTCAGTGGCAGACAACAGATTAGGGCTGTTTTCCAGGGACACGGTCACCACGCCACCGTTGAGGGTGGCAACGCCGTTGCTCTGGATCTGGTCGCTGCGCCCATTAGGGCCGACTTCGACCGCATACACCGAACCCGGATTGAACGTCACGTCGCCCGTGCGCAGCGTACCGATCGAATGCCCCGGCGCCACGCGGCCACCCGTGTTGACGGTCACGTTAGCCACCGTGCCAGTGCCGGCCAACGTGCCGCCGAGTGTGGTCAACACGCCATTGTCCGCATTGCGCGTGCCCACCGCGCTGCCATCCACTGTCACGGCGGAGGTCAACGTGCCGTCCACCGACAGCATGCCGCCGCGTACCCAGGTGCTGCCGGAATAGGTGTTCTGGCCTTCCAGCACCAGTTCGCCGTCACCCGACTTGGCCAGGCTGCCGACATAGGTGTTGCCAGTGAGTAAATCCTGGCCGCGCGTAAGGGTCGCCTGCTCCCGCGCATGGCCGATCTCGTAGTCGAACTGGTCATCGGCCGACGCATTCGCCGGTAAGCCGTTGAGCCAGCCCTTTTGCTGTTTGGTCACGGCCCAGGTCGCCTGCTCGGCGGCGTCTTCGACACGGCGGGCGCGAATGGCTTCATCGGAAATCGGGTTGGCCCAGATATCGCGAGTTCCGCCCGGCAATGCCACCGCCACCGAACCGAGAAACTGCCCCGGCCCCTGCATGGCTTTTTGCAGGTTCGGCAAGCCCCAGCCACTGACCACGCCCGGCACTTGCGGCGTGCCCGGCGCGGCATCGTGTACCGGCTGCAGATTGTCATAGGTGCGGCCACCGGTGAGGTCGCCAACCGGGGTATCGGGACCGTCCGGCGCTTGCAGGCTGGAGGTGGTCAGCAACACATCCCGCGCCTGGCTGGCGGTCATGTAGGGGAAGCGCTGAATCACCAGCGCCAGAGCCCCGGAGACACTCGGCGCAGCCGCCGAGGTGCCGTTGGCGTTGGGGATAATTTCACCCTCAGGCCCAGTGGACGGAATACCTGACACGCCCATCACGCACCACCATTTCGACGTGCCGCAGCGGTTATAGACCTGCGCGCTGGTCTCGTCGTAACCGGTGATCGAGAGAAATTTGCCTTCAATATCCGGCTTGAAAAACGGCAGGTTGGCGTTGGTGTCCGGGTTGGCGCCGTGGCTGTCGTTGCCCGCCGAGATAATCTGGATGAACGTGTTTTGCCGTGCGGCGTCGGCCATCGCGTCCATCCAGGTTTTTTGCCCGGCGTGGGCCTTGTCCCAGAACGGGCGATAGGCGGCGGTCATGTCGCGCAGGTTGTCGGCGGCGCTGTCGCCGACGTTGCCGAAGTGGTTTTCCACGTCATTGCGCGAGTTCTGCCCCCAGCTCTGGTTGACGATCGACACATTCTTCGCCGCCAAGGCGTTGTAGCTGGCCATGAACGCGTTGTAGTCGAGGTCGTTGGAGCCTTGGAAACGGTTGTCATCGGTGCCGCCGGTGTTGGCGACAAAAATGTTCGCGTCAAACGCGATGCCGTGCATGCCGGTGCCGTTGCGACTGGCGCCCAGCACTCCGGACATTTCGGTGCCGTGACCGTCGTTGATGATCGGGTCGTACTCACCGGGAATGCTGAAGTGCTCGCCCTTTTGAAACTCGCCATCCGGGGTGTCCTGGATATAGCGCGGGTGGGTCGCGTAGTACTCACCGGTGGACGTCACCGCTTGCACGCGGTCCTGGCCCTGAGCGTTCTTGCCCTGAAACTCGACATGTTCGGTGAGGATGCCCGAGTCGAGCACGCCCACATTCACGCCTTTGCCGGTCATGCCCAGGGCATAGGCGTAATACGCGTGGGTGCGGTCCAGGCCGGAGTTGACCTGGGCTTCCGGGGTTTTCCAGGTTTGCGCGTTGGCGTTCCAGTCACGGGTGGCGGCCGCCCAGGATTGGCCGGCATTCAGTTGCCCGCTCAGGTTGCTGCTGACGCCCGGTTCCACATAGGTATACGGCTTGGCGGCCGGCAAGTTGGCCAGAATCGCCTTGGAGAAATCGAGAATGTTGGTGGTGTAGCGGCCGTTGTTGCTGAACAGGCGGCTGCGGTAGTAGTCCAGGCGTGAGGCGTAATCCAGCGGGCGCCGGGTATCGCCAAGCATGGCGCTGATGGTCAGGTTTTCCGGTTGCAGCTCGTAGTTTTGCTTGAGCGCCGAATCGAATTTTCCGGACTGGGCTGCAAAATCCTTGGCCGCAAGATCGACAATATCCGCATTGGCAAACCGCAGGTTTTTGTACACGTCGGTGTTTGGGCCAAAGGATGCGACGGCTTTCCTGAAGGCCGACTCCAGCACTTGTGAGGTGTAGGGGTTGGCGTCATCGGCCCACGCCATGGAGCCTTGGCCCAGCCATAGCGCCAGGCCGAGTGCGATGGGTGTAAGGGGGATCGATTTGGAGCCTGCGGCGCGCTTGCGTTTTTCAGACAAAGTGGAGCCATTACCTGCTACGTCCATTCTTCAATTCCCTTTGGATAAGTGCGTCGTCAATGAGCGATGTATCGGGCTTTTTGTAATAGGCAGGGTCATGCGGAAAACCCCAAGGGGTCTTCAAACGTCGTCAGATCAAGGAGATGTATTCCGAAGAAGTGACGCTGAGTTGTTGTTGTTTTTACAGCAACAAAAATGTAACAAAATAAATACAAAGCCCACAAGCACCCAAGGCGCATTAACGAAGGCAAATGTCGCCCACAACAAAAACCCCGGATTTCGTGAAAAATCCGGGGTGGTTCGTGGCATTTAGCCACCAACTACAGCATGGGTGTTTACAAATGGGACTCGGCGTATTCGGCCAGAATCGAACGCGGTACCCCTTGCAGCGCAATGTGCACGCCGTTCGGGAAGTCTTTGAAGCGTTCTGTCAGGTAGGTCAGCCCGGAGCTGGTCGCGGACAGGTAAGGGGTGTCGATCTGTGCCAGGTTGCCCAGGCACACCACTTTGGAACCGGCGCCCGCACGGGTGATGATGGTTTTCATCTGGTGCGGCGTGAGGTTCTGGCATTCATCGATCAAAATCAGGCTTTGCTGGAAGCTGCGACCCCGGATGTAGTTGAGGGATTTGAACTGCAACGGCACTTTGCTGAGGATGTAATCGACGCTGCCATGGGTGTTTTCGTCATCCATGTGCAAGGCTTCGAGGTTGTCGGTGATCGCCCCCAGCCACGGCTCCATTTTCTCCGCTTCGGTGCCGGGCAGGAAACCGATTTCCTGGTCCAGGCCCTGCACGCTGCGGGTGGCAATGATGCGGCGATAGCGCTTGGTGACCATGGTCTGTTCGATGGCGGCAGCCAGGGCGAGGATGGTTTTCCCCGAGCCTGCGGCGCCGGTCAGGTTGACCAGGTGGATGTCCGGATCGAGCAGCGCATACAGCGCCAGGCTCTGGTAGATATCACGCGGTTTCAGGCCCCAGGCTTCCTGGTGCAACAGGGGTTCCTGATGCAGGTCGAGGATCAGCAGCTTGTCGACCTGGATCTCTTTGATCCAGCCCACGAAGCCCTGTTCGTCGATGATGAATTCATTGATGTGCACCGCCGGCAGGTTGTCGATCAACTGCACCTGGTGCCAGGTGCGGCCATGGTCCTGACGGGTTTCGACCTTGCTCACAAGGTCCCAGAACGAGCCGGTCACCGTGTGATAACCCCGCGACAGCATCGACACGTCGTCGACCAGCTGGTCGGTACTGTAGTCCTCGGCAGCGATCCCACATGCTCGTGCCTTGAGGCGCATATTGATGTCTTTGGTCACCAGCACCAGGCGCAAGTCCTTGTCGCGCGCATGCAGGTCGATCAATTGGTTGATGATTTTGTTGTCGTTGAGGTTTTCCGGCAGCAGGCTGTTGGGCTCGCTGCGTTTGCTCATCAGAATCGACAGCAAGCCCTTCGGCCCGCTTTTGCCACGCTGGATCGGCACGCCGACTTCAACGTCCTCGGGCGAGGCTTCGCCCAGGGTCTTGTCGATCAGGCGGATGGCCTGGCGACATTCGGCGGCAACGCTGTGGTGCCCGCTTTTGAGTTTGTCGAGCTCCTCAAGCACGATCATCGGGATGGCGACGTGGTGTTCTTCGAAGTTAAGCAGTGCGTTTGGATCGTGGATCAATACGTTGGTATCAAGCACATAAAGGATTGGCTGGTCGGAAGAAGGGTTACGTCCATGATCATCCATACTCGGTCACCTTTGTGGGAGCCAGTCGACGCAATACCTGGGCGGTTCTGCGCCTCGATTCGACCACCGAATGCACCTGAGGGACGTCAAGTGCATGCTCACATGAGGAGTCTTGGAAGACGCCACCTGTGTTGCAGGTTTCGGCGATCTAACTTCGTAATACCGCAAAACATGTGACAGGAAATAGCACTTTGACGCTTTTTTGAAGTTTATTTTTCAGGATGACGAATAGCACTAGCCGCTTGCCATAGACCCCGTTAAAGTCGGAAGTCCGCCTGTATCGAAATGTCGCAAAAAATCACCCCGCAACTGCCTCATCCCCAACAGGGCCGGGCACTTGGTCTTTTTAGCGAAAGGCTTCCCGACAGTCCTGCCAACCCAGCCCGCTTTGCGCCGTTGCCTGCATCAGAATCGGCAATGCTACCCGCGCCTTGTCCTGGGTGTCATGAAACACAATCATCCCTTTGCGCCACAGCAACATCAGTGTCAGCACGCGCTCCTCAGACTCGTCAGCCTTGAGTTTGCCGGGCTCGTCCTGGGAGTCGATGTCCCATAACGCCACCTGTAAACCCTGGGACTGAAAGAAGCCCTGACTGTCGGCGCGGCGCTGGCCATACGGCGGGCGAAACAGCGGCACGTAGTTTTCCGGCATCAGGTTCTGCGCCAGCGATGCGCTGCGGGTGATCGAGCTTTGCCAGTCGACCCAATGGCTGTGGGAACGGTATTGCCAGCCCTGAGTGCCCACACACTGACCTTGGTACAGCGCCTGCACGTCGGCGGCAGAACTGCGCTCGACGCGCGTTTGCAGGCTGCTGCCGAGGACGAAGAAAGTCGCGTTCATCTTTTGTTTGCGCAGGTAGTCGGTGAGCCAGTCGGTATTACCGCTGACCGGCGCCGGGCCGCCGTCGAAGGTCAGCAGGAACATCCGGTCCTTGAAGTCATCGCCGTTGCGCTCGTGGTCGCCAAAGCGTGCGATTTCGCTGCTGATCTGTGGAAATAGCGCGGCTTTGCGCAGCAGTTCGTCGAGGTAGCGTTCGTGGAAGGCATGGCTGGGGGCGGCCCAACCTATATAGAAGGAGTTGTCGCTGATCTGGAACTTGCCGGCTTGTTCGCGCAGGTCGTCCATGCTTTCGATCAGGAAGCAGAAGGAGGCGTCTTCTTCGCAACTTTGTTGGGCGGCGGTGTAGTTTTCAAGCAGGCGTTGCCAGAGCTGGCGGCGCAGGTCGTCGATGGAGGCCAGGTTGATGATTTTCAGGCCCAAACGTTGTTTGAGCGCGGCCTCGTCCTGGTTTTCGCTGGCCAGGAGGCTGTGGGCGAACATCAGGATTTCGGCGCGTGAGGCGACGTCGAACAGCGCTGGGCTGCTGAGTTTTTCGGGCCAGGTGCCGCGGTCGAGGCTGGCTACATCTACCGGCGCCGCTTGCGCGCCCAGGCAAAACAGACAAGCGGACAATAAAAACGCTATTCGCACAACGGGTCTCCCTTTCAACGTCGTCGGGCACTATAGCTGATAGCCTGCTTGGGCTCTTGGGTTGGTGTGTATATCCGTTGTTTGGGTGATGGCTTGAATTGGTTCCGCTCTTACAGCGGGTCACTTTTGGCAAACGCCCCAAAAGTAACCAAAAGGTCTTCGCCCCACCACTC
>NZ_JAUTYR010000072.1:0-7575 GCF_041946035.1 Pseudomonas sp. AMR01
CCAACGCGGGGCAAGCCCGCTCGCCACGGGGTACTTATCGTCTGTTCTGCCTAAAGACCTTGAAAGGGCTGGCTGTAAGAGCCAAACCATTACCAGCCACACCCCAAACAACGGATATGTACACAAACAAAACACAAAAAAAAGGGCGACCGAAGTCGCCCAAAATGCCTTGCGTGCTCATACATCAGGAAAGACTTACGGTTCTTTACGCTTATTAGCGTCCTTCCAGATAAAAATCCCGAATCCTACAAAAAACACCACCATGAGGCTGACCGTCAGCACTCCGGCAAACACCACATTATCGAAAAACATGACCGGCCTCCTGCTCGTGCCCTGTTGCGATAGGGCCAAGTTAATGGAGAACGCGGATTAAAAAATTGACGGGGATCAATGCCGCACACAACAGGGCATAAAGAAGGGAAATACCTGACCTGCATCAATAGATGCAGGTGGGTTCAACGCTTTTTCGGTTTGTTCTTCGACTTTTTCTTAACTTTACCCAGCGGCATTGCCTGTTCAAACGCCTGGCGCACTTCATTCAGGCGCTTGTCATTCAAGTCATGCACGCGCTTGGCACGTTCGGCATTCAGGTCGATCAGCTTGTCGTCATCACTCATGGCTTGGCTTACGTCGTGGCGGGAATGCCCTAATAATGCGGCCTCCCCCGCACGACGGCAAATACCTGAGTAAAAATCCTCGCGCCTGTAGATACCCTCTCGCGCTTATTTATCGCGCTCAAACGTAATAATGGAACGCGTGGTGCCCGGCCAGTTCGGCATTTGTCGCCAGGGCGTCAGCACCTGCAGGGTGTCACCCTGAATGCGAAATTCACGGCACTGCTCGGTACCGACCCACGCCGGGTCCCAGGCACTGTCAACGCGCGTACACCACTGGTTACCCTCGACCCGCTCGATGCCGGTATAGGCGACCAAAGTGCTCAACAACTTTGACTTTTCCGCATCCGATTTGCCTGCCTGCCTTCCCTCACCGGTCAATACGAAAGCCACGCGGTGATCGGCGGTAAAGATGACGCGCCCGGTAGGCCGATCCCCCATGGCAGGGATCCTCTCATGGGTGTCCTGAGATTCAACCTGGTAACCCACCAGCCGCCAGGCGCCCACCAACGGCGACTCGCTGGCCTGTACGCCGCCGTAAAGCACCGCTGCCAAACCCAAACCGAGCACGCCGGTCTTCACATACTGTTTCATCGTTACGGTCTCCAGAAAAACGTGAAGCTTTCCCCAGCCGTGAGAAGGCGTATGTAAGGCTTGTCCTTAAACAATGCATAAACACCGACGACACATCAACGCGCGACAAAATACCGGTAATCACTCAAAATCGGCAAGCTCAACCCACTCTCAAGAGGCGCCCCCCGGTGGCATTGCACAAGGACCTTCCCCCGCTGCTTGCCCTGCGCGCCTTTGAAGCTGTGGCGCGGCACTTGAGTTTTATCAAGGCGGCGAACGAGTTGTCGGTGACGCAAAGCGCCTTGAGCCACCAGGTGCATAAACTCGAACAGCATCTGGGCAAACCGTTGTTTATCCGACGTACCCGAGCGATCAATCTGACCGCCGACGGCCAGCATTACTACGACGAAATCCGCCCCGCGCTTGACGCCATCGCCGCCGCCACCCGCACGCAACGCGTCGCGCCGAGTGCCACGGTGCTGCGCATCGGCTTGCTGGCCTCTTTTGCCACGCTGTGGCTGGCCCCGCGACTGGCCGGGTTTCTGCACCGTTATCCGCATATCCAGGTGGAGCTGCTACCGGCGATTCAACTGGCAAACGTCGCGGCGGCCGAGGTCGATTTGGCCATTCGTTACGGTAAGGGCGACTGGCCCGATGTACACGCCACGCGCCTGATGGATGAGGCCATTTCACCCGTGTGCAGCCCGGCGTTCAAAGCCAGCCAATTGCACAACGGCCCATTATTGATGGCCACCTCGCACCGGCCATTCGAGTGGACGGATTGGTCCGCGCACTATCAAGTGGACCTCGCCAACCACCCGCGCGTGATGCTCCACGATTACAACATCGTGGCCGAAGCCGCTGTGGCCGGTCAGGGCATCGCCATGGGCCGGCACCGTTTGATCGCACGCAAGCTTGAAGACGGCAGCCTGGTGGAAGCCTTCGATTGGCCACCCTACCGCAGCGAAATCGGCTACTGGCTGATTGCCCCGCAGGGCCCTGCCAGCGAAGCCGCCGAGTGTTTCAGCGAGTGGTTAAAGGAAACCTGCGCCAACGCGTGAGTTTTTTCGATACGTCGTGTGAGATCTTTGCGTTTGTCGCCCCACCGCCCTCGCCCACATGCTCAAACCTCTTAGCCCAAGAGGAATGACCATGAGCAACTCCCTGCGCCAACGCGTGCAAGCCCTCGGCCTGACGCTGCCGACGCCCGGCCAGCCGGCGACCAACTACATCAACTACGTGATCAGTGGGAACCAGCTGTTCGTCTCCGGGCAAATCCCGATGCTGGACGGCAAGCCCGGCTATATAGGCCGACTGGGTGAATCCCTCAGCGACGAAGAAGGCGCTCAGGCGGCGCAACTGGCGGCATTGGGCCTGTTGGGGCAGTTGAGCCATGCGCTGGGTGATGACTTGTCGCGCCTGGTACGTCTGTTGCGCCTGGGCGTCTTCATCGCCGCCAGCGGCAACTTCAAGAGCCAGAGCCTCGTCGCCAACGGCGCTTCAGACTTGCTGGTCAACGCGCTGGGTGAAAAAGGTCGACACGTGCGCACCGCCGTGGGAGTTTCCAGCCTGCCCGCCGGCGTGGCGGTGGAGGTTGACGCGATTTTCGAGCTGCAACCGTGAGCCCGTTTGAACTCCAGCGCCTGCGTGATGAAACGCCCGGCTGCCAGTCGGGCATCGTGCACTTCAACCACGCCGGAGCTTCGCTGCCCAGCCAGGCGACCCTCGATGCGATTGTCGACCAACTGCAACGCGAAGCGCGCGATGGTCCGATGGAAGCTGGCGAGCACGGTGCGGTGCTGGTGGAAAAAGCCCGGCGTGCGGCCGGGCAATTGCTCAATGCACCCGCCTCCTCGATTGCCTTTACCAGCAGCGGCTCGACAGCCTGGAGCATGGCGTTCCAGGCGCTCGGCCAGTGGCGGCCCGGCGATCGAATTCTGGTGGGCCGCCATGAATGGGGCGGCAACCTGGCGAGCATGGAATGGGCCGTGAAGGCGGGGGCGCGGGTCGAAGTCATCCCTTGCGATGAAACCGGCGCGGTCTGCCCGAAAGCGCTGGCGTCGATGATCGATGCCAACGTAAAGCTGATTGACCTCACGTGGCTCCCGGCCAACGGCGGCCTGATCAACCCCGCGGAAGCCATCGGCGAAGTGGCCAGGCGCCACGGCATTGCCTACTTCATCGACGCCGGCCAGGCCGTCGGGCAATTGCCGGTGGATGTGCAAGCGCTGCACTGTGATGTGCTCAAGTCGGCCGGGCGTAAACACCTGCGCGGGCCGCGCGGCACGGCGCTGATGTATGTGCGACCGGAGTTCCTGCACCAACTAAACCCCGCCCAGCGCGACGTGCTCTCGGCGCCGTGGACCGCCGAGGGTTATGAACTGCGCGACGACGCGCGGCGTTTTGAAACCAGTGAAGTATCGTTCGCCTTGCTGGCAGGATTGGGCAATGCGGTGCAGGAAGTAAACCGGTTGGGCGTGGAACGCACCTGGGAAAGAGTCCTACAGGTCAGCCAGCGAATCCGCGAAGCCTTGCGTGAGATCCCGGGCATTACCCTACGCGACTTGGGCACTGCTAACTCAGGATTGATCGCCTTCAACCTCGCCGGTTGGGACGCCTTCGAACTCAAGCGGCGCCTGGGCTTGCAGCGCATCAACATCGGCGCCAATGGCGTGGCGTATACACCGCTGGACATGCAGGCGCGTGGCCTGGCGAGCATCGCGCGACTCTCTGTCAGCCCGCTCAACAATGACCACGACATCGACCTGCTGATAGCGGCGTTAACGGCATTGCGCGATTAAACCTCGACGTCGACCCACAAACCCTGGCGCGGTGCGTCTTCGATCAACGGCACCACCGGCACGGTGTTGTCGGCATTCAACAGGTCGCCGGGAATCGCCAGGTGCTGCGCAGAGTCTTCTTCGGCTTCGCGCCGGCGTTTCTGCTGTTCTTGCTGGCGGCGCTGTTCTTCGCGCAGAAGAAACGTCGACTGCTCGGAATCGCCTTTTTTCAGGTCGATCGTGCTTTCGTTGGAGCCCGCTTGCACGGGCACCACGGGCGGGATATCCGGCTTCTGACGCGCCGGGTCAAGTTGTGACGTGACCGGCACAACGCTGACGGGCAGCATGGGTGGCAACATAATGATTACTCTCCTGGTCTACAGGCTGTCGGCTACATGCGGGGCGACTTGAGCCCTGCCTCGCCAAGCTGTGACCGAGTAGACACTCCCAAGTGCCCGCCACCCGTCGATCCGGCTCCCGAACCTTTGCGTAAACGGAGTAGTTTTTGTCAGAGTCCTTGGGCGGGGGGTGTTGTTCCGTTAAGATAGTCGGCTTTTTCACGGCGGGAGTCAGGCAGCATGGCGCAGCAGTATCAACCGGGGCAACGCTGGATAAGTGACAGCGAAGCAGAGCTGGGGTTAGGCACCGTTCTGGCACAGGACGGCCGCTTGTTGACCGTGCTCTATCCGGCCACTGGCGAGACTCGCCAGTATGCGCTACGGAATGCGCCCCTCACTCGCGTGAGGTTTTCGCCGGGTGACTCCATCACCCATTTTGAAGGCTGGAAAATGACCGTACAGCAAGTCGACGATGTCGACGGCCTGCTGGTCTACCAAGGCCTCAATGGGCAGAACGAGCAGGTCACCCTGCCGGAAACCCAGCTCTCCAACTTCATCCAGTTCCGCCTGGCCAGCGACCGTCTGTTCGCCGGGCAGATCGACCCGCTGGCCTGGTTTTCGCTGCGTTATCACACCCTGGAACACACCAGCCGCCAATTGCAGTCTTCGCTGTGGGGCTTGGGTGGCGTGCGTGCGCAACCTATTGCTCACCAACTGCACATTGCCCGTGAAGTCGCTGACCGCATCGCGCCACGGGTTTTGCTGGCGGATGAAGTGGGCCTGGGTAAAACCATCGAAGCCGGCCTGGTGATCCATCGCCAACTGCTGTCGGGCCGCGCCAACCGCGTGCTGATCCTGGTACCGGAAAACCTGCAGCACCAGTGGCTGGTGGAAATGCGCCGCCGCTTCAACCTGCAAGTGGCGCTGTTCGACGAAGAGCGCTTTATCGAAAGCGATGCCACCAACCCGTTCGAAGACACCCAGCTCGCGCTGGTCGCGCTGGAATGGCTGGTGGACGACGAGAAGGCTCAGGACGCTCTGTTTGCCGCCGGTTGGGACTTGCTGGTAGTCGACGAAGCCCACCACCTGGTGTGGCATGAAGAAAAGGCCAGTGCTGAATATTCATTGGTTGAACAACTCGCCGAAGTAATCCCGGGCGTGCTGCTGCTGACCGCCACCCCGGAACAGCTGGGCCAGGACAGCCACTTCGCGCGCCTGCGCCTGCTGGACCCGAACCGCTTCCACGACCTGCACGCCTTCCGCGCCGAGAGCGAAAACTATCGCCCGGTGGCCGAAGCCGTACAGGAGCTGCTGGACAAGGGCCGCCTGTCACCCAAAGCGCACAAAACCATCCAGGGTTTCCTCGGCAACGAAGGTGAAGCACTGCTCGCCGCCGTCAACGATGGTGACACCGAAGCCAGCGCGCGCCTGGTGCGTGAGCTGCTCGACCGCCACGGCACCGGCCGCGTGCTGTTCCGTAATACCCGCGCCGCCGTGCAAGGTTTTCCGGAGCGCAAGCTGCACGCCTACCCGCTGCCCAACCCGGACGAATACCTTGAGTTGCCGCTGGGCGAGCACGCCGAGTTGTATCCGGAAGTCAGCTTCCAGTCGCAGCCGGATATTGAAGAAGAAAACCGCTGGTGGCGCTTCGACCCACGGGTCGAGTGGCTGATCGACCAGTTGAAAATGCTCAAGCGCACCAAGGTGCTGGTGATCTGCGCCCACGCCGAAACTGCCATGGACCTGGAAGACGCCCTGCGCGTGCGCTCCGGCATTCCGGCCACGGTGTTCCACGAGGGTATGAACATCCTCGAACGTGACCGCGCCGCCGCCTACTTCGCCGATGAAGAGTTCGGCGCCCAAGTGCTGATCTGTTCGGAAATCGGCAGTGAAGGCCGTAACTTCCAGTTCTCTCACCACTTGGTGCTGTTCGACCTGCCGTCCCACCCCGACCTGCTGGAACAGCGGATCGGCCGTCTGGACCGGATCGGCCAGAAGCACGTGATTGAACTGCACGTACCGTACCTGGAAACCAGCCCGCAAGAGCGTCTGTTCCAGTGGTACCACGAAGCGCTGAACGCGTTCCTCAATACCTGCCCGACCGGCAACGCCTTGCAGCATCAATTCGGCCCACGCCTGCTGCCGCTGCTGGAAAACGCCGATGACGGCGAGTGGCAAGCCCTGATCGACGAAGCCCGTGCCGAACGCGAGCGCCTGGAACAAGAGCTGCACACCGGTCGCGACCGCTTGCTGGAGCTCAACTCCGGCGGCGCCGGTGAAGGCGATGCACTGGTTGAAGACATCCTTGAGCAAGACGACCAGTTCGCCCTGCCGATCTATATGGAAACCCTGTTCGACGCGTTTGGCATCGACAGCGAAGACCATTCGGAAAACGCGCTGATCCTCAAGCCGAGCGAAAAAATGCTCGACGCCAGCTTCCCACTCGGCGACGACGAAGGTGTGACCATCACCTACGACCGCAACCAGGCACTGTCGCGCGAAGACATGCAGTTCATCACCTGGGAACACCCGATGGTGCAAGGCGGCATGGACCTGGTGCTGTCCGGTTCCATGGGCAACACCGCCGTGGCGCTGATCAAGAACAAGGCGCTCAAGCCGGGCACCGTGTTGCTGGAACTGCTCTACGTCAGCGAAGTGGTTGCACCGCGCTCGCTGCAACTGGGTCGCTATCTGCCGCCTGCTGCATTGCGCTGCTTGCTGGACGCTAATGGCAATGACCTGTCGGGCCGTGTGTCGTTTGAAACCTTGAACGACCAGCTGGAAAGCGTGCCACGCGCCAGCGCCAACAAGTTTATCCAGGCCCAGCGTGACCAACTGACGCCACGGATCAATGCCGGCGAAGAGAAAATCAGCCCGCGCCACATCGAGCGTGTGGCTGAGGCGAAGCGTCGTCTGGCGGCGGATACCGATGAAGAGCTGGCGCGACTGACCGCGTTGCAAGCGGTTAACCCGACGGTACGTGACAGTGAGCTGGTAGCCCTGCGGAGTCAGCGTGAGCAAGGGTTGGCCATGCTTGATAAAGCGGCGTTGCGACTGGAGGCGATTCGGGTGTTGGTGGCGGGTTGATTGGCACTTGAGTTGGAAAAATGGCCCGCGTGATGCGGGCCTTTTTTTTGGGGGTTGGGCTGGGAATTAGCTTGGGGTACATATCCGTTGCTGCGGTAACGGCTTGAATTGGTTCCGCTCTTACAGCGGGTCACTTTTTGAAGAGCGCAAAAAGTAACCAAAAACGCTCCGCCCCACCACTCG